>DATIOU010000103.1:0-14865 GCA_035472835.1 Streptosporangiaceae bacterium | reverse complement strand
GGTCATCGTGGTCTTCGCGCTCGTCACTACCGGTTTCGGCGCCGCCGTCTACGTCGTGGCCTGGCTGCTGATCCCGGCCGCCGGCGCCGAGTCCAGCATCGGTACCAAGGCGCTGCGGGACAAGCGCGGCCTCGGCCTCGCCGCCGCGGTGACGTCGATCCTCGTGCTGGCCCTGGTAGTCGCGGGGGAGCTGAACGCGGGCTGGATCACCTCGCTGTCGGTTCCGCTGATCGTCTGCGCGGTTGGTCTCGCCCTCGTCTGGCGTAACGCCCCGGAGGCAGAGCTGGACGTCTTGCGCGGCCTGGCGGACCCGGTGGCCAAGGCCGGGCCGAGCACCAGGAAGCGGCGAGTGCTGCGGATGCTGCTGGCCCTTGCCCTGGTGCTGCTCGGCCTCACGGCGCTGCTCGGCATTAATCCCACGGCCACCGAGCTGCTGCGGCCGCTAGCCGGGATCCTCCTGCTCGTCGGCGGAATCGCCACCGCGCTCGGCCCATGGTGGATGCGCATCGCGAGGGACCTGGTCGCCGAGCGGCAGGCCCGGATCCGGGCCGAGGAGCGCGCCGAGATCGCGACCCGTGTCCATGACTCCGTGCTGCAGACGCTGGCCCTGATCCAGCGCCGGGCCGGCGATCAGCACCAGGTCGTACAGCTCGCCCGGGCGCAGGAGCGAGAGCTGCGGTCGTGGCTGTTCGGCGGCCGTCCGCCAGGGTCGATGGACGGGAAGGCGGATACGGTGGCCGACGCGGTGCGGCTCATCCAGCAGGACGTTGAGGCGAGGCACGGGATGCCCGTCGACGCGGTCACCGTCAGCGACTGCGAGCTCGACGACGATCTCACCGCGATGATGGACGCCGCCCGGGAAGCAACGGTCAACGCAGCCAAGTGGTCGGGCGCCGACGTTGTGTCGCTGTTTGCGGAGGTCGAACCCGACTCGGTGTCGCTGTTCGTCCGGGATCGCGGACGCGGCTTTGATCCGGCCGCCGTGCCGCCGGATCGCAAGGGCCTGGCCGAGTCGGTGCAGGCGCGCATGGCCAGACGCGGCGGCGCCGTCGTCATCAAAAGTGCGCCCGGCGAAGGCACCGAGATCAGCCTCTCGATGCCGAGGCCGGCCGCCGATGGGATGCGGAGGCGGTCATGACGGGCGGCGATCGGACGCCGCGGGTGTTCCTCGTCGACGACCACGGCATGTTCAGGTCCGGGGTCAGGTCTGAGCTTGCGGGCGACGTCAACATCGTCGGCGAGGCCGCGGACGTGGCGCCCGCGATCGCGCAGATCACGGAGAGCAAGCCGGATGTCGTGCTGCTCGACGTGCACCTGCCGGGCGGCGGCGGCCAAGACGTCGTGGCCGCGGTCAAGCCCGGCAATCCCGAGGTGAAGTTCCTCGCGTTGTCGGCCTCCGATGCGCCCGAGGACGTGATCGCCGTCATCCGCGCGGGGGCCCGCGGGTATGTCACGAAGACGATCTCCGGACGTGAGCTGGTGGACGCGATCCAACGAGTGGCAGCTGGCGATGCTGTCTTCTCGCCGCGCCTGGCCGGTTTCGTGCTGGACGCATTCGCCGCTGGATCAACGCCTGATGTGGACCGCCCGTCGTTCGATCCCGAGCTCGATCAGCTGACTACCCGCGAGCGCGAGGTGCTCCGGCTTATCGCCCGCGGCTACACCTACCGCGAGGTGGCCAGGGAGCTGTTCATCTCGGTGAAGACCGTGGAGAGCCACGTCTCGTCCGTGCTGCGCAAGCTCCAGCTCTCAACCCGGCATCAGCTCACCAGATGGGCGGCCGAGCGCAGGCTGACCTAGGTGGCCGGCGTCGCAGCTCGCGTCCTCACCTGAGCCCGGCCGCAGCTCGCAGGTAATCCGCCAGCTCATCGGGACCCGGTAGGCCGCCACGGACGGGGGGTAGCTGCCGGCCCGCGAACCAGCCGGCCACGTTCGCGGCGTCCCGGTCGAGGAACTCGGCTCCGCGCGGATTGGCGATGACGTCGACGACCTGCGGCGCGTCGATGACGATGAGCTGGTCGTCGCGCACCAGCAGGTTGTAGGCGGACAGGTCGCCGTGGGCAACGCCGTGCCGCGCCAGGGTCCCGATCGCTTCGATTAGCTGCTCCCACAGCTTCGTCAGCTCAGCGCCGCGCAGCCCGCACTCGGCAAGACGCGGTGCGGCGGTTCCGTCGGCCGCGCCGATGAACTCGAGCAAGATCTCCGTGCCCAGGACCTGAACCGGGTACGGCACCGGCACGCCTGCGACATGAAACCGGCACAGGGCGGAGAACTCCGCGTTCGCCCACTGCTCGGCGATCATCTGCAGGCCGACGGTGCTGCGGCTGGCCATGGCGCGGCTGGCACGCGACTCACGTACCCGCCTGCCCTCGAGGTACTGGCTATCGCGATGGAAGAGCCGATGCTCGGCCGACCGGTACCGCTTAGCGGCGAGGAGGCAGGATCGACCGGTGCCGGGCACGCCGCGGCGCACCAGGAACACGTCTGCCTCCTTGCCGGTCTTGACGATCCCAAGCTCAGTGTCGGTCGCCGCGAGGTCGGTCACGAGCCAGTCGGGATGCGGCTGCGGTCCTCGGTCGGTCGGCGTGGACTGGTCCCAGGTGGACCATCGCTGGCCGTCGGGCAGGCCGTCGGCTGCATCGATCTCGGCTAGCGGGCGCAGCCTTCGGCGGTGCCGGTCGCGCTTGGCGAAGCTGGGCTCGTCATCGTCGAATCGCCGCTTACCGCGGCGATGGTAGGCGAAGTCGGGCACGACATGTACTCCTCAAGCCGGCGGGAAGGAAGGGCAGCGTGAAGCTCAGTGCGTTCGTCATCTGCGTCCTCCCTCCTGCTGTGGAGCACACGTGGCAGCAAAGTGTCAGCGTTGCACGGCCATCCGCAGGCGGGCAACAGATTTTGCCCGCCCGCGGCGTGGTGCTGGATTGGCTGAATCTACGCGGGCGCGATCCAGCGCGTCGTTCTGACGCCGCGATAGAGCCGCACCGCGAAGAACGCGGCCGCACAGAGCGCCGCTAGCGCGATCGCGATGGGCTGGCCCGCGCCGAGTCCGCGCCCAACCGTCTCGAGGTCGACGGCGGTGCCGACGCCGACGGCGGCGACAAGCAGCGCCAGGATGGCGCCAACGGCCTCGGCGCTGCCGACCGGGAGCGCGGTGAGCGTGCCGCGGTCCTGCCACCGCTGCCGCATTAGCCAGAACGCGAGGAGCGCGAGCAGGCCGAAGAGTCCGGCGGCGATGCCCTGCAGGACGATGTCCCCGACGTGGTCGCGGGTCATGGCCGTGATACAGCTGTGCGTCGCCGCGTCGCCGGCGAGCCACCGGGCGCAGTCGGCGGAGGTATAGCTTCCGGGCGGGAACGGGGCCGACACGAATTCGGCTCCGCGCAGGGCCGCCAGCCCTACGCTGATGACGGCCGAGAAGGCGTACGCCACCAGAGCCACACCGCCGATGAGTGAGCCCGCGAGGGCGGTGCGGCGCAGCACTGCTGCCGACGGTCGTGTAAACAGCGCCGGGTGACCGGTGACGGCCCGCACTGCGCCGATCCTGGCGACTGCCGCCTGTTCGGCGTCGGCCTGGGTGCGGCCGGCCGTCAGCTCGTCGGCGACGGCATCGTGCAGATGCGCCTCGATCTCGGCCAGCGTGTGGCGCACATAGCGTGGCGGCCCGCTGAGGCTCAGCAAGAGCTGGTCGAGGTAATCCTCGACCGGCCCGCCTGCTTCGTTGGCCGGTGCCTGGTCGGTCATCCTGCCTCCCTGATCTTGAGTTGACTCAGCTGCCGAGCACGAGCGACACCGAGCCGCTGAACGCGCGCCATTCGCGGGCCTCGCGAGCCAGGTGCTCCTCGCCGGCCGCGGTCAGCCGGTACAGCCTGCGGCGCCTGCCGGCCACCACGTCCCAGGCGCTGTCGAGGAGCCCGGCCGTCTCGAGCCGGTGCAGCGCCGGGTATACGGTGCCCTCAGGCAGGTCGAACGAGCCGGAGCTGCGGTCGCGCAGCCGGGTGATGATCGAGTAACCATGTCCTGGTCCCGCTGCGAGCACTGCCAGCAGGAGCATGTCCAGGTTGCCCTTGAGCTTCTCGGACTTCATACCTAGTGATCCTAGGTATGGCGGGCAATCACGTCAAGTGCGCGTCGCGCGGGGGCGCGCGTGCCTGGTCACGCACGGCGAGCGACAGCACGCCCCGATGATGCCGGTCCCTCGGCCTACGGAAGAGGGTTGGCGATGAGCCTCAAGCTGGAAATCAATCCCATCGCGTGCACGGGTCACGGCCTCTGTGCCGACCTGGCGCCCGAGCTCGTGGAGATGGACGAATGGGGATACCCGATCATTCATGAGCGGGTGCCCAATGACCTCGCCGTTCATGCCAGACGAGCCGTCAATGCCTGCCCCACGCTGGCGCTCCGGCTGTCCCGTTCGCAACGTCACAAGGAGCAGAACTAAGTGCGGCGACCCGACGCTGCGCGCCATGCTCTTCGCACGGGCCGCGGGTACCGGCGGCCATGAAGCTGTGGCTGGCGGTGGTGTCCGATGGCTAATGCTCGCGCTGTCGCTCGCGGTCGGCATCGGCGTGGCCGCGGTCACCATGCATATGTCCAGCTACTGGGGCTTCAGCCTATGAGGCGGGAGCAGCCAGCTATGCCTAGCCCGCCGCGGGCCCGACGGTCGGCGTGCCCTGATACAGCGCGTCGCTAAAGGCCACTGCGCCTTTCTGCGTGTACCACGTCATCGCGCGGACAGCGAATCGGCCGGCCCGGACCGCCGGGTCGTTCTCGGCCAGCAGGCGAGCGTGCTCCAGGGTCTCGGCCTGGTACAGGCAGACGCCCGCGATCTCGTCGTCATCATCGATGGGCCCGGCGACCTTCAGATAACCGGCCGCGTGCATCTTGCGGAAGTGGCCGAGGTGCTGCAGTCCGAGTGCTTTCCTGGCGTCGTCGTCTAGCACCGGCTGGTCCGACGGCCGGACCAGGAGAATCAGCTGGTAGGCGTCGAACTCGCGCGGTGGCGCAGCCGGCGCCCAGACCGGCTCGAGCGCTATCAGCTGCTCGTGATGCATACGCAGGTGGAAACTGGCGTTGCCATCGATGAACTCGCCGATCGGGACCGGGCCGTCCCGCACAACTGTGCCGGCATCCCGGATGACGACTTGCACGGGCGTCTCGGCCTTCGCGCCGAGCGCGTCGCGGGCCGCCGCCAGCCGCGCAGCCGACCGCTCGACCTCAGCTGCGAGCCCGCGCAGGCCGCCAACGCTGGCGGCGTACGCGGCGAGCTCGACCTCGTCGACGGTTGTCGCATTGTCATACGAGACCTCGGCGCCCTCGGCGACGAGCTCGGCGGTGGCGGCGATCAGGTCGTTGTTCCTGGCCACGTGCGCGGCGACCACCTCTGCGGGCCAGCCGCTATCGTCGGGATCCCGGAAGCCGCCCGCTCGTAGCGAGGCGACAAACGGGGCGTAAGCGGCTGTCAGGCTCTGCGATGCCATGGCTCGTCCTCCGTGCACTCCGACAATGCCATCGATGGCTACTCGACTCTTTCAAGCTTGCCCCGTCGCATCAATGACCCGGCGAAGCGGTGGCCGAAACTGAGGGAAATGCGACAGCCCAGCGACGGCCGCGCCGCGGCACCAGGCCGGACCTGTGCCGCGGCGTATCATTTCAGCGTTTTGGGGTGTCAACCGCGGGAGTCGCTGTGGGGTCGGAGAAGCCGGGGTCGCTGCTCCCGAACCTGCGCCTCGACGAACTGCTGGCCGAGCTACAGGTCAGGCTGCAGGCGGTGCTCGCGACCAGAGACCGGGTGAATGCCCTGTTCGAGGCCGTCGTCGCCGTCGGTAGCAACCTCGACATCGAGGTAGTGCTACGCGGAATCGTCGAGGCCGCGGTCACGCTGGTCGACGCTCGCTACGGGGCGATGGGCGTAATCGGCGAAGGTGATCGCCTTGCCGAGTTCATACCCGTCGGACTGACCGAGGAAGAGATCGGCCGCATCCACCGCTGGCCGGAAGGGCGCGGGCTGCTTGGCGCCCTGATCAGGGACCCCAAGGCAGTGCGTGTCTCCGACCTCGGGGCGCACGCGCTGTCGTCCGGCTTTCCGGCAGGCCATCCGGCGATGACGTCATTCCTGGGCGTGCCGATCCGGATCAGGGACGAGGTGTACGGGAACCTTTACCTGACTGAGAAACGCGACGGCGGGCAGTTCGACGAGGAGGACGAGGCCATCCTGGTGGCGCTCGCGGCTGCGGCCGGCGTCGCGATTGAGAACGCCCGGCTCTACGACGAGGCACGCCGGCGGCAGCGATGGCTCACCGCGAGCGCCGAGGTCACCAGATCGCTGTTGTCAGGCGCCGACGTCAGTGCTGCCCTTGAGCTGATCACCAGCAAGTCGCTGGAGATGTCGGGCGCCGACCTTGTTGCCCTGGCCTTGCCGACCGCCGACAAAACCCGGTTCCGGATCGAGCACGCGGCAGGCGTGGGCGCCGACGAGGCGCTGGGCCTCGTACTCCCCATGACCGGCTCGGCCAGCGGGCTGGTCCTCGCGAGCGGCGACTTCCTGGTCGTGGATGACTTCAGTCACGATGAACGCGTCGCGCCGGCCGCGAGGGAGCACCTGCATCTAGGGCCCGCGATCCTCTTCCCGCTCGGCGCCAGCGGCAACGTACACGGCGTGCTGACGGCAGGCCGTCACCCGGGCGCCATGCCGCTGGCGCCAGCGGCAGCGGACATGCTCGTCACCTTCGCAAGCCAGGCAGGCATAGCACTCGAACTGGCCGAGCATCGTCGCCAGGCCGAGCGCGTTGCCGTGTTCGAGGACCGAGACCGGATCGCCCGCGACTTGCACGACCTAGTCATCCAGCGGCTCTACGCGACCGGCATGTCGTTGCAGGGCACTATGCCCATGGTTAGCTCGCCTGACGCCGCTCAGCGGGTCAGCTCGGCCGTCGACGCGCTGGACGAGACGATCCGGGAGATCCGCTCGTCCATCTTCGCTCTGCAAACCCGGCACGAGGCGAAGCCCCCCGGCCTGCGCGCCCGGATCCTCCAGGTCGCCGACGAAGCGACCCCGGCCTTGGGATTCCCGCCCACGATCCAGCTCGACGGCCGGCTCGACGACGACGTTCCCGACGATGTTGCCGAGCAGGTGCTCGGTGTGCTCCGTGAGGCACTGTCGAATGCGGCCCGGCACGCGGCCGCCCGCAGCGTCGCGGTACAGGTGCGCGCCGCCGCTGAGCTGTCACTGCGGGTTCGCGACAACGGTGCCGGCATGCCGGTGACAGCCCGGCGCAGCGGGCTGGCAAACCTGGAGCAGCGAGCGAGCAAGCTCGGCGGGTCGTTCCGGATCGACTCGGCTGCCGGGCGTGGTACCGAGCTGGACTGGCGCGTCCCGCTCCCGCTCGGCCCGAAGCCGGACCCGGCATCGGACAGCTAGTCCGCAGCCATCAGGGGCCGCGTCGGCCGCCACACGTGCTCGGCCCCGTGCGGCCGGATCGCGGACAGCGCGAGCTCGGCGGCGGCACCAGGCGCCAGCCCACCAGTGTCGATAACGATCGCGCCGGGCCAGGGTGCCGCGGCAGCCGCGAGCCTCGCGCCTATCTCGGGTCCTGCGTCCGACAACCCGCGCGGCCTGGTCCGCAGGCGTCGGTCGGCTACCTCGGGCACGGCCGCGCAGCGAAGCTCCACCAGGTGTGCGTGCGTCGCACGAGCGAGCTCAGCGGCCGCCGATCGCAGCTCGGCTGACGACCACGACGCATCAAGCACGGCCGACTCGCCGCGCGCGAGCAGTTCTCCGGCCCGGTGCAGCAGCTCGTCATAAGTCCGGGCAGTCCACTCCGAGGTGTAGATGCCGGTGCCGAACGCGCTCCGGCCATCGGCGTCGACTGGGAGCCCGGCGAGTTCCTTACGGATCCGGTCGCTACTCAGCACGGCCCAGCCGAGCCTGGCGCCAGCGTCGTCGGCCAGTGTGGTCTTGCCAGTGCCGGGAGGCCCGCCGACCAGGACCAGCGTGACGATCCCGGCCCGGAGGTGCCGCAGCATGAGATCGGCGAGCTGCCGAGCATCGCGACCAGCCTCGATCGCGCCGTCACTGGCCTTGATGCAGGCGATCTTGGCCCGCACGAACGCGCGATAGGCGACGTAGTGATGCAGGAGCGAGGCGGGCGGCAGGTCGCCCGCGAACTCGCCGTACCAGCCAGCAAACCGGCGGCCGAGGTCGGGAGCGCCGAGCCGCTCGAGGTCCATCACCAGGCACGCTGCGTCGTCGAGGCCGTCCAGCCAGCGAAGCCGGTCGTCGAAGTCCAGGCAGTCGAGAATGCGCGGTCCGTCGTCGAGGCAGTAAATGTCGTCAGCGAGCAGATCCCCGTGCCCGTCCACGATCCGGCCCGCATCGATCCGCTCCTGCAGCAGCGGTCCCCGGCCCGCCAGGAACTGCCGGACCAGCCCGTCAATCTCGGCAAAGACGCCGGCATCCAGCAGCCGTCCCGCGATCGCCGCTGTCTGGCTGATGTTGTCCAGCCACCGCCCCTGCAACGCGTCGGTCCCGGCCTCGGCGCTGATCTGCGCCGATCGGTGTGCGCGGGCATGGGCGGCCGCGAGTATGCGCGCGACCTGCCGCACTGGCCCATCCACGCGAGCCGCAGCCCGCACGAGCAACGAGAGCCGCCGCGCCACCGGCATCCGGCGCATGACCACCAGGTAGTCACAGATCTTCCCGTCCGGATCACGTACATCAGCGACGCCGAGATACACGTCCGGCGCAAACCGCCGGTTCAGCTCGGTCTCGCGGGCACAGGCCGCCGCCCGCGCCTCGAGACTAGTGAAGTCGAGAAACCCCAGGTTGACGGCCTTCTTGAGCTTGTACGCGTGTTCCCCGGCGAAATACACCGCCGCCGAAGGAGTCTCGGCCACGTCTGCATACGGCTGGCTCGCCACATTCACCACAGCTACCCTGCCACCCCTCGGCAGAACGCCGTCATGGACCTACGGCCCGAGTCGGCCCTAGTGACCGGCCTGGTCGAAGACTCGGGACGCGTACGCGGCAGCTTGCGTACGGCGCTCCATGCCCAGCTTGGCAAACAGGGCCGAGACGTAGTTCTTCACGGTCTTCTCCGCCAGGTACATCCGCTCGCCGATCTGCCTGTTGGTCAGGCCTTCGCCGATGAGCTCGAGAATCTTCCGCTCTTGCGGCGTCAGGCCGGCCAGCGGGTCCTTCTTGTTCGCCTGGTCGCGCATCCGGGCCATTACCTTGCTGGCTGCCTCTGGGTCCAGCATCGACTCGCCGGATGCGATGGTGCGCACGGCGCCTACCAGATCGGTGCCGCGGATCTGCTTGAGCACGTACCCGGCAGCGCCGGCCATGATCGCGTCGAACAGCGCCTCGTCGTCCCCGAACGAGGTCAGCATCAGGCAGGCGACCTGCGGATACCTCGACCGGATCTCCCGGCAGACCGTGACTCCGTCGCCGTCGGGCAGCCGCACGTCGAGCACCGCCACGTCCGGCATCAGCGCGGGAATCCTGGCCAGTGCGGACTCGGCCGTGCCCGCCTCGCCGATGACCGTGATGTCGGGCTCGGCCTCGAGCATGTCTCTCACGCCACGCCGGACGATCTCGTGGTCGTCAAGAAGGAACACCTTGATGCCCGCCTTGCCCTGCGCACCATCTGTCATCCGAGTCGCCCTTCGCGATCACACAACTGCACAACGTCAGGACGGGAACGGGCCCCGCCCGCGCCGGTCAGCTCCACGATAGTCGCGGCCGCCTGCGTCAATGCAGGACCTTGGTCCCGGCGAAGGCGGACGAACGGCTCGGATTCGCGCTGGCACCAGGGATAGAGCCGGACGGACCCAGCCGGGCCGTCGAGCAGTCATTCTGTGCTCGCCGGTTGCCCGGCCTTGATAACCCGGGCGAATTCGCCAGGCGAGACCATGGCGATGTGACCGTCGGCCAGCCACTTGACGATGTATGGCGGCGAACCGTCAGAATGCGGGACGCCGATGATGAGGCCAGCCCGCGCGTGGTCGCCCTCAACGATGAGCCGGTCACCTACCTGCGCGCGCATGGCGGCTCCTCTAGCTGCTTGCTCATTCCTCGTTCGGTGCGAAGCCACCAGCGTGCCTGCCTCGATCAGTCCTGGCAGTGGGCATTAGCCCTCGCCGGCCGGGACGTTCGGCACCCGCGGTGCGGCGGCTCGGCTCTGTCCCGGTCGGGACCAACTCCGGTCCTGGCTCGGCGGCGCAATGACGGACATTATCGAAATCAGCACCGAGATCGTGACCGGCTATGAGCCGGTCCCGGACCGGCCCGACGACGACATCGTCCGGGCCGCTTCGTAGCCGCCCGGACGATCTGTCCCCTTCTTCCCTACGGCTTATCAGGTCACGAGCTTGCCTTCCGTGTCCTGGGCAGCGTGCGCGGCCGAGTCGGCTGGCTGGCCTGGCTCGTCCGGCTGGTGCCAGTCGCGGCGCCAGATCATCCGGTGCACGGGGATCAGGCGGGGCATGTCCCGGAGGCCAGGGATGAACGGGACGAGGAGCAGCAAGATAGTGCCGACACCGGTCAGGTACACCGCCCATACGTCGACGCTCGAGGAGTTCTGGAACGGTGCGACGTGGTACCACAGCTGGTATAGCCAAAGCCATGGCTGCCCGGGGTAGCTGCCGGTCTCGTTCATGACGCCCCACTGGCCGCCGGTCAGGTGGAGCGACGTGGCGAGGTCGGCGTAGTACCCGCCGTCAGCGATGAACAGCAGCGGCCTGGTGTAGTTAGTGCCGTAGAACTTCGTCTGCGTGAGCAGGTCGGCGTCCAGAGTGCCGCTCTGCGCCGCTTTCAGCTCGTAGAACATCATCACCGGCACTGGTCCGGCGGCAGGCACCTTCAGCAACCCGTTGTTGAACGGGACCTTGTTGCTGGTCACTGCCTTGTCAAAGGCGGTCGCCCAGGTTTGCCGCTGGCCAGCTGACGCGGCGTTGTAGGTACTGAGCGCGGCTACCAGCGCAGGCGCGGTCGGGGCCAGCTTCGATAGCGGCGAGAGGACGAACGTCTGGGCCGCATTGATCGGCTGGGTGACGCCCGCGAGCTTCTGCCAGTTGACAGGCCCGACCTGCTGCACGGCACTGGTGCCGTTGTTGTATGGCGGTCCGTACGAGGCGGCGAGCGCGGAGCCGTCCAGCTCGGCTGCGGCTGTGCCGACGAAGTCGGCGGCGCTGGCCTTCGCCCAGGTCTGCACGCTCAGCGGCGGCAGGTCGGGCGAGGACAGCAGCCCCGCCATGAGAAGCACCAGGACACCAGTGATCGTGACCGCGACGGTGCCTTCCTTCAGGATGTCGTAGCGGCGGGTGGCGCCGCGCCAAGGCGCAGCGTCGGCTGCGGCAGCAGCCTCGCGGTCGGCCCGGCTCCGGCGAAGCGTGGTCCGCGCGGGCAGCGGGTGAACGACGCCACGGACCCGGACCATAAGGATGTGGGCACCGACGATGGCCACCAGGACAATCGGGATCAGCACGATGTGCCACAGGAGCATCTGGCCGAAGTTCATCACGTTCCAGAAGGAGCCCGCGCCTCCGGCGTTGAACGCGTCCTTGCCGTTGGTAGCGATCCACTGC
This sequence comes from Streptosporangiaceae bacterium, assembly GCA_035472835.1. Lineage (GTDB taxonomy): Bacteria > Actinomycetota > Actinomycetes > Streptosporangiales > Streptosporangiaceae > JAJYUU01. The sequence continues at coordinate 3,282 of DATIOU010000103.1, read as the reverse complement.
GAGTCAAAGTTCGACTGCGACAGGTAGCCGGTGAAGCACTCCACCACCGAGGCCATGAACGCGATTACACCCGTAATCCACGTCATCGCCCGCCGGCCCCGCCAGGCAGCCATCCAGAACTTGCCCCACAGGTGGATCACAAGGAAGGCCATGAACAGCTCGACGCTCCACAGGTGAATGCTGTTGAAGAAGTGGCCGACCGAGTTGTAGTGGTACCAGTCCGGCCCGCCAAGCGCGAGCGCGAAGCCGGACGCGATGGCCAGGCCGAGAGTCGCCAGCGTGGCGACTCCGAAGGTGTAGATCCAGGAAGCGACGTACGCCGGCTGCCGGTCCGGGAGCAGCTTGCCCGGGGGCAGCAGGCGGAGCGCGCGGCGCCGGACGCGGTTAGTCCACATGTCAGCGTCGGGATCGTCGGCCCCGTTCCGTTGCTCAGCATCCGTGGCGCCGGCCAGCGTGCCGGTGCCAGGCGACGCAAGCTTGCCATCATGCCGTGACGGGAACGGCAGCAGCAGGGCCAGTCCGAAGATGACCACCATCACGCCGATGACGATCAGGTTGGCGACCGAGATCTCAATGAACGACCAGTGCAGAAAAGTACCGGGATGATTCAGGTCGATGGCCGAGGCGGCGTCCGCCACTGCGTTTGGGCTCATCTGTCTAGCTCCTTGTGGGAGTGAGGCCTAGTGCGGCGAAGCTCCGCACGCTGAGCGTCGCGTAAGCGAGGTTCACCCAGGCAGTGATGACGGTCACCAGTCGGCGGGACGTAAGTCCCGAGTCGTATGCGGCTCACACCGCACTAAAAAAGGCCTCCCGCCGCGTGGTTCGCGGCGGGAGGCCGACGGCCGGGTGTGCACCTCAGCGAGAGTCGCGTCAGCTCGCGTCGACGTGGACGCGACGAGCGATGGTCGGCATGATCTCGGCTTCCGGGGCGGTTCGACGCAGGTGGACGAATCCGAGGCAGGAGAGGATCAGCAACAGGCCAGCCGCTGCGTAGGACACGATGGCCGCGATGAACGCGATCTGGCCCATCTTCCAGAACCCATAGGCGTTCAGCAGCATGCTCCGCAGTGTGTCACCACGGAACACAGTCTGGACCTGAGCCTCCAGGGCGGCGTACTGCTTGCTGGTCGGCGGCAGGGCCATCGCCTCTGCGCTCAGCTGCGAGTAGGTCCCGCCCCCGCCGATCTCCTTCAAGTGGACGGCGATGAAATGGTCGGCGTAGGTCTCAGCCTGGGCGCCGTTCGTCATGAGCTGGCCGGCGTAGCTGCCCATCGCCGCCTGGTCTGCCTTCGGCAGCGCCTTGAAGCCGGGGCTGGTTGTCGTCGGGAACTCGATCTTCTGCGCGCTGAGCTGGCTGGCGACCTCGTTGTTCACGAACGAGTGACCCCAGGTGAGCAGCACGCCCGCGACCAGCAACACAGCGGCCAGAATCAGGCCAGCCACGGTTGCCAGTGCGTCGAACGTCCTCCTGCGCATCGTCTGCCTCCTTGCAGTTCCTCCGGACCCCTTGTCCGGCCGGTGACTTACTGAGCTGGGCTGAGCGTCTCGCTGCGCCACTGCCTGCAGGCAGGGTCGAGAGCCCTCGCTCCGTGGGACCTTCGATCCGTGCCTACGTGTACCTGCGATGCATCGGCACGAGCAGACGCTGGCCGTGGCTGGCCCGGCGTGATCCGCCGCTCGGCGTCAAAAGGGAGTACAAGGTCCCCGCGGGACCCGGACCTGCCGCGAGAGCCAGTACGGGCAGTGCCTCGGCGGCGGCGGCTGAGTCCCTGGTCACAAGCTCCATGGGACGCAGGCCGAGTTCGTGCGTGTGCCGTTCGCCGACGCGTCTACCTTCCGGCTGCCAGGCGGCGTCAGCGACGAAGCCGCCCTGGTGCTCGCCGACGTCTTGCCAACGGGTTACGAGGTGGGTGCCTCGAAGGCAGGGGTGAGCCATCGAAGCAGCGCGCGAGGCGCGGGACGAGGGCCTGGTCCACTGGATCGGCGTAACCGGCCATGGCGCCCAGATCGCTGCAACGCACCGGCGCAGCCTTCAGCGGTTCGACTTCGACTCGGTGCTGCTCCCGTACAACTACATCACCATGCGGAACAGCTACTACGCAGCCAACTTCGATGCTCTCTGCCGCACGTGCCGCGAGCGGAATGTGGGGATCCAGACGATCAAGTCGATCGCGCGGCGCCCGTGGCTGGGACGCCCCCATACCCAGGCGACGTGGTAATGAGGCTTTCCACGAGCAGAACGACATCGATCTGGCGGTGTGGTGGGCGCTGAGCCGCCCGGGCGTTTTCCTGGCCAGTGCCGGCGACGTGGACCTGCTGCCCAAAGTGCTCGACGCGGCTAGCCGGTTCGCCGGGGCTCCGGCTGACGCGGCGATGACCGAGCCGATGAACCGGTCAGCTGCTCAGCCGCTGTTCGTCTGAGAGCGTGTTTCAGTAGTACGTGGTGCGGACCGGCTGCGCCTGGAGGTAACTGCCGGCACGAGCGTGGAGTCGCACATCGTCGAGCCGTGAGCCGTTGTTGATGAGTGCCCCGGAACGCGTTCCGGGGCACTCATCTCATTGGTCGATGCTGAACATGCCCTCGGGTACCCCGGCGATCTCGATCTGGCGCCAGATCGTTCGCCACTGCGGGAGTTCGTGGTAGCGCCGGAGCGCGGCGAGGCCGCTCAGCCAGCCGGTCCAGCCCGGGTATGGCGGGTTGGCGGGGTCGAACCCGCTCTCCACCACGGTGAGCCGGGTCTTGCCGTCCGAGCCTTCCAGTTCCCAGCTGTCGGTCATGCCGTCGGCGAACAGCAGGGTCGCCTTGCGGCCCGGCTCGAACTCGACGAACTTGGCCCCGCCGGGGTCCAGCTCGAAGCCGCCCATCGCGAAGCGGCCGCCCACATAGGGCTCGATGTCCACGTTGGCGCCGAACCACCGTAGGAACTGCTCCGGTTGGGTCATCGAGTCGAACACCTTGTCCGGTGCCGCGTCGATCACGACTGAGGCGTGCAACTCGTTCGACGTGAAGTCGCACTTCGGGGTCAGCTCACGATCGGACAGGTAGTCCGCCAGGTTGGCGATCGCCAGGGACCAGAACGTCTGCAGCGCTCCACGGGCACCGGCCGTGTCGGCCAGCACCTCCGAGAAGCTGGGCAGGTCGCTTTGGCTCAGCGTGACCAGCGTGCCGCCCTCGTCCTCGGCCAGCTCGAACTGCGCCGTGGTCTCCACTCCGTCGACGGTCCAGGCGAACCGGATGGTGCGCTCGTCCACGTGCAGCACGCGCTGGTGCGGCTCGGCGCC
>DATIOU010000102.1:0-4982 GCA_035472835.1 Streptosporangiaceae bacterium | reverse complement strand
CATCGTCCCTCCGGAATAAGCTCCCGCAGGCCTTCCAGGCCGACTGCAATCGATCGGCCAGCCACACGTCGGTTCCTAGTCGATCTCCGGGCCCGTTCCCGCGTCAAGGTTGCCGGGCGTTGCGGTGTGCCGCAGACTTCGGCCCCGTCCAGGAATCCGATGCCGTGGATACGCCGTGGCCGTGGTCGGCGAGGCAATCGCCGCTGAATAGGCCCGCTTGACGGACACGGTGCGTGGGAACGCTCGGTACGTCGTCGCTGATGATCACAGTGGCAGGTCTGCTCGGCATATATCTGGCAGCTCGGGGCGAGGTAGGTGATAGGAATGCCAACCGCCAAGAAGATCTTCGAGGAGATTTTCGATAACGAAGACGCCTTCCAGCTGTTCTGCTCTATCGCCGCCAGCGGCGAGGCGCAGGGCGGATGGGAGAACGGCAGGATCGCGGAGCTCGTCCCCGGCGCGGAGCAAGACCTGGCGCCGAAGATCGCCCGGCACGGCGCCGACGAGGACAAGCACGGCCGCATCTTCAATGCGCTGCTGCGTAAGCGCGGCCTGGATCCCGTGGCCGTCCCCACCGACACCGACTACACGATGCGCCTCGAGTCGTCGGGCATTGGCCTCGCCCATAGCCGCCTGCGCGCCAGCCAGCAGCTGACCGAGGCCGACATCGTGACGTACCTGGCGCACAGCCGGGTCACCGAACAGCGGGCCTCGGAGCAAATGCGCGCGCTGCGCAAGTACACCGTGGACCGGCCAGAGATCGCTCGCGCGGTCAGGGCCATCTCCCTGGACGAGGACAATCACCTGGCCTACTGCCAGGAGGAACTGCTGCGTCTGTCGGCAGCCGGACACGACCAGGTCATCCGGAGAACTCTGCGCGATGCGGCGCTGGCCGAGATCGCCATCTACCGCGACGTCAGCAAGGCAGTCATGGCCCACATGGCCGGGATCCTCGGCTGGCCTCAGGCAAAGTCGCGGCTGCTAGCCGCGGGCATCGACGCCTTCTATCTCTACGAGCGGGTTGGCGGCTGGCGGCGGATGGTGTCGCTCCGGATGCCTGCGAAGCGCAACGCGCTCGGCGTCCCAGCTCCAGCACCTTCCCAGTGACTCCCCTCCGGCGGGCTCCCGATCTGTGCTAGCCCTAGTACATGGCCGCAGAGCAGCGGAGCGAGAGTCCCCCAGCCGGCCCGGCGCCTGCACTGGCGGTGACCGGACTTGCCGCCGAGCCCGTCACCATCCAGAGCCTCACCGCGCGCGGCGGCGCGATGCTGCTGTTCGTGAATGAAGACTGCCCAACCTCCGCGCTGGCCATGCGCAGGCTCGGGCCACTGTGCCAGGAATGGGCGAGCGCCGGAGTCAGCTGCACCGCGGTCTTCGAGGATCCGCTCGAGGTGGCCATCCGGGTGGCGCGCCGGTCGGGCTGGACGGGCGGAGTGGTGTCGCAGGCAGCGCCGTACCAGACCTCGCGAGCCTACGGCCTGCTCTCGGTACCGACCGCTGTTCTCGTCGACCAACAGGGGCAGATCGCCGACAGGGTCACCGGCTGGGATCAGCCTGCGATCACGCGACTTATCCAGCGGGCTGCCGCTGTCGCGGGTGCGACGCTCGCGACCCCGGCGCCAACTGAGCCCCTGCGCAAACCAGGCTGCTCCTCAAAGGCGGCGCTCGACCCGGCCATCGCAGCGGCGATGACACACCCGGACGAGGACGCAATGGAGGAGATGTTCGAGCGCGGCTGGACCGACGGCCTCCCCGTCGTCCCGCCGACCGAGGAGCGGGTTGAGAAGATGCTCGGCCGACACGCCCGGCAGACGTCTCTCGGCCAGGTACCGCCCGCCATGGGCGAGCTAACGCTCGAGCGCCTGGCTGCCTGCGCCGTCCTCGCCGGCTGCCGGCCTGCGTACTTTCCCGTCGTCGTCGCGGCGGCGAGGGCAGCGCTCGACAGCAGGTTCAACGTGCACGGTCAGGCCGTCACGACCCAGCCGGCCGGCCAGCTGGTGGTGGTCAACGGCCCGGTCCGCCATGAACTAGGCATGAACAGCGGCATGGGCGTGCTCGGCCCCGGCAACCGCGCAAACCTGACCATCGGCAGGGCCCTGCGCCTGATGATCGAGCTGACCGGCGGTGGCATGCCCGGGAGGCTCGACCGGTCCACGCTCGGCCAGATGGGCAAGATCGGCTTCTGCATCGCCGAGGACGAGGAGGTCAGCCCGTGGCCGCCGCTGCACGTCGACCGCGGCTTCGCGCCGGAGCAATCAGTGGTCACGCTCATCGGCAGCGACGCGCCGTTGTCGATCTCCGACCACCGGAGCCGCACGCCGGAAGATCTCGCCTACGTACTCGCCTGGGCTGCGGCGAGCACCTGGAGCACGAACTGGTGGCCGCTCTCCGAACCGGAGGTGTACATCATTTGTCCCGAGCACGCGGAGATGTTCCGCGCGCACGGCTGGACCAAGGACCGCCTGCGCGACTACATGTTCGAGGCGGTCCACAAGCCGGCGAAGGACCTCAGGCGCGGCGAGACAACACCGTACGTACACCGGTCTGACCCGGACGCCCAAATTCACAAGTGGGCGTCGCCCGCAGAAATCATCTTGGTCGTGGCCGGTGGCGAAGCCGGACGTTATTCTGCTGTCCTCGGTCCGTGTACCGGCATGGGATCCCAGATAGTTTCGGCGGAGGTGGAGCCACGGTGACCGGGTACGTGAGCCCGTTTGATGACCGGGCGAGGCCGGAACAGCCCCTCGCGGACCGCCCGCCGCAGCTGTGCGGCCTGCGGGTGACGCTACTCGACATTCGGAAGAACCGTGGCGCCGAGTTCCTGGACCGGATCGAGACGCTGCTGCAGTCCGCGGGCGCGGTCACCAGCCGTCAGACGAAGGAGATCTTCTCCAGGCCTGCCGCCCTCGACCTCATCGACAACATAGCCAGGGTCTCTGACGCTGTGGTTGAAGCCCTCGCGGATTGAGGCTCATGCACGTCGTGCAGTGTGTGCGACCTGGTTCATCTGGAACGCCGAGGCGTCCCCGCGGTTGGCATTGCAACGTCTCCGTTCGCCGACGAGGCCGTTGAGCAGGCGCGGCTGCTCGCGATGCCGGCCAGCCAGATGCTCTACATCCCGCACCCGGTCCAGTTGCTGACCGAAGCGGAGCTAGCGGCCCGTGCCGACGCCGTGTTCCCCGCCGTTGTTCGGTCACTGACCGCCGCGGACAGCCCAGAGTGAAGGCTCAGATGGCCGCCCTCCGCGGCGCCCGCGCTGATACCGGCATCAGGTGCTAGCGGGCGCCATTGGTCCTGGTGCGCACGCTGTCCCAGGTATCCAGGCACGACTGCACGCTGGTAGCCGGTCAAATCTCGCTCGACAGAATCGCCCTCTTGGGCCTGAGCGCCTGCATAATGGTTCAGCACGAAGTTAAGGGGAACATGTCATGATTGATCGGTACAGTCACTGGTTCGCGTTTTTGGTCCTAGCTAAACCAACTCTCATCGGTCCCGGGCGAGCTGCACGCGGCCTGGGCTGGGGATAACAGTGACGCTTGCCGAGGACGCCGATCTGCCGCTTCTCACCCACGATGACCCAGCCTTTGCCGGAGAACGCTTCCATGAAGTCCTCGACGACCTCGCCAGTCGCAACTGGCTAGTCCGCTCTGACCTGGGCTACCTGGTGCTTGGCCGCGAGCCAGGCATGGCGTTGCTCAAGGATCGGCGGCTGTCGTTCCCTGCGGTCGAGTTGCTGGAGCTACAGGGGCTGAACGACGGGGTCATCTACGAACGGACAACGAACGGGCTGATGGCACAGTCCGGCCAGCCACACGCCCGCCTGCGCCGGCTGGTCAGCGCCGCCTTCACGCCGCGCCAGGTTGAGCGGCTGCGACCTCGGCTGCGCGAGTACCTGGCCGGCCTATGGCAGGACATCGCTGCCGCCGGCCATTGCGAGGTCGTCACCGCACTGGCACGTCCGCTGCCCTCGATGGCCATCGCCGAGTTGCTCGGCGTTCCTGGTGATGCCGCCCTCCTTGCCCGGTGGTCGGCCAGCCTGCAAGCCGTGTTCGACATGGATATGACCACGAGGCGTGCCGAAATCGAGGCGGGTTATGAGGAGGTCCAGGCCTACGTACTCGACCTGGTGACAAAGCGCCGACAGGAGCCCGGCGAGGACCTGTTGTCAGCGCTGGTACACCACGAGCAAGATGGCGACCGGCTCAGCGAGTACGAGATCGTCACGCTCTCGGCTTCGGTCATCGCCGGCGGCACGGACACCACCGAGTCGCAGCTCGCGCATGGTCTACGACTGTTCGCCGACCACCCCGACCAGTGGGACCGGCTGGGAGACGACCCGGCGCTGGCGGAGCAAGCCAGTCAGGAAGTGCTCCGATTCGAGCCGATCGCGCCATTCACCGCCAGGATCGTCCGGGAGGAACTGGAGGTAGCGGGCATAATCTTCCCGGTGGGGACGGTCATCTTCGTCTGCGCGGCCACCGCTAACCGCGACCCGCTGATTTACAAGAACCCTGGCCAATTCGACATCCTGGCCGATCGCGCTGGCACCCAAGTGCTGACCTTCGGCTTCGGCACGCACTTCTGTGCTGGAGCGCACCTGGCCCGAGCTGAGATCACCGAAGCGCTGGCGTTCCTGGCACCGCGCATGCGCGACCTCAGACCTGACGGCGAGCCCGCCTTCGGCACGCCTACTGGGATCTACACGATACGCAGTTTGCCCGTTCGATATAAGCCGGTGCCACTTTGCTGAAGCGCAGCGGCAGACGTGCTCGTGGGAATTTGCGCTACGGTCGGCAAGAGCGCCCAGTTCGATCGTGCGAGGCGCTCGGGCCTGGGAATGCTAGACAACGTGATTGACCCTGACTCAGCGCTACCTCCGTACGAGCAACTGGCGGTCGTCTTGCGGGACGAGATCGCCCAGGGATTCCTCACCGAGAAGGTCCCTTCAGTGCACGAGATCAGTGGCCATCACGGCGTGTCTC
>DATIOU010000101.1:0-17677 GCA_035472835.1 Streptosporangiaceae bacterium | reverse complement strand
CCCGGACCTGCCGTCCCTTGCCGAGAAGATCCGACAGCTCAGCGATGAGATCGAGCGCCTTCGCGCCCTGCTCCGCCAGCACGGCATCGAACCCGAAGACGGCGCGGCATGACCAATCCGCGGCCGGAGCGGATCCGCGGCCCGAGCATCCTGCGCCCTCTTCAGCGAAGCATCGGTTGCTGTCCGGAAACGGGCGTCGAGCGGACGCCTAGCTAGGGCATGTTGTCTAAACCGACGACCGGCAATCGAGGGATGCCTTCGGATCGGTCCGATGGCGGCCATCGAGTCGGAGACGGTGGTGCCGCTCGCGCCGCGGCAAGACGGTGCATTAGGCAGGTCGGCCGCAGTACCAGATCTCGCGCCCTGCCGCCATTTCACGGGCTTTCTCGGCGCGCCAGGCTGCATACTCCGCGGCAAAAGGCACCGGCAGGGACGCAGGGGCTAGGAAGCATTCGTAGAAGTACGGCGCCTCACCGGAGTCAGCGGCTTGTCGCAACGTCCCACAAAGCCGGGCGCTCTCCGGGTCGGCGCCAAGCGAACAGTGCGAGGCGAACCGCAGCACGACTTCGCAGACCGGGCCCGGATCGACGTTGTCCTGAATACGGCCCCAGGTTGCGAAGTAGCGAGTACTGCTGTCGGCGAGACTCACCGCGACAGCAACGACATCATCCACGCCTGCAAGTGTGCTCAGTAATCGCGAGGCTGTTCAACCAAAATCCATCACCAGACAAGGTGCGGTCAGCGGCAAAGTAGCGTGTTTTGCGCGCGTAGCAGCAACGAATAACTATGCAGCCGGCGTGGGCATCTAGCCTGTGGCAGTCGCCGGTGGGGGTGGGGCGCTCTCAAGTGCTGCGAGCGCCTGAACGAGGTTGTCATGGATCTGCTCGGACCGATCGGAGGCGGGTGATCTTGCCAGCAGGCTGCGGCTCCCTCCGCGATTTTCGCCAGCCTGGCTGCGTGAAATCTCGATCACGTCGGGGCCCCAGCGGAAGCGGATGATCCGGGCGCTGATCTCTCCGGATGCGGTTACCACCACCGCTGCGCCCGTTCGCGCCAGCTCGTCCGCCTTGCTGCGCAGCAGCTTGTCCTGGTCGCGGGCGATGCGGTGGATCTTGGCCAGCCGATGGTCTCGCACCGCTTGCCGCCATGTGCGCGGCGCCGCCTCGTCAGCGGCAGCCTGCTGATCGTCCTCAGGTGCTACCGGGTCCGGCTGACCCGAAGGGTAGCTCCGCCTGTGCTCACGCAGCCACTGTTCCCTGCGCCGCCTAAGGTAGCGCTGCGCCGGAAACAGCAAGCCGATCACCGGCTCCGGGAGATCCACGTCCATCAGCCTATGGTCAAGGTCGGGTCACTGCTGGACTCGCGGCCACTCAAGCTCGCGAGAGCCTGCGGATCGCAATGGCCAGACTGACATCCGGCGCCGGCCACATACTGGGCAGAGCATGCGGAGGAACGCTTGAGCGAACCGCGCGATTGGGGCCCGCTTGCGCAGATCGAGAACGAACTCGGGGTCCGACTTCCGGTGGAGTACCGGGATGGACTTGCGGCCGACGGGCGTGTAGTTGTCGCCGGGCCGCAAACGGGCGAGGATGTATGGCTCTTCTCGGTGCCCGAGTTGTCCGACATCAACGCGGCCGCCAATCTGCCTGATCGGCTGCCAGGCCTGATCATCATCGGCACCGATGGCAGCCGCGAGATGCTTGCCCTTGATGGGCGGAGCGACCCATCGCCCGTTGTGCTGGTCGACATCGTCTTCTCCGGATGGGAGGACGCGATCTGGCAGGCGCCCAATCTCGCCAGTTTGCGGGAGCATTCACAGCGAGGCCTGCGCTGGGATTAGGGAGTTGCGACCGGGTGCCATCCGCAGTCGGACGCAAGGCTCAGGCTCAGCCAGTAGGCCAGTCGGTGTCGGCCGCCCGAGGAAATCCGGAGCAGCTTCGGGAACTTTCTCACACCGGCAGATCCGCGCATCGCTTCCGCGGTCTCCGGTCCAGGCCGCGGCGGTCGAAGGTGTGCCGCCTGCTGCCTTGACCGCGCGGCAAGCCGACCGTGGTCGTAACCGGCGCGAGCGGCCGGCAGCTACGTCCGCACGGGCCGCATCGACAGCGCCAACGTGCTAACCTCCGGGCGCACTCCCGTCAGCGAGGGGGCCTCCGGGCGCACGACCACGATGGCACTTTGCCTCCCGCGGCTCACAGTGCCTTCCAATGTGGGGAATGCCACGCACGTACCACCGCTTACCGCGGTGCTCGCCTGCCTCAGCTACGCCATCGGCATGGCGAACTCGGGCTCCGGGCTGCAACGCGTTGGCTGGGACCCGACGGCACGCAATAGATCCGCCGATCTGCACGCGGACCGGAGCGTGACCTCATACCTCGCGCGCAGATCGTGGCAATCGGCGCGGCTGTCGACGCTCGCTCTGGCGTCCACGTTCCGCCCGCCGGTGCGGACGAACTCATCCCAGCCGGCTGGGCTCGCTGCCTTCATGTCGCGCTGTACCCTGTCCCCGGTCAGCGGCCGCGGCTCGCCCACCTCGATAAGCTCAACCAGGGCACCCACCCGGCAAATCCCGGCTGCCAGGCGCCTCCCAGTCCACCACGAACGGCACATTCCGGACGACCGCGTAACGGCCAGCTTCACCGCGCCGCTCGCGGCAGCTGGTGATGCAAAGGAAAGCGGCATCACCCATGGGTACAGGGCAGATCGGGAGGCGGCAGCGACGAGCGGGTGCCCGCGTCCCAGCGTCCCGTGGACGATCAGGATCCCGCTGGGGCGGCACCAGCTTGGTCGGCCGGGGCAACCCGCGGAAAGAACGTGCCGTTGACGAGGCCGACGACCGTGCGCGCCGCGAGCAGCGCGAACCCGGCGGTGAGGACGCCGACCAGGGCGTAGCCGAGGGCCGGACCGCCGGGCACGTGCTCCGCGGCCAGCCAGTGGACACCGTAGGTGACGGCGGCGGCGAAGGGGAACGAAAAGGCCCAGTAGCCCGGGCCGAACGGCGCCGTCTTGTACAACGGAATCAGCCTGAACTGGACTAGTAGCATCAACGCCGCAAACCCGGCCAGGATGGCCGCGGGCATGTCCACCCGGCCGCCATTGATGGCGAACCAGGCGTTACCCGCCACTACTGGCGGCGCGAGCTCGATCGCCATCGTCGGTAGTAGCGGTGGCGGCAAGGTGTGCACGACAAACAGCCGTAGCGAGATGATCGAAGCCAGCACCACGAAGGAGCCCACGCCCAAGCCGAACAGCACGTGCGACAGCGTAGTGAGACCCAGCGCGGCGCTCGCGCCCCCGGCGAGCAGGCCGCCAGCGGCGGTGGGCAGAAAGTAGCCGGGATGCCAGCGCCGGATGTCACCGTCCAGGGTGATCCACTCTCCCGTGACCCAGGCACCGGTGAGCACCGTCAGCACGGCGCCGCACCCGAATACAACCTCGCCTGCGCCTTTGGCCTGTTCGGCCAGCGGGACGCCCAGCAGCATGGGCACGATAACGATCAGCGAGGTGAACGGCCCGAACGTCGGATCGGACAGCTCGGTTTTCCAGCGACGCTGCGCGGCGACGTTCGCCAGATAGCCGGCCAAGGTGATCAGCCACAGGACGGCCGCGACGATGAACAGCGCGTTTCCCGGCCAGTCCGAAACGCTGGCAAGCCGCGTCACCGTTGACCATGCCTGCGCCAGACCAGCCACGCCGAAGGCGACGGCGAAGAGATTCGCCGTCAGATAAAACCGCCCTTCCCCGAATTTCGGCCCGTTGATGTGCCGCCTCCGTTCCCGACCTGATCGGGCAGCGCGTAATCCGGGAAGGTGCCCCGAGGGACAATGTCGGAACGCACGGGACAACCGCCTCTCATCTAGCGCCGCGGGTGCGATGTGGCCGGCGCTCGAATCGGCTTGCCGCAAGGATGTGCCCGTTACCAAAAGTGTGAGTTGCCGATAGGCCTGCCCGCCAGCGCCCATGCCAACACTTCCGCCTGGCCAGGAAGCCTCCAGCGCTATGCCATTGGGCGCCTCGCGGACCGGTCGTGATGGCAGAGAAGGGTGTGGCATAGGGCCGCGAAGCGGCGCCGAGCTTCAGGTAGGGGAGGGACTCCGGACGGCGGCCGGACGGCTTCAGGAACCGGGCCAAGCCGCATGGGGTGGCTGGGATGTTTCCTCCGCGCAACGGCACAACCTGCTCCGCGCAACGCCAGGCTACCTGTTTGATGGGGGCGCACTTAGGGGACCAGCAGGGCAGGCCAGTCAGTCCACGGCACGCCATCAAGCAGTGGCCGGGGCGCCGTCCGCTGCTGTAGCAGGGGTGGGGCGCCGGGAGAGGACCGTACGGCGCCCATCCTGAGGGTCGGCCCCGCAACCGTCGCCGACCGCGACATGAACCCAACCAGTGGAGGTACCAGATGGCTGAGCTGCCACCGCGCCCAGAGGGCATTGTGCTGACCCACTTCATCGTCTCGGACGACGTCGAGCGGTCTCGGCGCTTCTACACCGAAGTCCTCGGCGGCAGGCTGGTCTCTTCCTTCCCCGGAGGGCTGACCTATGTCGCGCTAGCCAATAGCTGGATCATCATTAATGTTGGCGGAGGCCCGACCGACGACAAGCCAGCGGTCACCCTGGAGACGCCACGCGATCCCGACCGGGTCAGCAGCTTCCTTAATATCCGGGTCAGGGACATCGCGACTGTATACGCCGAATGGAGCGACCGCGGTGCTCAGTTCCTGACGCCGCCGAAACAGCACCAGTATGAGATCCGCTGCTACATCCGCGACCCCGACGGTTACATCATCGAAGTAGGACAAACCACGGACACATCGGGAGACTGGGCGCCCGCGCACTGGCCATCGAGCACGTACGCCGAGGAGGAGTCCGGTTGAATGCCGAGGTCACCGGCGCTGACGCTAGTACCGCGACGCCAGGGATGGTCCGGTCATGACCACCGCGATCATCGGGACGGGAGGGATCGGATCGGCTATCGCCCGTCAGCTCGCCTCGGGCGGCGAGGCCCTGCGGCTCTCGAGCGCCGATATTGAGTCGGCACGAATGCTGGCCGCACAGATCGGTCCCGCTGCCGTGGTCGCCGTCAACAACCACGACGCGTTGCGGGGCGCCGATGCCGTCGTCCTCGCGCTGCGGTTTACCGTGCTGAAGAGCGTCATAGAGCAGATCGCCGACTCGCTAGCCGGCAAAGTCGTGATCGTTCCGAGCAACCCCCTGACCACCGACGCGCACGGTAACGTCTCCCGTGTCCTGCCGGAAGGGCAATCCTCTGGCGAGGTTGTAGCCGGATGGCTGCGGACGGGAGCGCGCCTGGCGATGGCATTTGGGACCATGTCGGCCGGTCTGTTCGAGTCCGCTAGCAACCGGTCACCGGAGCCGGCGGCACTGTTCTACGCGACCGACGACGACCGCGCCGGCGAGGAAGTGGAGGCGCTGATCCGAATGGCCGGCTTCGAGCCGGTGAAGGCCGGCGGGCTCGGACAGTCGGGCCGACTCGAGGTGGGCGGCGACCTTCACGATCTCGTAGTCAGCCCGGCAGAGGCGCGCTCATTGATCGATGGGGCTGATCGCTTCGCCGAGAGGAAGCCCCTCGGATGAGGGTGGCATTTCATCTCCACGTCTGCCAGGTTCGGACGCCGCACCGGTTTGATCGGCACCGACGCCCCCGCGATCCGGCCACCGAGGTCGAGACCCATCGGGGCGACGACGAAGGTCTGGAGTCTTCGAGTACGCGGCGCGGACCAAGACCGGAAAGAGCAGGCAGGTCCGGATCCGCCAGTCGATGGCGGACCGGATCGCGGACAGCCAGCACAGCGCAATGTTGCCGAGTCCCCTGGCGCGCTCCAGGCATGGCACCACCCGGACGGGGTACCCAGCCGGGTGAGTGGTTCGGCTGACCCAGGGACATTCAGGGGGAAAGAGTCATGGGCCTCATCGACCAGGCGCTGAACGCCAATGCAACCATCGCCAACGATTACGATCCCGACCGCGGGAAGCCGCCGAAGCCCAAGGTCGCAGTCGTCACGTGCGCTGATCCCCGGCTGACTGACATCGAGGAGATGCTGGGTCTGGCCAAGGCGGATGTCGACATGATCCGCAACTTCGGCACCGTGATCGATGACGACGCGGTCCGGTCGCTTGTCCTCTCGACCAACCTCATGGGCAGCCAAGAGATCATGATCATCAACCACACCGACTGCGGGATGCTCAAGTTCAACGACAGCGCGATGGAGGAGCAGCTTCGCAGGAAGACGGGGCAGGCGCCGATTGCGCCAGCCAAGTTCTACAGCTTCACCGACGCCGAGGCGAACACCAAGGAGCAGATTCAGAAGGCCAGGTCACATCCGTGGATCTCGCAGGATGTCCCGGTCCGGGGGTTCGTCTATGACGTCAGCTCCGGGCGGCTGCACGAAGTGTTCCCGGACGGGAAGACCGTCACTGGTTAGTAAGGGTGGCGCCGCCTCGACGCGTGCTGCGCGAGGACGACACTGACCGGAGGCCGGGATGGAACATGAAGCAGTCAGCTACCAGCGCGACATCCGCCCGCTATTCCGCGAGAAGGACGTCAGCTCGATGACCAAGGCGTTCAACCTGGCGTCCTACAACGGCGTGCGTGCCAACGCGGACAAGATCCTGACGAGGCTGGCAAACGCGTCGATGCCCTGCGACGGCCCCTGGCCGCGCGAGCGAGTCGACCTCTTTCGCAGCTGGGTGGACGCTGGCTGCCCGGCCTGACCGCTGAGTGCGAGAGGCGGTTTGGCGGTTGCCCCTACCGCCTTACCGCCAGACATGCGAGAGCCCCGGCCGATCTGACCGGGGCTCGAAATCCTCGACCTGGACGTCAGTCGTCCGCTGCCCATGCGGCGAGCAGGGGCGGCCGCACATCTGCTCGTACGACAGGTGCCCGTGGGCCTGGTTCCGGATCTGCATCGGCGTGGCCAGGCCGGCGAAGGCCTTCTGCCCAGCCCGGATGACCGCATCCGCGGCCTCCCACGACAGGTCCGCGCCGTCGAAGTAGACGAGGTCGTAGTCGAGGATGCCGACCTCGGCCGGCTGGCCAGTGACCACGTTCCACACCGTCTGATACAGGCAGCATGCGACCAGGTACCAGGCGGGCCGGGCCATTACCGCCGCCCGGGCGAGCTCGTTGGTCAGCACCTCGTCGCTCCGCAGCGCCGCCTTGAACAGGGGTCACTTGCTCCTCGATGGGAAGCCGCCCGGCTTGCATGCTGAATGTCTACCAGCCCGGCCGTGAATGGTGTGCCCGAGTTGAGGACGCGCAGAACTGGTGGATCAGAAGGCACCAGGCGGTCGCAGTGATCAGCGGACAGCTAGCGCCGAGTCGGCGATCCGTGCGCCCTAAACGGGCACGACGATGCCCAGTGCGAGTTCGCCGCGCCTGCCGATCGCCGCCCTGGGTGCGATCAGTCATGCGAAGAGCCGCATGACCATGCACTCCGCCAACGCGCGCTCTTCGGCTACTTGTTGACTTGCGCTAGGACTGGTGCCTGGCCAGGCTCGGTCCAGGTGCCCGGTCTGTCGCTCTCTCTTCGGCTGCCCGCGCTTGTCGTGTGGCTCTCATCTGGCCTGCGCGGGCCGGGCGTCGCTGCGAGCAAGGAGAGGCTCGAGAGGGGTATGCCCGGCTCGAAGTAGCGGTGCCCGCCTTGCTCGGTCAAACGTGTCAGGTTCTCGGGCAGGAGGAGCGAAATGGGCCAGGTAGTCATCGGAATGGATCCGCATGAGCGGTCGGCGACGATCGAGGTCATGGCCTCAGACGAGCGGGTTGTAGGCAGCGGGCGGTATAGCACTGACGTTCCCGGGTACCGGGCGATGCTCGCTGAAGCGCGGCGCTGGCCGGAGCGCAGATGGGCGATCGAGGGGTGCCAGGGCATCGGCGGTCACATCGCGAGCCGGCTGATCGCCGACGGCGAGCAGGTCGTGGACGTGCCGCCGAAGCTGTCGGCCCGGGCGCGGGTGTTCACCGCGGGCCAGGGCCGCAAGACCGACGCGACGGATGCGCACTCGGTCGCGCTGGTCGCCACCCGGATGACCGGGCTGCGGCGGGTAGTCGATGACGAGCAGCTCGCGGTGCTGCGGATCCTGGCCGACCGCCGGCGGTCGCTGGGCGAGAACCACAGCCGGATGATCTGCCAGCTGCACCGGCTGCTGCTGGAGCTCATCCCCGGCGGGGCGAAGAAGGACCTGTCCGCGGCCCAGGCCAAGGCACTGCTCGCCAAAGTCCGGCCGCGGGATCCAGCTGGCAGAACGCGGCGGCGGGTCGCCGCCGAGCTGATCAGCGACCTGGAGCGCATTTACCAGCGCAAGAAGGCAGCCGATAAAGAACTCCGCGAGCTGGTCAAGGCCACCGGCAGCACGTTAGCCCAGCTGAACGGAATCGGGCCGTCCGGTGCCGCCAGGCTCCTGATTGATGTCGGCGACGTCATCCGGTTCCCGGACCGGGCGCACTTCGCCTCGTGGAACGGCACCGCGCCGATCGACGCGTCCTCCGGCGACCAGGTCCGCCACCGGCTCTCCCGCAAGGGCAACCGGCAGATCAACCGCGCCCTGCACATCATGGCCGTCGTCCAGCTCCGCAATCCCACCGAGGGCCGCGCCTACTACGACCGCAAAGTCGCCGCCGGCAAGACGCCCATGGAAGCAATGCGGTGCCTCAAGCGAAGGCTCTCCGACGTCGTCTATCACCAGATGATCACCGACGCCCGCGCCGGCAGGACGAGCCCGGGAGGGCAATCGGGGACGACTCTGCAATCCAGCGTGACCGGCCTGACCCCGGCAGCCGGCGCTTCGGATAAGCCACTTCCCGGGCCCGCCAGACACCAGCCTAAAACCCCTTCCCTGACGGCATCTTGACACAGAGGGGAGCCATGTGAGGGAGTCGGCGGTCTCCGCCAGCTGCGCTCAGATGCTGGAGCTGACCCTGGCATGGACGGGCGGCACGCGCTCGAAATGAGATGGCGAGCCAGCCGAATGCAGGTCCGCGTTGGGCGGGTTGCAGTTCTGGTTGCAATTCATGGTCGGCCAGCGATGTCTACGCAGGTTCAAGGACGGTCCTGACCTGCGCCCACGGATGCACATGGACGCTGGTGAATCAAAGATTCCGAGCTCATAATCCGCCGGTCGTGGGTTCGAGCCCCACCCGCTCCCGCCGTGATCAAATGCAGTCTGACCTGGGCATTTAGTGCCTTGGGTCATCCCAGCTGCGGTGTCGTCGCTGCCGCGTGGTCGCAGTTTTGTTTGCGACCACGACCGCCCAGCAACAGGCGGCTGACGCTCATCTGCGCAGGTCAGTCCTACGCGGCTCGGCGCAGAGCGGCGGATTTTCCGTCCGCCGGTAGCGGCTCGGGATGGCCTGAGTGCACCTTGTTCGTCAGCTGATGATCCGGCCGACAAGACGGCTACGGCTGCTGGGCCCTTCCTCGACCTGTGGGTCCGTGGCGGCGCAGCCGTCCCTTGTATTACTTCGGCTGCGACGTGCCTTATCAGACCGGGCCAGCGCGCGCTTGTGCCGCTCCGCCTGCGACTGACACGTGCTCAGGTGCCCCGGGGGGTCACAAGTCGGTAGCCGACGCTGCGGATGGTGGCGATGTAGGCGGGGTTAGTGGCGTCGTCGTCCAGCGCCTTGCGCAGCGTGCGGATATGCACGTCGACCACACGATCGTCGCCATAATAGTCGGCGCCCCAGACGATCTGCAGGAGCTGCCGACGAGTGAGCACGTGGCCCGGGTGGCGGGCGAGGGCGAGCAGGAGGTCGAAGTCCAACGCGGACAGCGTGACCGTGCCGTCGGGGGTAGTGACCTCGCGGCGCGCCGGGTCGATCGTCAGCCCGCCGTGGCGAATCGGCGCGGCGTCCTGCCCGGTGCCGGGTGCGCGCTGAGCGCGGCGCAGGATGACCCGGGCGCGGGCGGCCAGTTCGCGGCCACTGAATGGTTTGGTGACGTAGTCGTCGGCGCCGACAGCCAGGCCGATGAGCTTATCGACCTCCTCATCGCGGGCGGTGAGCAGGATCACCGGGACCTGGCTGGTCTCGCGCAGGCGGCGCAGCACCTCCACGCCATCGACTCCAGGCAGCATGACGTCCAGCACGACCAGGTCGGGGCGTTCTTGCTGCGCGGCGGCCAGCGCGCCGGCCCCGTCCTCCCGCTCGCTCACGGCGAAGCCGTCGGCCTCCAGGTAGCGGCGGACGATCTCGCGGATCTTAGGTTCGTCGTCCACGACCAGCACGGTGGGTCGATGCACTGGGCTACTCCGTCCTCGGTTCGGCTGGGAGGCTGAGGACGAACACCGCGCCGAGATCAGGGCCGGCGGAGTATCCGGCTAGGGTGCCGCCGTGGGCGTGCGCGAGCGCGCGGGCGATGGTCAGCCCGATGCCGCTGCCCTGGTGCGGGGCAGGCCGGCCCGGTGGGGTGCGGCGTTCGAAGCGTTCGAAGATCAGGTCGAGGTCGCCGGGCGAGATTCCGTGGCCAGCGTCCGTCACGCGCAGCACCGCGTTCGTGTCCTCGTTGCCGAGAGTGACGGTGACACGGCTGCCCCGGTCACTTGCGGCCAGGGCATTGGTGAGCAGGTTGACCAGGATCTGGCCGATTCGGTCAGGATCGGCGGGCGCGTACAGAGGCGCGACGGCGGTGACTGCGAGCGCGACACCGCGCTGGTCAAACTCGGGGCGAAGCCGATGGGCGACGTCGCGGGCGAGGCTGGTCAGGTCGGTGTAGCGGGTGTCAAGCCGGTAGGCGTCCTCCTCGGCGCGCGAGAGGTGCGAGAGCTCGTCGGCCAGTCGGCGCAGGCGCTCGACCTCCTCGCTGATAGAGCCGACCAGTTCAGGGCTGGGCTGGTAGAGGCCGTCGGCGAGTCCGTCGACCTGGCCGCGCAGGATGGTCAGCGGGGTGCGCAGCTCATGGGCGAGGTCGGAGACGAGCCTGACACGGCGGCGCTCGGTCTCGTCGAGCCGACCAGACAGGGTATTGAGGTCATCGGCGATACCGGCGAGTTCGGGCGTGCCGGGTCTGGCCAGACGGGTGTGGTAGTGGCCGCTAGCCATCTGACGCGCCGCGGCGCGCATCTGTTCGATCGGCCGCACGATCAGGCCGCTGATGAGGACCGCGGCGATCGCGCCGGTGACCAGGCTCACCGCGACGGCCGCGAGCTGCGCGCCGACCAGTCCCTGGTCGATGCTGGCCCGGAAGTCGTTCATCGCCTGCGGGGTTTCGATCACCGACGGGAAGTTCGGGCCGACCGGCGACAGGACGCGGACCGTCAGCACGAACGTGACGAGGTTGATGAGCAGCACCCCGGCGATGGTCACCAGCAACCGGGTGCGCAGCCGGGCCTGCGCCAGCGCGGCGATAGGCGAACGCAATCGCATGAGAACGCTTCCTTCACGGGATGGCGGGCGGTGACCCGCTGGAGCGGGCCACCGCCATCGCACGGTGCTGAATCACTATGTGAACTGTCGTGTCACTCGCTGACGGTTGCCTGCAGGACAGGGGTGCGGCGAGCGATGTGGGCGGGCACGGCCGTGAGCACAACCGAGACGATGACCACGACGCCCGCGATGATGCCCAGCCGGTCGGCCGGCAGATGGAACTGGGACAAGTCGCTCGAGGTGGACGACCTGGTTAGCGCCCAGCAGCCGACCGTGCCGACCACGGTGCCTACGGCCGTGCCATAGCCGGCGAGCACCCCCGCCTCC
The DNA here is from genome assembly GCA_035472835.1 of Streptosporangiaceae bacterium. Classification (GTDB taxonomy): domain Bacteria; phylum Actinomycetota; class Actinomycetes; order Streptosporangiales; family Streptosporangiaceae; genus JAJYUU01. The sequence continues at coordinate 5,974 of DATIOU010000101.1, read as the reverse complement.
GTGGCAATCATACGGCCCAGCTGCCGGGGCAGCGCTCCCACCGCACGCAGAATGCCCAGTTCCCGACGGCGGTCGCGCACCGCCAGCGCCATAGTGTTAGTGATCCCCCCGAAGGCTATGAGCACCGCCAGCACGTCGAGCGCGGAGACCAGGTTGCCCAGCTGCTTGATCTTGACGTTGCCCTGATCGACCCAGTCCGCCGCGGTGTGCAGAGTGACCGACTGGTCGCCGCCGAGCGCGGCGCTGACGTCGTGCCGACTGACGTGCGCGGTGTCGATGAGCAGCAGTTCGGCGCCCGACTGTGTCACGTGCGCGTGAAACAGAGCCGGGGAGAGCAGGGTGGTCGGCGCGTCGAAGCCGATGAAGCCATTCCTGTAGACAGCGGCGATCCGCACGGTATGGGTGGTTCCGTCGGCCAGCGTTATCATGCGCGTGTCGCCGACATGCTGACCCTGCAGGGCGTTGGCCTGCACCGCGACCTGATTCCCCGTCACCGCGGCCAGCGAGCCGTTGGTCCATCCAAAGTCCCACGTGGCGGCGATCTGCGCCGGGTCCACGCTGCCGACGACCTCCGACGCGCCCCTGTCCAGCGCGGGCGCGGCGTCGAGCGCTGCAATCGCGGTCACGCCCGGGACCATACTCACCCGGTGCACCACGTCGGCGGTGACCTGCCATTGCCAGGGTGACGCCGTGGTGACGACATAGTCCGCCTTGATGCCGGCCGCGGCGGTGCTGCTTGTGGCCTGGTTCATAGACGCCACCAGGGAGGTCACGAACGCCATCAGCATCACGCCAAGCATCAGCACGCCCGCTGTGGCCGCTGAGCGGCGCGGGTTGCGCGCTAGTGCCCGGCCGGAGAGCTGTCCAGGCGGACCAGCGATCCAGCGCAGCGGAGCGGCGACCGCGCGGGCGAGCGCTGCGATCAGCAGCGGACCGGCGGTCAACACACCGATCAGCAGCGCGGCCACGCCGCCGATGGCTACGGCGTTGCTCCGGCTCGAAACACCCGCGATCGTGCCGGCCACCCCGAGGGCGAGCAACGCCGTCCCGGCCACAGCACGGATCCGGGAGCGCCCAGACTCGTCCAGCTGCGGCTCGCGCAGCGCCGCGATCGGGGCCAGGCGCGCCGCGCGCGCCGCGGGCAGCAGCGCCGCCAGGATGGTCACGGCCACGCCGACCAGCACCGGGATCGCCAGCGAGCTGAGCGAGACGACCGCGTGGGTGTCGAACAGGGTCAGGTGCAGCAGTGAGAACACGGTCCGGATCAGTGCGGCGACCCCGATGCCCAGGGCCGTGCCGGCCAGCGAGGCGACAAGGCCGACCGCTGCCGCTTCGGCGAGCACCGAGGCCCTTACCTGGCGTCGGGTTGCGCCTAGTGCCCGGGCCAGCGCCAGTTCTCGGGCACGCTGCGCGACGGTAACGGTGAACGTATTGCCGATCAGCGTGCCGCCAGCCAGCAGGGCCACCAGTGCGAAGCCGTAGAGCAAGGATCGCCCGAATGAGAGCGTGGTGCTCAGGGCCGAGTGCTGGGCCGCGGTCCACGCTGGGCCGGTCTGCGCCTGCGCGCCGAAGGGGGTGACGGCGTGCGTGATGGCGGGCATGGCGCTCATCGGCGCGGAGACGAGGATCTGGTCGTAGCTGTCGCTGGTGCCCAGGAGTGACCGCGCCAGGCTGGCGGGCAGCAGCGCGGCGGTCGTGTCGAACGGCCCGCCAGCCGAGCCATAGGTGACGATACCCACCACGGTGACCGGGTGGCGCCCGGTCGCGGTGACCAGCGTGAGGCGCTGGCCGAGGGAAACGCCCGAGGTGGTGGCGGCGGCCTTGTCGAGTGCGACCTGGCCGGCGGCGGTTGGAGCGTGCCCGGCCAGCAGGCGATAGGGGTTGAGCGGATCGGTGCCCAGCCAGCTCTGCCCGACGCCGCCGCCGGTGCCCGGCTTGCCGATGACGCTGCCGTCGGCGCGCTCGAGGACTGCGTATCCAGACCGCAACCCCTGGGCTTCGGTTACGCCGGGCACGGCGCGGACCGCGCCCAGCGCGGCCGCGGGTACCGGAGCCCCGGACTCGGGCAGGAACTCGCCCGGCGGGTTGGACTGGACACGCTGCCCGTGCACGACGACCGCGACGTGTCGGTAGGCGGTCGTGACCCCGCTGTCGGTCTGGCGGGAGAGGCCGCCGCTGAGCATGAGAACGGCAGACATGAAGCCGACTGAGAGCACGACGGCGAGCACGGTCATCCACGAGCGGCCGCGGTTGGCCCAGGCGTTCCGGGCGGAGACACGGATCACGGCGTTCACGGGGCCACTCGCTTCAGCTCAGCCAGCACACTTTCGCGAGTCGGCGCGGCCACGCCGCCGACCAGCCGCCCGTCGGAGAGGAACACCGCACGATCGGCGTATGAGGCCGCGACCGGATCATGGGTGACCATCACGATGCTCTGCCCCCGCTCCTGCGCCGCATGCCGCAGGAAGGCCAGCACCTCGGCGCCGGAACTGCTGTCGAGGTTGCCGGTCGGCTCGTCGGCGAACACGATGTCAGGACGGGCCAGCAGCGCACGCGCGATCGCGACCCGCTGCTGCTGCCCGCCGGACAACTCGGCGGGCCGGTGCGCGAGACGGGACGCCAGCCCCAGCGCCGCCACGAGCTCGTCGAGGAATCCCTGTTCGGGCGCACGGCCGGCCAGATCGAGCGGCAGGGTGATGTTCTCGCGCGCCGACAGCGACGGGATCAGGTTGAACGCCTGGAACACGAACCCGACCCGGGTGCGGCGCAGCAGCGTCAGCTCGCGGTCATGGAGCGAGCTCAGCTCTGTTTCGCCAATCAGGGCCCGGCCATCAGTAAGCCGGTCCAGCCCGACGCAGCAGTGCAGCAGCGTCGACTTGCCCGACCCCGACGGACCCATCACCGCGGTGAACGCCCCGGGATCGAAGGCGACGTCCACACCATCCAGTGCGCGTACTGCACCTGGACCCGTGCCGTATGTCTTGACCGCCCCGACGAGTCTCGCCGCCGGAACCGGCGGTACGGACCGAGGCCCGTCTGCGGCTTCATTCTCAGTGACCTTCGTGGAAGAACTATTCATGCATCCACTCCACCGGCCGACCGTGAAGCTCCTGCGATCACGACTATGAAGCTTCCGTGTGGCGCGGGCCGCGCAGCCACACGACGCCCCCGCTGGCCATGGCCAGCGGGCCGACGTGGCGTTTCTTCAGGCACTTGTCTATGGGCCGTCGCGCGATGATGACGGCGTAGATAGCTATTCCGATCAGGATGGGCATGATCGGGCCTTTCGTGTTGCATCAGTTGGTGCAAGCCGGGGCGAGGCGCAGGCGGACGTCACCGCATTCGGCCAGCGGCAGGTTCGGCCACGCGCGCGCCCAGTCGTGCAGCTTCCTGCTACGTCACCGAGGCGTCAGACGCTCGGGTTACGTAGGCTGCGCGGACCTCGCGAGAATCGGCGCCCGGCTGCCCGGCCGCCCGACAGCGACCGCGCGGTCGGCGGGGAGCGCATCCTCGATGAGCGCCGAGTAGATATTGTCCCCGCAGCGACCGATGAAGTGTTTGGCCCGGCATGCGGGCGGACGAAGCGGTGGTCGGCGCCGGCGAGGCCCGATTCTCAGTAGTAGAAATATTCACGCGTCGATTCCACTGCCCGACGGTGAAGCTCCTCCGTTCGCGCCTGTGAAGCCTCCGTGTGGCGCGGCGTGCGCTGTGACACGACCAGGCGGAGTCGTCGATGAAATTCGACCAACCGCAGGGCAGTGACCAGGCTGCCGCGTGCTCACTCCATTCGGCCGCGGCGATCCCCGGCGGGGAGGGAGTCCGCCGCCCTCGTCCCGGGCGCGTTGGCGCCGCTGAGGCTGTTGGCCGAGTCGGCAGCATGGATGCTTATGGAGGCCATCGTCTTGCTGAACTGGAAGCTGCTATCGCTGCCCTAGTTTGGGTACAGTGTTCCCATGGCAGGAACAGGTGCTGAAACGGCAGTGACCGACGGGCAGAGTCTGCTCGTCCCGGGCTCTCCGGCGTGGTGGGCTGCCCGTCATGGGAGGGCTGAGCCGACCCGGCGCGTTCCCGTCACGCTGGACCGCATCATAACCGGCGCCCTCGATCTGATCGACCGCGAGGGACTGGGCGCACTGAGCATGCGGAACTTGGCCGCGGAGCTGCAGACCGGCACCACCACGCTCTACCGGTATGTCTCCGGCAAGGATGAGGTGCTGGTGCTCGTCGCCGACACGGTACTAGGTGAGGCCCAGCTGCCCCGTGCTCTCGAGGGCCTCGGATGGAGAGAGGTCCTGCGGGAGCTGGCGTTCTCCATGCGGACGGTCCTGAGCTCCCACCCCAGCGTCGCCGCCCTGATCGCCACCGCGGTGCCGGTCGGCCCGAATTCGCTGCGAGCCAGGGAGCTGATCCTCGGCGTGCTGCGCGAACGCGGATTCGATCGGACGCTGGCGGCCGACGTGTACACGATGCTGGCTCACCTGGTCCTGGCCTCGGTCCTGCAGGAACCTATGAGGGACTTCCGCGCAGGCGGCCTGGGCGCGTCGAAGAGCCTGACGTTGCGGGATTTCTACCGTTCGCTGCCAGCCGGGCAGTACCCGCATCTGGTCGCGTTGGCTGACGCGCTGACGTCGCGAACCGCTGCGGAGGAGTTCGAATTCGGGCTGGGATGCCTGCTGGACGGCGTGGAGGTGCGGCTGCCTCAGGCTCAGACCCGGCGGCACCGGCCGCGGAACACGACGTCGGAGGCCTGATCGCAGCACGCTGCTACCAGGGGAGGCTGGTCCCCAGGTCGTGCGTCAGGTTCTCGTTGACATCGTCGGCGCTGTGCACATGCCGGGGGGGCGTCGCGAACGTGGCGTAGGGGGTCAGCCGCAGGACGACGCGGTTCTCCCGGCGGGCGCCTTCGGCGATGAGGGGACGGACTTCCTCGGGCATCGGCTCGCCGGCCATCACGCCGGCGATCCGCATACCCAGGTCGACAGCGGCGTCATGATCGGTCTCGACTTTCGCGTCGCAGTACACCTGCAGGTAGGTGAGCGGCCACTGCTCATCGAGGACGCACAGTGAGACCTTCTGATTCCGCTGGACGGCCTTGGCCTTCGCGCGTGCAGCCATGGTGGACACGAGGATGTCGTCGCCGTCCAGGACGTAGTACACGACGGTCATGGCGGGCCCGTCCTGGCGCCGACCGTAGCCGAAGATCGCGGTGCGGTGACGCGCCACGAAATCCCTGCGTTCCTCGCGGTTCATCCATTGTTCCTTTCGTGCAGTGTCAGGCGGCGCCCAGGTAAAGGCGGCCGACGTCGGGGCTGTCGAGGAGCTCGGCGGCCGGTGCGGCCAGCACGACGGACCCGGCGTCGAGGACCGCACCGTCGTGGGCGATGGCTAGCCCGGAGCGCGCGTTCTGCTCGACCAGCAGGATGGTCCGCCCGTCGCTGCTGAGCTCGGCGAGAATGCCGAAGATCGTCCGGCGCGCTCGCGGCTCCAGGCCGGCGGATGGCTCGTCAAGGCAGACAACAGGCGGGTCCAGCATCATGGTCCGGGCGATCTCCACGGTCTTCTGCTCGCCGCCTGACAGGGAGCCCGCCGGCTCGTGGCGGCGCCGGGCGATGATCGGGAAGCGCTCGGCGATCTCGGCGGCGCGTTGCTGGACGGCGTCGTGGTCGTTGCTGATGTACGCGCCCATGAGAACGTTGTCCCAGACCGACATGGCCGGGAACAGGCCGCGTTCCTGGGGCACGTGAGCGACCCCGGCCTTGAGCATGGCCCGGGGCGACCAGCTGGTGACGTTCTTCCCGGCGAGGCTGACCTGGCCCGCCCGGGGGGCGAGCAAGCCGCTGATGACCCGCAGGACCGTCGACTTGCCGGAGCCGTTCGGCCCGATGAGGCAGGTGATGTTCCCGGCGGGCACGGTCAGGCCGAGACCGCGCAGGATGTCGCCCTGCCCGTAGCCGGCCACGATGCCACGCAATTC
>DATIOU010000100.1:0-12431 GCA_035472835.1 Streptosporangiaceae bacterium | reverse complement strand
GACGACCCCATCGTCGGCCAGGCGATCGAGCACACCGTCGTCTACACCGCGCTGTTCGTGCCAGGCACCATGCTGGTCGGGCTGTTCCTTGCTGTCGCGATGAACCGGAAGATCAGGTTCATCTCGGTCTACCGAACCGCGGCGTACGCGACTATGGCCATCTCGACCATCAGCGAGGCGCTGGTATTCATCTGGCTGTTCGATCCGTCCTATGGCATAGTGAACTACTTCTTCAGCCTTGTCGGCATCCCGCAGCAGCCGTTCTTGAACTCGACCTCCGAGGCGCTGTTCGTGGTCGTGATCATGACGATCTGGGGCTGGACAGGCTTCGCGGTCGTGATCTACCTGGCGGCGCTCCAAGGGATCCCGCAGGTGCTCACTGAGGCGGCCGCAATCGACGGCGCGGGCCGCTGGGCCACCTTTCGCCGGATAACCCTGCCACTGCTGAGCCCGGCGTCGCTGTTCCTGGTGGTGTGGCTGACCATCAACGCGTTGCAGCTCTTCGACGAGGTGTACCTGAGCACGCAGGGTGGCCCGCTGAACTCGACAACGGTCCTCGTCTACTACCTGTACCAGCAGGCGTTCGGAGGCGCGAATTTCAATTTCGGTTATGCCTCGGCTATCGCCTACTTCCTGTTCCTGATCATCATCGTCGTCACCGCGGTCCAGTTCCGCGTAGGCCGGCGACTCGTGCATTACAGGTCCTGACATGGCCGCATCAACTGTCGCGATGGAGGCGCGACGTCGGCGGCGGCTACCGTTCAGCCCGTGGCATCTCGTGCTGATCCCGGCCACCATCGTGCTGATCTTCCCGTTCGCGTGGCTGCTCATCACCTCTCTGGAGACCCCTGGAGAGGCGCTGCACTTCCCGCCGATCCTGACCCCGCATCATCTGAACTTCGGCAACTACCCGCAGGCGCTGCAGGCCGGGCCATTCGGCCGGTTCTTCATCAACAGCGCGGTCGTGGCTGTCGCCACGGTCATAGGCAATCTCGTGCTGTGCTCCCTAGCGGGTTATGCGTTCGCGCGTTACCGGTTCCTCGGGCGCGGCCTCTTGTTCGCGTTGATAATGACGACGCTGATGGTGCCGTTCCAGGTGACGATGATTCCGCAATACATCATCACGAAGTGGCTCGGCATCAACCTGCTGGGAGCGGTCGGGCTCAACCACATCGGTTCGCTGATCCTGCCGAACGCCGCGACGGCGTTCGGCGTGTTCTTCCTGCGCCAGTTCTTCCGCACGCTGCCGATCGAGTATGAGGAGGCCGCAAGGGTCGACGGGGCAAGCAGGCTGACCGTGCTGCGGCGGATCGTGCTGCCGCTGTCGGGACCCGCGCTGTCGACGCTCGCCGCGCTGACGTTTCTCGATTCCTGGAACAACTTCCTCTGGCCGCTGATCGCGATCAATCAGACCAACCAGATGACGGTGCCACTGGGTCTCGCGACGTTCCAGGGCGCGCACAGCACCGAGTGGACGCTGCTCATGGCCGGCAACGTGATGAGCCTCATCCCGATAATGATCGTCTTCTTCGCGGCGCAGCGATACTTCATCCGGTCGGTGACGGCCACCGGTCTCACGGGCACATGAGGCGACGGGTGCTGCGGGGACGAGGTAATGCGCGGCTGTTGATTGCCGGGCGAAGGAGCGAAGGTGACCGTTAGAACGGGTGATTTTGCAGGCAGCATTGAGGCTGAGATCGCGTCGCAGCCAGCGTGCTGGCTGCGAGCAGCCGAGCTTGCCGCCGGTACACGTGACAAGCTGCCGGAGCGCGGCGAAAGGGTCGCCGTGGCAGGCTGCGGGACCTCGTGGTTTATCGCGCAGTCTTACGCCGCCGCCCGCGAGGCGGCTGGCCTCGGAGAAACGGATGCATTCGCGGCGTCGGAGATGCCGACCGGCCGCCGTTATGACCGAGTGCTCGTCCTGTCCCGATCCGGCACCACTACCGAGATCCTGACTCTGCTGACCCGGCTGGCCGGAACCGCCCCCACAGTGGCTATCACCACCGACCTGGCGACTCCAGTGGCCATGGCGGCGGATCAGGTCATCACGATCGGGTTCGCGGATGAACAGTCCGTCGTGCAGACCAGGTTCGCCACTACCGAGCTCGCGCTCCTGCTCGCGCACCTCGGCGAGGACATTACCCCGATGGCTGCTGCGGCCGACGACGTCCTGGCCGCGCCGCTACCGCCCGAGCTCACAAGCGCCGAGCAGTTCACCTTCCTGGGCACCGGCTGGACGTGCGGGCTGGCCAGCGAGGCAGCACTGAAGCTCAGGGAAGCCGCCGGCTACTGGACCGAGGCCTATCCGGCGATGGAGTACCGGCACGGGCCGATCGCTGTGGCCGGGCCGGGCCGGGTCGTGTGGTTGCTAGGCCCGGCCCCGGATGGACTGATCGACGAGGTGGCGGCGGCAGGTGGCGTCGCCTGGCAGCCGCGCGAGGCGCGCGACGTCCCGCTGGCCGAGCTCGTTCGGGTGCACCGGCTCGCCGCGTCGATCGCCCGCGCCCGCGGGCTGGATCCAGACCAGCCCAGGAATCTGAGCCGGTCAGTGATCCTGATGTCGCGGTAGCCAGAGGCCAGCCGTGATCCTCGTCATCGCCCTCAATCCGGCACTGGACATTACGCACCATGTGCACGGTGTCGAATGGGCGGGCGTCAACCGGCCATCCTCGGTGCGCGCGACTCCCGGCGGCAAGGGCCTGAATGTCGCGAGAATCCTGCATGCGTTTGGCGGCGACGCGTGCTTGCTCGGCCTTCTTGGTGGCCACACCGGGGACGTGGTGGCTGCCGAGCTCAGCGCGGCCGGCGTCCCCGCAGCCTTCACTCGGATCGCGGGCGAGACGCGTCGCACGTTTGCCGTGGTAGACACGCGCCGCGAGGAGACAGCGATCTTCAACGAGCCCGGCCCGATTGTCGGCGGCGTTGAGTACGCAGCGTTCCTCGATCGCTACGCCGAAGCGCTGCCGGCCAGCTCCGCCGTAGTGCTGTCTGGCAGCCTTCCGCCCGGCCTGCCAGCTGGGACCTACGCCGGCCTGATCACGATGGCGGCGGAGGCGGGCGTGCCGGCGTTGCTCGACGCCTCCGGCGATGCGCTAGTGGCCGGCGCCGCAGCCGGTCCGGCCATCGTCAAGCCGAACGCGGCCGAGCTCCTGGCAGCCCTGGGCCACACCGGGCCACCGGCAGGATCGCGTGATCGCGTTCCAGTGGACGTGCTGGCCGACACCGCTATGGAACTGCGTGATCGTGGCGCCGACGCCGTGGTCGTTACGCTCGGGGCCGACGGCATGCTGGCGGTGACGGGCGAGGGCACGTGGCTGGCAAGGTCCGCTCAGGTCAGCGGGAACCCGACCGGAGCAGGCGACGCGGTCGCCGCCGGGCTGGCGCACGGCCTGGTGCAGGGCTATCCGTGGGCGGGCCGTCTTTCGCACGCGGCCGCGCTCGGTGCAGCTGCGGTGGCCGCGCCCGTCGCGGGCCAGATTGCGCTCTCCGACTACGAGCGGGCGTTCGCCGATGTCGAGGTCAAGAGCTGGGAGCGGTCGTAATGCCGGTGGTATCAGCAGCGGAGATCATTGGGGCGGCGCGCGCCGCCGGGTGCGGCGCCGGCGCCTTCAACGTGATCGGGATCGAACATGCCGAGGCCGTCGTCGCCGGTGCCGAGAAGGCGGGCGCGGCGGTGGTGCTTCAGATCAGCGAGAACTGCGTCGCCTACCACGGCGCGCTGGCACCGATCGGGCGCGCTGTGCTGGCGGTTGCCCGCGCGGCAACTGTTCCCGCCGCCGTCCACCTGGACCACGCCACCAATGCGGATCTGGTTGAGGAAGCGGTCGCGCTCGGCTTCGGCTCGATCATGTATGACGGAAGTGCCCTGCCGTTTTCTGAGAACGTGCGCGAGACGGCGCGCATCGCCGCGCGGTGCCACGGCCACGGGGTCTTTGTTGAAGCCGAACTTGGCGAGGTCGGGGGTAAAGATGGCGTGCATGCGGCGAGCGCCCGGACAAATCCGGCAGAGGCGGCCGAGTTCGTGTGTGTCACCGGCGTCGATGCGCTTGCAGTGGCGGTCGGCAGCTCTCATGCGATGGTGACAAGAGATGCGGTGCTCGACCTTGAGCTCGTCCGGCAAATCCACGCGGCACTGCCCGTTCCGCTGGTCTTGCATGGCTCGTCCGGCATACCTGATGACGCTCTCGGTGCCGCGATCGAGGCCGGGTTGACGAAGATCAACATTGCCACGCAGCTGAACAAGGTTTTCACCCTGGCGGTGCGTGACTACCTGGCTCGCGAAGGCGCGGTCACCGATCCTCGGCGCTACCTGGCGGCTGGCCGGGAGGCGGTGGCCGCCGAGGTTGCAAGGTTGCTCGGCGTCCTCCGGGCGGACCTACGGAGTCGGGTGTGAGCCGGTACAGGCGGTGGAATCAGCTCCTCGAGCTACTGGACGCAGAAGGCCAGCTGCAGGTCGAGCGCGCCGCCAAGGAGCTCGGCGTGTCGACGGCCACGATCCGCCGGGACTTCGACGAGCTGGCGAATCAGCAAATGCTGGCGCGTATTCGCGGTGGCGCGGTCGCTCAGGGCGTCACTTACGACCTGCCGCTGCGGTACAAGTCAGAGCGACATCCATCTGAGAAACAGCGGATCGCCGCAGTAGCGGCCAGGCTGGTGCAGCCTGGTCAGGTAGTCGGCCTTAATGGCGGTACGACCACCACGGAGGTGGCGCGGGCCCTGGCCGTGCGCGCCGACCTCACGACCTCCGCCGGCGCACCCGCGGTAACTGTGGTCACGAACGCCCTCAACATCGCCACCGAACTGGCGGTGCGACAGCACATCAAGATCGTCGTGACCGGCGGCGTGGCCCGGCCGCAGTCCTACGAGCTCACCGGGCCGCTGGCTACCGGAGTGCTCGACCGGGTAAGCATCGACGTTGCGTTCATCGGAGTGGACGCGATCGACCCGGTAGCTGGCGCGATGGCTCAGCATGAGGGTGAGGCGAGCATCAACCAGCTCATGGCGAGCCAGGCTGGGCAAGTGGTCGTCGTGGCCGACAGCTCGAAGATCGGCCGCCGCGCCTTCGCCCGGATCTGCGCGGCCAGCGAGATCGACGTCCTCGTCACGGACACGGGCGTGGCCACACCGGCCTTGGCGAGGTTCGCCGAGGCTGGCGTGCAGGTGATGACCGCGTGAGCAGCGATACCGCGGGCCCGGAGATGCATTCGCCGGACCTGCTTGACCTGCTGGTGATCGGCGACTGCAATCCGGACGTGCTCGCGCTCGGCGCCGACGTGACGCCCGACTTCGGCCAGCGAGAGAAGCTGGTCGACAGCATCTCGCTGATCGTCGGCGGCTCCGCTGCAATCACCGCGGTCGCCGCGGCTCGGCTGGGACTGCGCGTAGCCCTGGCCGCGGCCGTCGGAGCTGATCCGGCCGGCGAGTTCATGCTCAGGCAGCTGGCCGCCGAGGGCGTCGAGACAGCCGCCATCGTGGCCAGGCGGAGCGTGCCCACCGGCATGAGCGTCGCCATGTCGCATGGCAGCGACCGCGCGATCCTCACCGCAACCGGCGCAATGACCTCGCTGACTGCTGACGACGTGCCGCGCAGCTTGCTGAGACAGGTCCGCCACGTGCATGCCAGCTCGTACTTCCTGCTGGAGCAGTCCCTCGGGCCAGGCCTTGCGCGGCTGTTCGCCGCCGCTCGCGCCTGCGGCGCCACCACCTCGCTCGATCCCAACTGGGACCCGAGCGGACGCTGGGGCGGGGACCAGCTGCGCAGCGTGCTTGCGAGCATCGACCTGCTGCTGCCGAACGAGGAGGAGGCCAGGCGGCTGTCCGGCGAGGACGCCGTCTGCAACGCGCTGCCTGCCCTCAGCGCCGCCGGCCCGACGGTCGTCGTGAAGCTTGGCGCCCGCGGCGCCATGTGCATGGACGGCCCGCAGCCGGTCTTGATTCGCCCGCCATCCGCGCTCGCGGGCGAGTTCGTCGACGCCACCGGCGCCGGCGACTGCTTCAACGCCGGCCTGATCGCCGGGCTCCTGGACGGCATGCGCCTCCCCGCCGCCGTTGGTCTCGGCTGCGCCGCGGGATCAGCGTCGACCCGCGGGGTCGGCGGGACGGCCGCTGCGCCCGACCTGGCTGCTGCGCTGGCGCTCGCCGAGACCGTCCAGAGTGAGCTTTGCTAGTCGCCGTCTACTCGCAGGTGCGCAGGTGTAGTCGCTAGCCGTGGCCCTGCAGCTTGGCCGCAGGGCTATCAGCCGGGTGGAACACCCCGAGTACCCGCAGCAGCTCCGCCCCGGTGTTCTCCAGGCAGTGCATGAGTCCGGGCGGCAGGTGCAGGCATGTCCCCGGCGCCAGCGCATGCTGCGCCCCGCCGATGTGCGCCACCCCGTCTCCCGCCAGGATTAGCACCAGCTCGTCATACGGGTGGCTGTGATCCGGCGCCCGGCCCGGCGGGATCTCTCCGACGAACTGAGTGGCCTCCGAGCAGCCGCGGCCGGGGCCGAACAGAACGTAGAACTTCCTGTCGCCGGTCGTCTCGACGTCGCAGTCGGCCAGATTGCTACTGCGCGGCGTACACCGATCAGCGGCCGGGTCAGATTCGCTGGCGCCGTCGCTGGTCGCCGCTGGCAAGGACACGGTGTCCAGGCGCAGGTCGGCTTCGTGCGCGCCGACCTGATAAGCGGCACCGGCCGGGATCCAAAGGCCTCGGTCCTTGCTCAGCGATGGTCCCGGCTCGCCCTCTACGTCAAGGCTGGCCGTACCGGAGACAACGAACCACAACTCACCGCCCGCGCCCGCCGTGCCGGCGAACGAGCACTGTGCTGGTATCTCTACCATCCTGCGTACCAGCCCAGGTTCGCCGCGACCAGTGTCGAGCAGCAGTTTCACGTTGGCGCCGGTCTCCGTGCGCTCGGTCCGGGCCTCGGCTGCCCGAACGACCGCGCCGACGGCGGTCACTGCCGCCCCGCAGTTGGCGCATGAGCTGCGACCAGGCCGGCGAGAGCCGCATTAAACCGGTCGATCTCGTCGATCGTGTTGTAGTGCGCGATGCCAATGCGCAGTGCCTCGCCCCAGCCGATCCGGTCGTGCAGCCCAAGCGCGTAGTAACTGCCGTGACTCCAGACGCCAAAGCCAAGCCTTGCCAGTTCCTCACTCAGTAGCTGCGACGAGACGCCAGGGAAGTTCACGAGGAAAACCGCGACCCGGCCGGTCATGGTCGGCAGTCCCCACAGCCTGGCTCCATCCGGCAGCCCGGCCAGCAGCCGCTCACCAAGCTGACGCTCCCAGGCGGCGAGCCTCGCCATTCCGCCGAGACTGTCCAGGTAGTCGAACGTGGCAAGCAAGCCGCCAAGGAGCTCGTACGGCAGCGTGCCGGTCTCGAACCGGTGGCCGACCGGTTCCATCGCAACCGGCCTGGCTTTGTAGGGCCGCAAGGATTCGAGCAACTCGCGACGGCCGTAGGCGATGCCGAGGTGTGGCCCGCAGAACTTGTACGCGGAGCAGGCGGCCACGTCGGCGCCGATGGCGCGCACGTCCATCGGCTCGTGCGCCGCGAACTGGACAGCGTCCACCCAGCTCAGCGCTCCTGCCGAGCGCGCAAGATCGCAGACCGCGCGCGCGTCAACCAGGGTCCCGGTCGCGTTGGCACACCAGGGGAACGCGACAACCTTGGTCCGCGGCCCAAGCTGCCGCTCCAGGTCGGCCAGATCCAGGGTGGTATCGGCGTGCACATCCGCGTGCCGGATCACGAGCCCGAGATCGCTGGCCAGGTCCAGCCAGGGCGCGACGTTGCCGTCGTGGTCGAGCCGCGTGACGACTATCTCGTCCCCCGGTTTCAGGTCGCGGCCGAGTGTGCGGGAAAGCATGAAGTTCAGCGAAGTCATGTTCCCGCCAAAGATGATCTCCTCAGCCGTGCAGCCTATGAACCGGGCTGATGCCGCCCGGGCATGCTCGACTAGCTCCTCCAGCCGGCGGCTCGTGGCGTACGGGGCGCCGGTGTTTCCACTCGCCTCGAGATAGACCCTGGCCGTCGCAGCGCCGACCTCGTCCGGCGTCTGAGTTCCGCCAGGAGCGTCGAGGTACACGAAGTCATCGGTGAGCGAGCTGAAGCGGGCGCGGATCGCAGCCACATCCGCCGTGGCGATCGGATTGTCCTCGGCGGCTGGGACGGTGGGGGTGCTGGCCTGGGCGGCGGCAAAGGTGCTCATCAATCGGACGTTAGGTGCTGACGCCCCGGCAGGTCAATCCCGGCCATGCCGGATGTTATCGGCCCAGGTAAGCGCGCTTCAGGTCCTCGCTGCGCAGTAGCTCGGCGGCCGGGCCCGCCAGCACGATCTCGCCTGTCGACAGCACGTAACCGCGGTCCGCGATCGACAGCGCCATCGCGGCGTTCTGCTCGACCATCAGCACGGCGACACCAGACTGGTGGATGTCCTTGATGATCAGAAAGTTCTGCTGCACCAACGCGGGCGAGAGACCCATCGACGGCTCGTCCATCAGCAGGAGCTTGGGCCGCGACATCAGCGCCCGTCCTATTGCCACCATCTGTTGTTCACCGCCGGACAGCGTCCCGGCCAGCTGACTGCGCCGTTCCAGCAGGCGCGGAAACAGGGCATGGATGCGGTCAAGGTCGTCGTCGAGCTTCTCGCCGCCGCGCAGGACTGCGCCCAGGTCGAGGTTCTCCCGGACCGTCATGTCCCCGAACAGCCTGCGGTTCTCTGGCACGATCGCCACGCCCAGGGCGATCCGGTCAGGAACAGACCACCCCGTGACGTCCTGGGCGCCCAGCATGACCCGACCAGAGCGCGGCCGGACAATGCCGAGGATCGTCTTCAGCGTGGTCGACTTGCCGGATGCGTTCCCGCCCAGGAGGCAGACAAGTTCCCCGGCGCCGACGTGGAGCGAGATGCCTTCGAGGATGCGCATCTGCCCGTAGTAGGTTGTGATGTTCTGCAGGCTCAGCAGCGGCACTGCTCCAGCCGCTGCCTCCGGCGGCATGTCGAGATCCGTCTCGCTCATCCCGATTCCGCCCGCGCCTCGGGGTCACGGCCCAGGTAAGCCTCGACTACTGCCGGATGATCTGCCACCTCATCGAACCCGCCTTCGGCGATCTTGATGCCGTGATCGAGCGCGATGACGCGGTCCGAGCAGCCGGCTACTACATGCATGTCGTGTTCGATGACCAGGATTGCCAGGCTCCGCTCATCGCGCAGTCGTCCTATCAACTCGGTGATCTCGTGCGTCTCGGCTGGGTTCATGCCTGCAGCCGGCTCATCAAGGAGCAAGACCCTCGGCCTTGTCGCCAGCGCCCTTGCGATCTCGAGTCGGCGGCGGTTCGCGTACGACAGCGAGTAGGCAGGCTGGTCCCACCGGTACCCGGCCAGCCGTTGCCCGAAGAACGAGAGCACCTCCTCGGCCAGGGCGCGCGCATCACGTTCCTCACGGCGAGCCCACGGCAGCCGCAGAACCGACTCGACGGGTGTCGCCCTCGTGTGGCCGTACGTTGCCGCCAGCACGTTCTCGAGTACTGACATGTTCATGAACAGGCGCAGGCTCTGGAAGGTACGGGCGATTCCGAGTTGCGCGATAGTGTGCGGCGGATGGCCAGCGATCGCCCGGCCGGCGAACCGGACGCCGCCCGAGGTCGGCTGGTACACCCCCGTGATCACGTTGAAGACCGTCGTCTTGCCGGCCCCGTTCGGACCGATCATGCTGACGATCTCGCGGTCGTTAACCTCAAGGTCGAGCTCCGTCAGCGCACGCAGGCCGCCGAACGACAACGACAGCTTCGACAAGGTCAGCACGGGGCCGTCCGCGTCCACCGCTGGCTGGGGATCTTGGCCGGCTCGCTCCACAGGCGCGGGCTGCATAGGCTCCGCCGTCATGCCGGCACCTCGACCCGTCGCGTTCCTAGCAAACCCTGTGGCCGAGCGTTCATCATCACGATCAGGATTGCCCCGATCATGAGCTGGCGCGTTACTGACGGGTTGGCGACCAGCACTGTCTCCCACGTGAACGATGCCACGTACAACGTGGGCACCAGCAACATCGCGCGCCAGATGCCCTTGACCTGCACGAGTGCGATCAAGAGGCAGACCAGCAGGACGAAACCCACCTTGCCGGGCGTCTGCGCGTTGGCTGGGACTATGACCCAGTTCCGCAAGGCAGTGCCGACAGAGCCGGTCGATTGCGGGCCGCCCGACACCCAGGCGGGCGAGATAGCCTGCGCCACAGCGTGCGCCAGAAAGCCGAAAGCTACGCTTCCGGCCAGGACCAGGCCGAGCCGTCGCCACGGGCGCAGCCTGGCGACCAGCGTCAGCAAGATCAGGCCGTAGAACATGTAGCCGGAGTAGGCCGGGCTGCGCAGCAGGCCGTCGTAGATAACGTAGACGACCAGCGCCCCGGTCGCCGCGCCGGCGATGCTACCGGCGCCGCCAAGGACAAGGGCCGCATAGACAACGATGAGGATCGGCGTGTCGAAGTCGGTCGGGAACACGCTTATCTGCTGGGCCGCGAAGATAGTCCCAGCCAGCCCGGCGACCACGGCGCCGAACGCGAAGGCTATTAGCTTCACGCGATCTACCGGGATCGTCATCGACGCGGCGGCGAGCGGGTCTTCCCGCACGGCTCGCCACGCCCGTCCGGTTCGCGAGGTATCCAGCAGCCGCAGCACCGCCATGGTAGCTACCAGCAAGACGACGAGCAGATAGTAATAGCCCTTGTTGCTGGAGATCTGGTGCCCGAACGCGTGAACGGTGTCGATCCCGACAATGCCGTTCGGCCCGCCGAGGGCGCCTGGCGCGACATTGTTGGTGAACTCGACAAACGCCTCGCCGAAAAACAACGTCACGATCGCTAGGTAGTCGCCGATGAGCCGGCGTGACGGCAGGCCGACCAGCAGCCCGAGAATCCCGGTCGCGATCATCGCGATCGGAATCGACAGCAGCGAGGGCAGGTGGATCCCGTGCGAGCCCACCTGCGCAGAGGACAACAATGCGAACGCGTATGCGCCGAAGCCGAAGAACGCGACGTAGCCGAGGTCGAGCATGCCGGTCCAGCCGACGACGATGTTCAGCCCGACCGCAAGCAGAGCGATGACCAGGGAATCGATGCCAACTTGGAGCTGAAAGCCACCCAGGCCGAGTAGCGGCAGGACAGCACCAGCCAGGCCCGCGATGGCCAGCCGCGGCCACCAGCCCACTCCCTCTGCTGCCCGCTGAGCCGACCCCAGCCATGACGGCAAGTACTCGTGCCGCTGCGCCCGCCTCGCCACCCACTCGTCCGCGCCAACCTGCGGCCCGCCTGCATGCTGTCCGTCCGCTTGCGTCGAGGGCACCGGCACTGCGACATCAGGCCCGGATGCGGGCGGCAGCGCTTCCTCGCTCACACCTGCCTCACACCTTCCGCAGCTGCGGGCGGCCGAACAGTCCGGTCGGCCGGACTAGCATCACGCCGATGAGGAAACCGAATA
The DNA here is from genome assembly GCA_035472835.1 of Streptosporangiaceae bacterium. Lineage (GTDB taxonomy): Bacteria > Actinomycetota > Actinomycetes > Streptosporangiales > Streptosporangiaceae > JAJYUU01. The sequence goes on along the minus strand of DATIOU010000100.1, from coordinate 976 downwards.
TCAGCAGGTTGGTATAGGTCGACGAAATGTAGCCGGTGATGAACGACTCGGCGATGCCGATGAGCAGGCCACCGAGCATCGCGCCCGGCAACGACCCGATGCCTCCCACGACCGCCGCGGTGAACGCCTTGAGCCCGGCGACAAATCCGATCGTGTTCGTCACCTGGTTGAACAGCAGTCCGGCCATCACCCCGGCGATGCCGGCCAGCGCGGAGCCCAGGAAAAATGTCGCGGCGATCGTGAAATTCACGTTGATCCCGAGCATCTCGGCCGCCTCGCGGTCGGATGCCACGGCCCGCATCTGCTTGCCGAGGGTAGTCCGGATCACCAGCAGCCGGAGCCCGACCATGAGCACCAGACCCATGAGCAGCACCATGATCTGCACCGCGTCGATGCTGACCGAGCCGATCTGGATGCCGGACGAGAACGAGATGAACTCCGAGGTGTTATAGACCCGGAACTGCGCGCCGAACAGGAGCAGCGCCGCGTTTTCGAGGAAGAAGGAGATGCCGATCGCAGTGATCAGCGGCGCTATCCGGGGCGCATCCCGCAGGGGCCGGTACGCGAACCGCTCGATCGCCACGCCAAGGAACCCGACCAGCAGCGCCGCAAGTACGAACATGATGAGCAGCAGCAATGGAACCGGGATGCTCAACGTCGCCGGACCGCCGAACCACTGGATCACGAAGTAGCCGACGAACGCACCGACCATGTACAGATCGCCGTGCGCGAAGTTCAGGAGCTTCAGGATCCCGTAGACCATCGAGTAGCCGAGCGCAACCAGCGCATAGAGCGCGCCGAGGACGATGCCGTCTCGGAGCACGTTGAACGCTCCGTTCCAGCCGAGCGAGCGGATCGAGTCGTAGATGTTGGCGACGAGCAGGTGCAAGCGGCTTAGCCTCTCAGAAACGCGAGCGGCCCGCCAATGGCGGGCCGCTCTCTCGTTTGATCACACGCCTCGGTTATCCGACGCGCG
>DATIOU010000099.1:0-29659 GCA_035472835.1 Streptosporangiaceae bacterium | reverse complement strand
CCAAGGTCCCGCTCGATGGTCATGCCCTGGAGACTCAGCGCGGTCGTAACCGGGAATCCCGGTTGTCCGGGATGTGCTTGCGTCATACCGGTCATGCTAGAGCGAGCGGACGCCCCGTGGGCGATCTTGCTGCGGTCTGGCGGCGGCTGATCAGGCGCTCTGGCTTTCGTCGGCCAGCTCGGCCGACCTGCTGGCGACGATCTCAGTGATCTTCCGGGCAAGGTGCTGTGGCGTCAGTCCCTGGCCGTCCAGCACCTGCGCGCGCTCGCCGTGCTCGAGGAACTGCTGCTCTAGCCCGAAGCACCGAACAGGCGTGTCGACCTCGTTGTCGCGCAGCAGCCGGGCCACTGCGTCGCCAAAGCCTCCGACCCGGCCGTTGTCCTCGACGGTGACGACCAGGCCGTGCTCGCGCGCGGCCGCGAGAATGGCCGTATCCAGCGGCTTAACCCAGCGCGGATCCACCACCGTGACACCGATGCCGTGATCGGCGAGCCTGTCCGCCGCATCTGCGCCGACGCCCGCCATCGGGCCCGCGCCGAGCAGCAGAACATCGCGCCGGGTTGGATCCACCGGTGTCCGAAGGACGTCCATGGTGCCGAGCTTGCCGACGGCGGGCACATCGCCGGTCGCGAGCCGCCCGGGGAAACGCAGTGCCGTAGGCCCGTCGTCGATCGCGACGGCCTCGCGCAGCAGCTCGGCGAGCCTGGTGCCATCTCTCGGCACGGCGACGCGGAGACCGGGAACGAGCTGGAGGATCGAGCCATCCCACATACCGTGATGGCTCGCTCCGTCCGGCCCGGTGACACCGGCCCGGTCGAGCACGAAGGTAACGGGGAGGCGGTGCAGCGCCACGTCCATTAGCACTTGGTCGAATGCGCGATTCAGGAATGTCGCGTAGATCGCGGCCACCGGGTGCATCCCGCCGAGGGCAAGCCCGGCCGCGCTGGTGACCGCGTGCTGCTCGGCGATGCCCACGTCGAACACCCGATCAGGGAACGCGGCCGCGAACTTCGCCAAGCCGGTCGGATGCAGCATGGCCGCGGTGATCGCCACGACATCGGGCCGGGCGGCCCCGATCGCGGCGAGTTCGTCGCCGAACACCTGGGTCCATGGCCGGCCGGCAGCTGGCGGAGCGACGGGCAGGCTCGCGGCGAGCGCCACGGGGGCCGCGGACGAGGACGCCGACTTGGCCGGAGACACCTGGTGGAGGCAGTCTTCGTCGTTTTGCTCGGCGAGCGGGTAGCCGAAGCCCTTGCGGGTGATGACGTGGACGAGAACCGGGCCGCCGAAGTCACGCGCGCGGCGCAGCGCGTGCTCGACGAGGTGCTCATCGTGCCCGTCGACCGGCCCGAGGTACTTCAGGCCGAGGTCCTCGAAGAGCACCTGCGGCTGCAGCACATCCTTGAGCCCCTTCTTGATCCCGTGCAGCGTCTCGAACAGGGGCGCGCCGACAAGTGGCGTGTGCGACAGCGATGTCTTGATGTACTCGAGCACCTGCTCGTAGCGCTGGGAAACGCGGACGGACGCGAGGTGATCGGCGAGACCGCCGATCGTCGGCTGGTAGGAGCGGCCGTTGTCGTTGACGACGATGACAAGTCGGCGATCCTTGGCCGCTGCGATGTTGTTCAGCGCCTCCCACGCCATCCCGCCGGTCAGCGCGCTGTCTCCGATGACCGCGACTACGCTGCGGTGTGTCTCGCCGCGGAGCTGGTAGGCCTTCGCGAGTCCGTCAGCGTAGGAGAGGCTGGTGGAGGCGTGGGAGTTCTCGATGACGTCATGCTCCGACTCCGACTGGCTCGGATACCCGGTGATGCCGCCGCGCTGGCGCAGTGTGCTGAAGTCCGTGTACCTGCCGGTGAGCAGCTTGTGCACGTACGACTGGTGGCCCGTGTCGAACAGGATCCGATCTACCGGGGAGTCGAAGACGCGGTGCAGGGCGATCGTCAGCTCGACGACGCCGAGATTCGGCCCGAGGTGGCCGCCGTTCTTCGAGACGATCTTGATCAACGTGTCGCGGATCTCCGCGGCGAGCTGGGGCAGTTCTTCGGTGCTCAGGTCCTTGACATCGCGCGGACTGCGGATGTGCGCCAGCAAGCTCACTAGACCTGCTCCTCGTGTCATCGCCGCGGCCTGATGCCGTGCTGCGGTACTCGCACTGCCAGCACCCGGGTCTGCGTCTGTCGGACGTACTGCGGGACGATACACGCCGAGTCTATTGCGCCCGCCCCGGCGGCCTAATGGGACCTGGCAAGCCGGTACGCAGATTACTCACGGCACGCACGGTGCCGGAGGCCTGCAGTCGTTCCGCCCGGCCGTAGCCGACCCCTACAGTATGTCCCATGACTGGTGAAGTATCCCCCGTGAGCCGCCCTGGCGAGCCCGGAACCCAGGGCGAGCTCAGGGCGTCGCACATGGACAGGGACCAGGTCGTGGAGATGCTGCGGGTGGCGGCGGGCGACGGCCGGCTGACACCAGAAGAGCTGGACGAGCGCCTGGAAGCGGCTCTGACAGCCCGGACCTATAGCGAGCTGGCGGTCCTGACGACTGACCTGCCGGTGGCGGGGGGCCAGCCGGCCGGCTTGGCGCCCCCTGAGGCCAAGGAGCTTGTCCGGATCGACTGCGGCGCCGGGGCCGCTACCCGGGACGGCCAGTGGATCGTGCCAAAGCGGATGGAGGTCCGGGTGACGGCCGGCAGCGTCAGGCTGGACCTGACGGAGGCCGTGATCACCAGTCCCGTCCTCGAGCTTCAGGCCGAGGTGCACAGCGGCAGCCTCGTCGTCGTGACCAGGCCCGGCATCGAGGTTGACACCGACGACATAGCGGTACGCAGCGGGAGCGTCCGGGTCCGGCCGCATCGGGCAATCGACGCACCGGTCGTGCTCAAGGTCCGGGTGTCGGGCACGGTAAAAAGCGGCAGCTTCCAGGCGCGGCCGCCCCGGCGCACCTTCTGGCAGTGGCTGCTGCGCCGCCCAGTGGCCCACCGCTAGGCAGTCGCGGGGACTGTCCTAGCCCGGCCGGCCAGCCAGCCGGTGACCAGCTGAAGCACCGCAACGAGAAGCAGCGCGAGCCCCGGGACCGCCCAGCCGCCCGTGGCGTCGTGCAGGTACCCGATCACAAGCGGCCCAGCGCTGGCAATCAGGTAGCCGATGCCCTGGGCAAATGCAGAGAGTGTGGCCGCGGTGACCGGCTCAGGCGCCCTCGCCATCGTGTAGAAGATGCCGAGACCGAGTGTGGCACCCTGGCCAAGGCCCAGCAGCACGATCGCAGGCGCGGCGAGCTGCGCCGGCCCGAAGACAGCGCCTGCGAGGCCGGCGCCGGTCGTCACCATCGACCACGCGGCCAGCCGCCGCTGATCGCCAGCCCGCTGCGCCAGCATCGGGATCGCCAGCGCCGTCACGGCGTTGCCGAGGTTCATGAGCGCGAGCATGTCGCCGGCGTGCGCCGCGCTAAGCCCCCGGTCACGGAACATCGTGGGAAACCACGACAGCGTGCCGTAGTAGGAGAGGCTCTGCAGGCCCATGAACAACGTGACCTGCCAGGCCAGCGCGCTACGCCCCAGCGCGAGCACACCTCCGCGCCGGCCGTCGCCGCGGCCGGCACCCGGACGGCCAGCGCCTTCGGGTACCGTCCGGTACCTAAGCTGCGGCACCCAGATCAAAGCGGCGACCAGGGCGGGGCCAGCCCAGAGCGCTAGTGTCAGCCGGATCGCTGCGCTTCCGGCGGTTGCCGGAACCCCGTGAGCCGATCCCCCGGCCGCGGCGAAGACCGGGATGGCGAGCACCGAGGCGACGATCGCTCCAGCCGCCAGCATCAGCAGGTAGAGGCCGATAAGCAGCCCGGCTCGCTCCGGCATCCGACGCTTAACCAGGCTGGGCAGCAGCACGTTCATTAGGGCGATCGCGGCGCCCGCCACAACTGTGCCGGGGAAGAGCAGCGCCGTCGGGCTCAGCCCGCGCAGCAGCAGTCCGGCGGCCAGGAGCAGCAGGGCCGCCCCGAGCACCCGCTCCTCCCCGAACCTCCGGCTCAGGGGTGCTGCCGTACTGGAGAAGACGCCGAAGCACAACACCGGGATCGCCGCGAGGAGCGCCAGATCCGAGGCCGATAGGTGCAGAGCCCTCGCTAGCTCAGGAAAGACCGGGGGCAGGCTCGTGATCGCCGCTCGCAGGTTGAGAGAGAGGATCAGGATGCCGAATACGAGCAATGATGCGCCGCGAGCCGGGGTGATCAGCCGCTCCGAGGCCGACACGTCCCTGATCTCCACCCGAAGTCCCTCCATGCCCGTATGCCCCCGCCTGTATAGCCGGCCGTTCGCCATCGGGCCTGACGGGCAGATTAGCTCCGGCTGTCGGCCGTGGCTGGTACGAAGGAGCTATGGCAGCCCAGCTACCTCGAGACGAGCCACTCCGCGCTGAAGCCGAGGATTACCTGCGCGCCTTGGCCGGCCCTTCGGCGCGGCTGCGCGACGACCAGTGGACCGCCATCCGGGCGCTAGTCACCGACCGCGTCCGCGCCCTGGTGGTACAGCGCACCGGCTGGGGCAAGTCGGCCGTGTACTTCACCGCGACCGCGCTGCTGCGGGCCCGTGGCGCTGGCCCGTCGGTGATCGTCTCCCCGTTGCTGGCGCTCATGCGCAACCAGATCGACGCGGCGCGGCGGGCGGGCATTCAGGCCCGCACCGTCAACTCAGCGAACATCTCCGAGTGGGACAAGGTATACGCCGAGGTAGCGGCCGGGCTCGTTGATGTCCTGCTCGTCAGCCCCGAGCGGCTCAACAATCCCGGCTTCCGCGATGAGGTGCTGCCGAAGCTGATCGCGACGGCCGGCCTGCTGGTCGTGGACGAGGCACACTGCATCTCCGACTGGGGCCATGACTTCCGGCCGGATTACCGGCGGCTGCGCACGTTGCTGACCGACCTGCCGCCGGGTGTGCCAGTGCTCGCGACGACCGCGACCGCTAACGCGCGGGTCGGCCGTGACGTCGCCGAGCAGCTCGGCGCCGGGGCCGACGGCGAGACCCTTGTCCTGCGCGGTCCGCTCGATCGCGACAGCCTGCACCTAGCCGTCGTCTCCCTGGCGGCCGCGGAGCAGCGGCTCGGCTGGCTCGCCGCGCACCTCGGCGAGTTGCCTGGCGCCGGCATCATCTACACGCTGACTGTCTCGGCAGCGCGCGAGACGGCAGCCTTCTTGCGCGACCGCGGCCACCTGGTGCTGCCGTATTCAGGCCAGGATGATCCGGGCGACCGGCAGGCCGCCGAGGATGCGCTGCTGGCCAACGAGCTGAAGGCCGTGGTGGCGACCAGCGCGCTCGGGATGGGGTTCGACAAGCCAGACCTGGGCTTTGTCGTGCATCTCGGCGCGCCCCAGTCGCCCATCGCTTACTACCAGCAGATCGGCCGGGCCGGCCGCGCCGTCGACCACGCCGACGTGATCCTGTTGCCGGGCCGGGAGGACGCCGACATCTGGGCTTACTTCGGTTCGCTCGCGTTTCCGCCGGAGGCCGTCGTGCGGCGCACGCTATCGGCCCTGGCCGAGGCCAGCCGCCCGCTGTCGACCGCCGCGCTCGAGACCAGGGTCGACCTCTCCCGCGGCAGGCTGGAGATGATGCTCAAGGTCCTCGACGTCGACGGCGCGGTCCGACGCGTTGCCGGCGGGTGGGAAGCGACGGGCCAGCTCTGGCGCTACGACGCCGACCGCTACGCTCGCGTGGCCGCCGAGCGAGCGCGGGAGCAGCGCGCCATGCTCGGGTACATCAGCGCCGAGAGCTGCCGGATGGGCTACCTGCGCCAGGAGCTGGACGACCCGGCACCGGCGCCATGCGGGCGGTGCGACAACTGCACGGGGCGACACTGGCCGGCTGACGTGCCGACCGCGGCCCTGACTGCCGCGCGCGACCGGCTGCTCATGCCGGGCACCGATATCGAGCCGCGCAAGATGTGGCCGACGGGCATGAGCGAGCTCGGCGTCGATGTGCGTGGCAAGATCGGGGCGGCCGAGTCCGCTCTGCCAGGCCGCGCGCTCGGCAGGCTGCCCGACCTGGGCTGGGGGCCACGGCTGCGAGCGGTCCTTGGCCAGGCCGGCGATGACGGGCCGGTACCCGAGGACCTGGTCGCGGCCATGGTGGCGGTCCTGGCGGCGTGGCCATGGGATGACAGGCCGGCTGCCGTCGTCAGCGTGCCGTCACGGACCCGGCCGCAGCTCATCGGCAGCCTCGCCCGGAGGATCGCCGAGATCGGCCGGATGCCGTACCTCGGCTCGCTCAGCATCGCGGGGTCAGGACCGACGCCGTCGGGCTCCCGGTCCAACAGCGCGCAGCGGCTCCGCGCGGTGTGGGACACGATCGTCGTCCCTGACCAGGTGGCCGCCGCTGTTGCCGCGCTGTCCGGGCCGGTGCTGCTGGTCGACGACCTCGTCGACACTGGCTGGACGCTGACGGTCGCGGCGCTGCAGCTGCGTGCTGCCGGGGCCGTCGACGTCTTGCCGCTCGTCCTGGCGGCAACTGCGCCTTGACTCCAGGGATTCGCCGATACTGATCTCGGGGTGTCCGCCGCCAGCGACAGTAAACCGCTAGGACGGTCTTGGTGGGCTCTTAACCTAAGCCCTGGTGGACTTTCGCCTATGAGGCACCGGAACCTGAGCGCTCGCCGAGATACCGGGCTGGTCCGACTGTCCCGTCTTACCTGGCGGGCGACGCTGCTGAGCGTGATCACGGCGTTCGGGCTGACGACCCTGTTCGCCAAGACGGCGGCGCACGGTGTGGCCGGGACATCCAGCACCACATCCACCGGCAAGAGCGCGAGTAGCACGCCGACGTCGGGCACGCCGACCGGCAGCGCCTCGCCCTCGGCGTCGGCGCACAGCTCAACCCACCCGGGCGCCTCTGCGTCCGCGAGCTCTCGTTCCGCTGCCGCCCCCAGCAGCGGGACGGTGAGCTCGCAGCCCGCCAGCCACCCGACGTCGTCGGCGCCGAAGCCATCGCCGACGCTGGCGCCGCCGCCGTCGCCACCCGCGCCTGCGCCGAGCCCGACCCCAGCGCCGACGAAGTCGAGCGGGTCTAAACCGTCCGGTGGGTAGCCGTTGACCGCTGTCGCCGCGACCAGGCGGACCGGATCAGCCATCACCTCCATCCGGTCCGCTCCCGATCTCATCCGCACGAGCTTCACCGCCTTCGGCACCTTCGGCGCACTGCTGGTGACGAGCCAGGCCGCCGTCGCGACGTCTCGCCGTGTCCTCGACGCCGAATTGCGCGCCATCGACCTCGCGTGCTCACGGTTCCGGCCAGACTCGGAGCTGACGGTCCTGAATCAGGCACGCGGACGCCGCCAGCCGGTGAGCCCGCTGCTGGCCGAAGCGCTCGCGGTGGCGCTGCGCGCGGCCGCCGCCACCGACGGCGACGTCGATCCGACGTGCGGTCAATCGCTGGTGCGGCTTGGCTATGACCGCGACTTCGCCGAGCTTGCCAGCCGCCGACGGGCACCGGCTGCCCCTTCCCGGCCGGTGCCCGCCGGTGGCTGGCAGCAGGTCGACCTGGATCAGGACGCCCTCACCGTGCAGATTCCGGCCGGCGTGCAGCTTGACCTGGGCGCCACCGCAAAAGCGCTGGCGGCCGACCGGGCTGCCCGGGCGATTGTCGCAGCGACCGACGCCGGCGCCCTTGTGAACCTGGGCGGCGACATCGCCGTCGCCGGACCGCCGCCTGCAACCGGCTGGCGCATCGAGATCGTCACTGACGAGGACGGCGACGGGCGACGGGCGGTGATCGCTATCCGGGGCGGCGGACTGGCTACCTCGAGCACCGGGTCGCGCACCTGGCGTCGCGGCCGAAAGTCCGTGCATCACATCGTCGACCCGCGGACCGGCCGGTCCGCCGGCAGCTGCTGGGTCGCCGCGACAGTCGCGGCCGCGACCTGCGTGGACGCCAACACAGCGAGCACGGCGGCCATAATAAGATCAGCCGCGGCACCGGACTGGCTGGCGGGCCTCGGGCTACCCGCTCGGCTCGTTCGGGCCGATGGCACGGTCGTCGTCGTCGGGGAGTGGCCTCATGAGCCTTAGCGGCCCTGGCCTGTGGTACGCGACGAGAGCCGCGGGCGTCGTCACCCTCCTGCTGCTAACCGCTACGACAGCGCTCGGCCTGCTGACCGCCGGCCGCGTCTCTAACCGCGGCTGGCCGCGGTTCCTCGTCATCGGGCTGCACCGGAACATCTCGCTGCTCGCGCTCGTCTTCCTGGTCCTCCATATCGGCAGCACTGTCATAGACACTTACACCTCGATCAGCATTCAGGACGCCGTGATTCCGTTCCTGTCGGGCTATCACCGCCTGTGGCTTGGACTCGGAGCGATCGCCTCGGACTTCCTGATCGCGCTGTCGATCACCAGCGCCTTGCGGCAACGGATCGGCCACCGGTTCTGGCGCGTCGTGCACTGGCTCGGGTACTTGTGCTGGCCAATCGCGATGGCCCACGGCCTCGGGATCGGCACCGATCGCAGCGAGACCTGGGTCTTCTTGTTGGCGGTGGGGTGTGGCGTGGCGGTGCTGGCCGCCGGCGTCGTCCGCCTCCTGGACCTGCTCCCGTCGCGGCGGCTGGCGCCATGACAGTCGTGGTCATGACGAGGCCGCTGGTGCGGCAAGCCTGGCTTCCGCGCCTGCTGGCCGGCCCGCCCGGGCTCCGGACCATCGGTCTCCTCGAGCACGAGGAGACACACGGCCCGCTGCCGCTGCCTGGGCTGCGCGGCCGCGCACAGCGCGACAGCGCCGGCCGGCTTATAGACGTGATCGAGCGATCCGGCCTCACCGGCCGCGGCGGTGCCGGCTTCCCGGCCGGTCGCAAGCTCCGATCGGTGGCGGCTCAGCGCGGCCGCGCCGTCGTCGTCGCCAACGGCTCCGACGGCGAGCCGGCGAGCGCTAAGGACAGGCTGCTGCTGAGCCGCTCGCCCCACCTGGTCCTCGACGGAATCAGCCTCGCCGCGTACGCCGTCGGCGCCGACCGCGCCTTCCTGGCCGTGCACGGGCACGAAAGCCGGCTCAGGGCCAGCCTCGAGGCCGCCGCGGCCGCGCGCGCCGCCGCCGGGATCGACCTGGTCCCGATCGAGATCGTTGGCATCCCCGGGCGCTATGTGTCCAGCGAGCAGTCGGCGATCGTCCAGTACCTGAACGGCGGCCCGGCCTTGCCGACATTCGCGCCGCCACGGACGCACGAGCGCGGCTTTGACGGTCGGCCCACTCTGGTCAACAACGCCGAGACCCTGGCTCACCTCGCCCTCATCGCCCGCCATGGCGATCAGTGGTTCCGGACAGCAGGCGTGCCGGGTGCGGCCGGCACGATGCTCGTGACCGTTGACGGCGCAGTGGCCAGGCCCGGCGTCTACGAGGTTGAGATGGGCACGCCGATCGGCGCCGTGCTGATGACCGCCGGCGGCCTCACAGAGCAACCGCAGGCAGTCCTGACAGGCGGATACTTCGGCACCTGGCTGCCGATCGAGGTTGCCTGGCACTTGCCTCTCACGCACCGCGACCTCAAAGGCGTGGGCGGCGCGCTTGGCGCGGGCATCATCGTGGCGTTGCCGGACACATCATGCGGCCTAGCCGAGACGGCGCGGGTCGTCCGCTACCTGGCTGGGGAGACGGCCGGCCAGTGCGGACCGTGCGTGTTTGGGCTCCCTACCCTTGCCGACGCCGTCGCGGATCTCGCTTACCAGGGGGAGCCGCGTGCCGTCCGGCATATCGAGAGGCTCACCGGGCTCGTGGCTGGCCGGGGCGCTTGCAAGCATCCGGACGGCGTCACGCAGCTTGTCCTTAGTGCGCTGACGGCGTTTGCGGCCGATGTGGGCTGGCATCACGAGCGCGGGCCGTGCTACGGCGTCCGGCGCCCGCCCATGCTGTCCGTCCCCGGCGATATGGCCGACTGGTGAGCGAGATCCTGCGGGTCAACCCCATCGCGTGTACCGGCCACGGCGTCTGCGCGGAACTCCTGCCCGAGCTCATCGAGCTAGACCCGTGGGGCTACCCGATCGTGCCGCGGGCGCCGCTCACCGATGAGATCCTCCCGCTGGCCCGGCGCGCCGTCGCGTCCTGCCCGGTACTCGCCCTCTCGGTGCAGAAGGAAACGCACTAGCTCGCGTTACTCGTCGTGGCCCTGATACACGTGGGCAACCGGAGTGCCCCCCGAGCAGGACACCCGCATCACGACGCTGCTCGTGGTGCTTCGGAACAGCACGCTTGCGACGGCGGCCGGGCCGCGAAGCACATCGTCGGCCACAAAGCCCTGGTCCGGGCTCCAGTAGAGCAGGTAGGCGCCGGTCGGCTCACAGGTCGCCATCACGCTGCCAGCGCTCGACTCCAGCAGCGTGCCGGCCGGGTTCTGGGCGGACGACCCGCCCAGCGCGGCGCTAGAGCTGGGGCCGGCAGAAGGCGTGACCTTCGCGGCCGGTGTCCTGGCCCGCAGTGCCGGTGTAGCGCTGGCAGCCGGAGACGGCTCAGGACTCCGCGTGATCGGCTCATGGTCCGCGCTCACCATCGTCCCGCCAAGCTCCTGGCTCTGCGCCTCAAGGAGACCGTGGGCTAGCTTGTTGACCGCGATCATGCTGCCGGTCGTCGCTATCACGGCGCCGAGAAGCCAGGCAGCAAGACCGACCAGGAATCGCGAGCTCACGAGCAAATCGTCGCGACGGGCGGGTTAAGCGGGGGTAAAGGCGGCCACAAGCCGTCGCGTCGGCTCCGCGAAACTTCGCAAACCGTCGAATTGATCCAGGATTTCGACTCCGCAGCGCCACTGCGCAGGCTACCGTCTGCGATGTGGCCCAGCTTCTGCTGGTGGAGGACGACGCGAACATCCGCCATGCTCTCGTCCGTGCACTAACCGAGCGTGGTCACGCCGTCACGAGCACCTATACCGCCCTGGATGCACTCCAGCACGTCGTGACCTCGCCGCCCGACCTCGTCATTCTTGATCTCGGGCTGCCTGGTCTGGACGGCTACGAGGCCCTCCGGATGATGCGCGCCGTGAGCCAAGTACCTGTCGTGGTCGCCACGGCCCGCGACGACGAGGCCGATATCGTCCGGGCGCTCAACGCTGGCGCCGACGACTACCTGATCAAGCCGTTCGGGCCTGGTCAGATCGACGCGCGCGTGCGGGCCGTGCTACGGCGCACGGGCGACGGCGACCGGCCGCAGTCAGCCCCGATCCAGGTCGGCGGGCTGTGGCTGGACGGCGAGGCCTACGACGCAGTCCTCGACGGGGTGCGACTGGAACTCAGCAGGCGCGAATTCGACCTGCTGTACTACCTGGCCCGGCACGCCGGACACGTGGTCCCCAAACGCGATCTGCTGACCCACGTGTGGCGAATGCCGTACGGCGGGGCCGACAAGACAGTCGATGTGCATGTGTCCTGGCTACGCCGCAAGATGGGCGAGACGGCGCAGGACCCGAGGTACCTCTACACGGTCCGCGGGGTTGGAATTAAGCTCGCCGCGCCCGCATGAGACTAAGAATCATCCTGCTCGTGCTCACGATCAGCTCGCTGATCCTGGTGTCGTTCATCGTGCCGCTTGCCCTGCTGGTGCGCAGCTTCGTCGCGGATCGGGCGACCAGCTCCGCTACTGCCAGGGCCCAGTGGATGGCGCCGCTGGTGGCCACGCTCAGCCCCACCGACCTGAGGCTCACGGTCGCACGAGTCAACGCGCAGAACCCCGACGAGCCCACGAGCGTGTTCTTGCCCGGTGGTCAGGTGCTCGGCCCGCCAGTGCCTCGGACGTCGCTTGTCCGGCTCGCGCTGCAGGGTGCCAGCAAGACGCAGCCAGTGGCCGGCGGCGTGGCGGTCCTGGTCTCTGTCCAGGGCCTGCCCCAGGGCACGGCCGTGATCCAGACGTTCGTGCCAGACGCCCGGCTCACCCAAGGAGTCTCGCAGGCCTGGCTGCTGCTCGGTCTCATCGGGATCGGCCTGCTGGCGCTCAGCGTGGCCGTGTCCGCCCAGCTCGCGCGCTCGCTGCTCAGGCCGCTGGCTGCCGTGGCAAAGGCGTCCGAGCTGCTGGCGGACGGCGACCTGTCCGCCCGTGCCCCCGTCGACGGGCCGCCGGAGGTCCGGCAGGTGAGCACTGGCCTCAACCGGCTGGCGGCCCGGATCGGCGAGCTTCTGGCACATGAGCGGGAAACCCTTGCCGACCTTTCCCACCGCCTGCGCACGCCGCTGACGGCGCTGCGCATCGATGCGGAGTCGCTGCGCGATCAGGCCGAGATGGGCCAGCTGACCGCCGATGTAGACGAGCTGACCCGCACCGTAAACGAGATCATCAGGGAAGCCCGGCGGCCCTCCGCTAATGGCGGTCGGGTTGCCTGCGACGCGGCCGAGATCATCCGTGAGCGGACGGCGTTCTGGCAGGCGCTGGCCGAGGACCAGGACCGGTACATGTCGGTCGAGATCGATGCGGACTGGCTCCCGGTCCGGGTTCCTGCCCAGGACCTGGCCGCCTGCGTGGACATTCTGCTGGAGAACGTGTTCGCGCATACGCCCGAGGGCGCGGCGTTTGGCGTGCGGCTGACGGCGCGGGCCAGCGGCGGTGCCTGGCTCACAGTCGCAGACGACGGACCCGGCTTCGCCGGCGACTACACCGCGCGCGGGACGTCTGGCGGCGGTTCCACGGGCCTCGGCCTCGACATCGCCCGGCGCATCGCCGAGGCATCCGGCGGATCGCTGACGATCGGGCGATCCCCGCGCGGCGGCGCAGCCATCACGCTGGCGCTCGGCGCGACTGCGCCGCCGCGGGACGCGGACCGCCGGCACGTGCGGAGCAGGCGGCACGCCGGCCGCAAGCGCCCCGTTGACGCCCGGCTCAGCGCAGAGCTGTCAGAGTGGTCTGCCATCGTCGGCCACGACGTCAACTCCGGCTAGGCGGAGCGCTGGGAACCTGTAGACCGGTGCGACAAACCCCGCAGCGTGCAGGTCCGCCGGGGCGGACGCCACAGTGCCAATCCTGGCCTGGCGGGCATCGTTGCCTAGCCGCTCGGCGATGATGGCCTGGTGGTCATTCCGGTTCATGACGTCAACCCGCTGCGCCGCACGCCGTGGGTCACCTACGCGCTCGTCGCCGCCAACGTGGTGGTATTGCTCCTGACGCCCGTGGCAATCGCCACGGTCACCTCGCAGCCGACGGCGTCGGCGCTGTGCAAACAGGGGTCGTTCTACGACCGCTGGGCCGCAATCCCGCGCGAGCTCACCGCCGATCGGCCGCTCGCGCTCGTGCCAACCGGACAGACCGTCATCACCGCGCAGGGCGCTGCCGGATGCTTGCTCCAGCGGCCGACGTATCACAAGTCGCCGCCACTGTCGGTGCTGTGGTCAATGTTCCTGCACGCGGGCTGGCTCCACCTGGTTGGCAACATGCTGTTCCTGTTGGTGTTCGGCAACAACATCGAGGACCGGATGCGCAAGGTGCCATTCCTCATCTTCTACCTGATCTGCGGGTACGTGGCGGCTTACGGCTTCGCTGCCGTCTTCTCGACGTCAACGCAGCCGCTTATCGGGGCTTCCGGTGCGATCTCGGGTGTACTCGGCGCGTACCTCGTGCTCTACCCGCGGGCGAAGGTCTGGAGCCTCGTGCCGTTCCTGTTCTTCATCCCGGTCCGGACGCCGGCATGGCTTGTCCTCGGCCTGTGGTTCGGCCTGCAGTGGGCATATTCGGCGGGTGTCGCCACGCCGGGCGCCGGCTCGGTCGCGTACCTGGCACACGTATTCGGCTTCCTGTTCGGCGCGCTCGTCGGCCTGGCGATGCGAGCATTCGGGCCCGCGCCGCCTGTGCAGCCGCCCCCGCGAGCCCGCTATCAGTGAGGCACAAGACCCGCGCTACGGCAGAGCGGTGACCGACGTGCGTGATCCGGTCGTTAATGGCGTTATACGACCAGGTCGAGCCTGCGCCGTAGCTCGGTACGAAGGAAGCCCCGGAAGCAGGCTGCACTGGCGCGAGAATCCAAGGGCACACCATGACCAGCGCGCCCACGGCGATAGCCACACCTGCGCCAACGTCCCACGCGACGTAATCTTGGGGCCCGGCGGTCCGACATCGCGCACCTAAGCCCCCTTGTCAGCGCTGCCACAATTACCGCGCCGGCCCCAAGGCCGCGCCATCGGTATAGGCAGTCCGGGGCGACCGGCAGGCCTGCGAGCCAGCGTTTCACTGGATCGTGAACGGGACCCGAACGAAATCATAATTAATGCCGAATCAAATGGATCTGTCGCGGCGAGGCCCATGACCCGCGGTGCGCGCCGTGCACGTGCCGACGTCCCGCGGGACCAATCTGGCTCAAGGGTTCGATCAAACCTGGGCTAGCGCAGCCGGCGATCCGGATCGCCACCGGCGGCCCGGTCGCGGTACCGTTGCCTCGTGAGCCAGCACCACAGTCTCCTTCTCGGCAGGCCGCACTGACGCGTTAAGTCAGTGTGGCCGCCCCTCATGCGTGAGGGGCTTTTTTGTTTCTCGGGAAAGGCAACGAGGGAATGAGCAACGACACGACCGGTGACGGGCCGCCGAGCGTGGCGGCGGCACGACCGGTGACCGCAGCCGCGCCGGCTGCGAGCGCCAACGCGGCCGGACTGCCGCCGTACCGCTACGACGCGCGGCTGGCCGAGGACATCGAGCTGCGCTGGCAGGAGTACTGGGCGGCGGCCGGCACGTTCGAGTCCCCCAATCCGTCCGGGCCGCTTGCTGACAAATTCCAGGTCGGGCAGCCGAAGGTCTACGTCCTCGACATGTTCCCGTATGCCAGCGGCACGGGAATTCACGTCGGCCATCCCGAGGGCTACATCGCCACCGATGTCTACGCGCGCTATCTGCGGATGACCGGGCAGCACGTGCTGCACGCGATGGGCTTTGACTCCTTCGGCTTGCCTGCCGAGCAGTTTGCGCTGAGCACCGGGCAGCATCCGCGTGTGACCACGCGCCGGAACACCGACAACATGCGTCAGCAACTGCGTCGGCTTGGCCTGGGGCACGATGCCAGGCGCAGCGTCGACACGACGGATCCCGGCTTCTACCGCTGGACGCAGTGGATCTTCCTGAAGATCTTCGATAGCTGGGTTGACGAGCGAACCGGCCGGGCGCGCCCGATAGCGGACCTAATCGCCGAGTTCGAGTCGGGACAGCGAGCCGGACCGGGCGGCCGCGACTGGGCGGCGCTGACCGGAAGGGAGCAGCGCGAGGCGATCGACGCGCGCCGGCTGGCGTACGTCGCCGAGGAACCGGTCAACTGGTGCCCGGGGCTGGGCACAGTCCTGGCCAACGAGGAAGTCACCGCCGACGGCCGCAGCGACATCGGGAACTTCCCGGTCCACCGACGCCCCCTGCGGCAGTGGATGATGCGGATCACCGCGATATCCGAGCGCCTGATCGACGACCTCGACGAGCTGGCCTGGCCGGAGAGCGTCAAGCAGCTTCAGCGCAACTGGATCGGCGCAAGCGATGGCGCGATCATCACCCTGCGTTCCGCTGACCGGCGTGACGTCGCCATCGACGTGTTCACGACCCGGCCCGACACGCTGTATGGCGCCACGTTCGTCGTGCTGGCGCCCGAGCACCAGCTCGTCGACACGCTGGCCACGGACAGCTGGCCGGGCGAAACACCGCCTGAATGGCGGCGGGCCGGACCAGACCCGCGCGCGGCGATCATAGCGTACCGGGACGCTACGGCCCACCAGAGCGACCGGCAGCGCGCGGCCGGCGGTGGCAAGACCGGCGTCTTCACCGGCGCGCACGCCGTCAACCCGATGACCGGCGACCCCGTTCCCATCTTTGTTGCCAGCTACGTGCTGATGGGCTACGGGACCGGAGCCATCATGGCGGTGCCCGCCCACGACGAGCGGGATCTTGACTTCGCGCGCGCTCATGACCTGCCGGTACGGCAGGTCATCGACGCGGACGGCAGGTACGCGGACGTGCCCGGCGTGCGCCTGGCGGGCCTGGATACGCTGGCCGCGATCGCCGCTTCCATTCAATGGCTGGAACAGGGTGGTCACGGGCACGCGACCAGGCGTTACCGGCTCCGCGACTGGCTGTTCTCGCGGCAGCGGTACTGGGGCG
The DNA here is from genome assembly GCA_035472835.1 of Streptosporangiaceae bacterium. Taxonomy (GTDB): domain Bacteria; phylum Actinomycetota; class Actinomycetes; order Streptosporangiales; family Streptosporangiaceae; genus JAJYUU01. Next base: position 13,593 of record DATIOU010000099.1, on the reverse strand, counting down.
AGCCGTTCCCGATTGTCTACGGCGCCGACGGGCTGCCAGTGCCGCTGCCCGAGTCCGCGCTGCCGGTGCTGCTGCCCGAGCTGACCGATTTCCGGCCCGAGCCCGGTGCCGACGAGCCGGTGCCGCCGCTCGCGCGCGCGACCGACTGGGCCACCGTTGAGCTAGACCTGGGTGACGGCGTGGCGACCTACCGGCGCGAGCTGAACACGATGCCGCAATGGGCCGGCTCGTGCTGGTACTACCTGCGCTATCTGGACCCGGCCAACGAGACGGCGTTCGTCGCCCCGGACGTCGAGCGGTACTGGATGGAGCCTGGCGGCGTCGACCTGTACATCGGCGGCGTCGAGCACGCCGTGCTGCACCTGCTGTACGCGCGGTTCTGGCACAAGGTGCTGTACGACCTTGGGCTGGTGTCGACGCCGGAGCCGTTCGCCCGGCTGGTGAATCAGGGCATGATCCAGGCCGACGCGTACGTCGACGACCGTGGGATGTACGTTCCGGCCGCGGACGTCGTCGTCGGCGCGGATGGGTCGCCCAGCTATCGGGGTCGGCCCGTGACCCGGCGGTCAGGGAAGATGGGCAAGAGCCTGAAGAACGGCGTGAGCCCAGAGGAGATGTACCGCCGGTATGGCGCGGACACCCTGCGGCTGTATGAGATGGCCATAGGCCCGCTGGAAGTCGACAAGCCGTGGCGCACCGATGACGTCGTCGGCGTGCACAGATTCCTGCAGCGGCTGTGGCGCTGCCTGGTCGACGAGCGGACAGGCGAGCTGACCGTCACCGGGGCGCCGCTCGACGCCGCCACCCTGCGCGCGCTGCACGCGACGATCGCCTCGGTGCGGCGCGACTTCGGGCTATTGCGCTTCAACACCGCTATCGCGCGGCTAATGGAGCTCGTCACGGTGGCTGCCAGGCTGTCCGGCGCTGGTGGTGACGGTGGTGGCGGCGGCGGTCGTGGGCTGCCGCGAGCGCTGGCCGAGCCGCTGGTGCTGATGATCGCACCGCTGGCGCCGCACATCGCCGAGGAGCTGTGGGCCAAGCTGGGCTATCCGGCGTCGGTGGCATATGCCGCGTTCCCCGAGGCGGACCTGGCCCTGGCCCAGGCGCGCACGATCACACTGCCTGTTCAGGTGAACGGGCGCACGCGGTTCCGGATCGAGGTGCCTGCCGGGCTGGAAGCGGCCGATGTCGAAGCGGCTGTCCGGGCGGACGCGGCGTACGGGCGCTGGACCGCCGGGATGAGCGTCGAGCGACTGATCGTGGTCCCCGACCGCATCGTGAACGTCATGGCGGCCCCGTAGATCTGGCTCGGCTTCTTAGCACGTGAATAATGTCTCGTCGGCGATACGGTTGTCTTCGCGATCACGAAATCGAGAGACGAGCAAGTGTCGGATGTCAGGCTGCGACCGGTCGAGGACTAAGACCTTGAGGTTCTGTTCGACCAGAAGCGCGACCCGGAGTCGGTCTGGATGGCGGCGTCGATCATCGGGGCCGAGATCTCGTTCGCCCCGCGCGCCAGCGCGAAATCGAGGAAACCCTCCTCCGGCTCGACGCCTAGTGACCCGAGCATCTACATTCCAGCCGGGCAAGCACCAGCGCAGCCCCGCGGGCTAGCGAAGGCCGCCGACGGTAATACTCAGGCCACGGGTCCGCTCTTGGTCTGCCCCGACTTGTGCGCGGCTGCGACGCAGGATAACGGCCGTCACCACGACCGCCAGTACGGTGACGCTGAGCATGATCGTCGCCAGGGCGTTGACCGCGGGCGTCAGGCCAAAGCGCACCGCCGAATACAACACGATCGGCCAGGTGTTGGTAGTTCCGTTGGTGAACGCGGGCAGGACGTAGTCGTCGAAGGAGAAGGTAAACGACAGGAGCGTCGCGGCCACGATGCCAGGCAGGAGCCTGGGCAGCGTGACCTGCCGGAATGTGGCGAGTGGCCCGGAACCGAGATCATAGGCGGCCTCCTCGAGCACATCTCCCATGCCCACGAACCTGGCCCGGATGATGAGCATGGCCAGCGAGGCGTTGAACACGATCTGGCCGATCAGGATGGTGGCCTTCCCGAGACCCGGGAACGCGACGAAATGATTGTGCAATTGGACGAAAAAGATCAACGAGGCCACCGCGATGACGATCTCGGGTACCACCAGGGTCAGGTACACCAAGGAATCGAACGGGGCGCGGAATCGTGGCCTCATCCTCGCCAGGGCCAGGGCTGCCGCGAGTCCGAGGACTGTGGAGATGACCGAGGCTTCGGCGGCGATCTGGAGGCTCGTGACGATCGCGGGGATGTAGGTCGGGTCGTGCAGGCCAGCGGAGAACCAGCAGGGGGCGAACCCGTTCCAGACCGTGATGTTGCCGATCTGGGTCGGCGGGATGTTGCAGACGTTGGATCCGTTGTAGGAGGCGAGCGAGGTAGCGGCCGGCTTGTTGAAGGCGAAGATCACCATTACCAGGATCGGCAGGTACAAGAACGCGTAGACCAGCACCGCCCAGATGGTGAATCCCAGCTTGGCCCGGGGAAGCTTACGCACCGAACTGCTCCTCTTTGGTGGCGAAGAAGATGTAGACGGCGACGAATACCGACAGCACAACCATCAGCGAGATCGACAGCGCCGAGCCGAACGGCTGATTCTGGGCCTGGTTGAACTGATCACCGATGACGTTCCCCACGAACTCGTAGTTCCCGCCGCTGAGGATGTTGGGGATGATGTACTCGCCCGTCATGGGAATGAAGACCAGCAGCGCGCCCGTAACGACGCCCGGCAGGGTGAGGCGCAGCGTTATTTCGCGGAACGCGGTAAAGGGACGCGCCCCGAGGTCGGTCGCCGCCTCGATCAGCGTCCAGTCCATGCGCTCTAGCGAGGCGAACACCGGCAAGATGAACAGCGGCAGGTAGTTGTACACCAGCCCGACGGCCACCGCGTACTTGGTGTACAGAATGTTGACGCCGAGGTCCCGGGCTAGGTACCCGTTAGGATCAAGAATGATCTTCAGCGCGTACGTGCGGATCAGGAATGACGTCCAGAACGGCACGACGATGATGAGCAGCGCCAGCATCTTGTAGGTGCTCAGGTAGCGCGCCATCCAGTAAGCAATGGGGTACCCCACGGCGATGGTCAGCAGCGATCCGATCGAGGCCATCACGAGCGTCCGCTCGAAGATGGTGACGTAGAGCGAATTGCCCACCTGGCCGTACTGGGAGGTGTTGAACCCGTACGTCAGGCTGCCGAAGCCTTGCTGCGTCGCCAGCGAGAAGGCGACGAGAATCGCCATCGGCCCGAGGAAAAAGATGGCGTAGTACAGCAGTGACGGTGCCGTCAGCCAGCCGGGATAGCGGGGTCGGAACGACCGCTTCCGGCTTGTGACGACGGCGGCAACGGGCGCCGCCGCCGCCTTTGGCTCAACGACCGTCATCAGGCTGCCTTGAACGCCGAATAGATCTGCGTGCGCGCTTCGACAACGGCCGGGCTGACGTTGAGGATGTAGTGGTAGTTGTCCGTGTACGAATGCGGCACGTTGAACATCGGGTCGTCCTTGAGGGACGACGGCAGCTGGGCGAGCGCAGACGGCATCGGGATCTTGTAGTTGTGGTAGTTCATCTCGGTGACCGCTGTGCTGGGCGTGAGCAGCCAGTTGATCCACTCGTGGGCTGCCACGGGATGCGGCGCGTTGACGGGAATGCACCAGTTGTCGGCCCAGATTTCGGACGCGGCGTGCGGGATGATGGCGGTGATGTCACCCTGCTTGGCGCGCCCCTGCACGATCCGGCGCACGTCGCCGTTCCAGCCTTGGCTGAGGATGATCTTGCCCGCGATCGCGTCGTTGATGTAGGCCGAGGAGTCGATCGTGGTGACGCCCTTGCGGATCCCCAGCAGGTACTTCCGCACCGTGGTGAAGTCGGCCTGGCTGTCAGTGTTGGGATTGATGCCGAGCGCCATCAGCGCGAGGGGTATGACCTCTTCGGCACCGTCGAGCAGGTTAGTCCGTCCCTTGCTCACGTACTTCGGCATCGCCTGATAGAAGTCGTGCATCGTGCTGAGCGGCTCTTTGACGATCTTGTTGTTGAAGAAGAACATCGTGATGCCGAAGTCCTTGATCACGTGGTAGTCGCCCGTTGGGTCATACGCGGGCTTCAGGAACGCTGGATCCAGGTACTTCAAGTTGGGCAGGAGCGCCTTGTCGAGCGCCATCAGGCCCTTCTCAGTGATGAGTTCGGCGACAGCGTTCTGGCTGGGCACGATGATGTCGTAGCCAGTGCCGCCGGCGTGCAGCTTGGCGAGCAGTTCGTCGTTGCTGGAGTAGAAGGTCTCGTGGACCGTCATCCCGACCTTCGCCTCAGCCGGCAGCTTGCCAAATTTCGTGAAGGTCGAAGCGTCGTCGTACTGGGACCAGTTGTAGATCTCCAGGTGGTGCTCCAGCGGCTTGCCGGTCAGCGAGCCACCGGAACCGCCCGTCGACGAAGTGCCGGTCGAGGTCGTGGTCTTGCCGCACGCAGCGACTGCTGCCGCGAAGATTGCCATTCCGCCAAGGCCCAGTGCCTGGCGCCTGCCGATTGGACGTCCGGCGGCGTGCTGGACTTCCCGATGCAGGTAATCAAACTTGGGCTTCATCTCGCGCGGGGCGAGAATGTTGAGGCTTTGATCTTCGGTCATGATTCCTCCTGGCCGGCTGCGAGAGTGGGCGATGCCTCACCCAAGAGAAGTGGGGCTGCTTCATCCCAGCCGACGACGACTGCGTCCCCTGGGTTGATGGTGTCGAGCGTTTGCTGTGCGTGGGAGCGTTGCTCGCGCACGACGACGTCGGCGCCGTTGGCGAGCCGGGCCAGAAGCTGGACTTGGTCGCCGAGGTACACCTTGGTGAGAACTGCGGCGGTGGCCGAGTTGGCGTTTCCGGCCGAGGACCCGGCGACGACAGTCATGCGCTCGGGTCGGATACCGACCCGGATGCGCGTGCCCTTCTCGGCCGGGCCCCGACCGCGCACCACGATGCCCGGGCCGGCGTCGACGGCGAATCCGCCGTCGGCTGCCTCCACTACGTCGCCGACGAGGAAGTTCATGTCGCCGATGAAGTCCGCTACGAACGGCGTCAAGGGATGGTCGTAGATCGCGCGCGGCTCATCGATCTGCTCGATCAGGCCGTTTGACATGACGGCCACCCGATCGGACATGGACAGGGCCTCGCCCTGGTCGTGGGTGACGTAGATGAAGGTAATGCCGACCTCGCGCTGAATGCGCTTGAGCTCGATCTGCATCTCCTTGCGGAGCTTCAGGTCGAGTGCGCCCAGTGGCTCGTCTAGCAGCAGCACTCGCGGGTTCATCACCAGCGCGCGGGCCAGCGCGACGCGTTGCTGCTGACCCCCGGAGAGCATCGTGGGCCGATGTTTCTCCCGCCCTGTCATCCGCACGAGTTCGAGCGCCGCATTTGTCTTGGCGTAACGATCTGCCTTGCCGATGCCACGCTGCTTGAGGCCGTATGCGACGTTGTCGAGGACAGACATGTGCGGGAACAGCGCGTATTGCTGGAAGACCGTATTGACGTCCCTCTTGTACGGCGGCAAGCCCACAGCGGCCTGACCGCCGATCAGGATCTCGCCCTCGTCGGGCTGCTCGAAGCCGGCGATCATTCGCAGCGACGTTGTCTTGCCGCATCCCGACGGCCCTAGCAGGGACAAAAATTCGCCCTTACGCACCTTCAGGTTGACCGCATCGACGGCGGTAAGCGAGCCAAATCGCTTGGTCACTGCGCGCAACTCGACGTCGTAAGCGGTGTTGCCGTTCGGAGAGATCTCGGCCACGCTCCACCCCTTCGTGGCGACCTAAACCGGAGGCCGGCACACCTGCAGTTCTCGGCGCGTGTATCGGTTAGGACTGGACATTAATTTGGACCAAGCTACACTTCGGTTGAAGTGAAGGTCAATGTCTAAATGAAATAGGACTTAAGCGTGGCTGATGCGATGGACACGGACGTCGGCGTCGGCAATCTTGGCCCGCGTCTTCGCGCCTATCGCCAGATGCGCAAAATCACGCTGCGCCAGGTAGCTGAGCAGGCGGAAGTTAGCGTGAGCTTCCTCAGCCAGCTAGAGCGCGGCACGTCCGGGGCCAGCATTCCGACCCTGCGGCTGATTGCCGAGGCGCTGGGGCTGACTCTTGCCGACCTGTTCTCCGCGGTACCGGCTCCGGCTCATCGCGTGATGCGCGCGGCTGACCGGCCCGTCATTCATGCCACCGGCGTAGACAAGTTCATGCTGACCCGTCGGCCGCTGCAGCACCTCGAGGTGTTCGAAGGCGTCTTGCGCGACGGGGCCAGGGTCGGTAGCAATACCCACAGCCACGGCGATTCCCAGGAGCTGCTGCTGGTGCTCGAAGGATCGGTTCGCCTTCTCCTCGATGATGAGGAGCACGAGCTGGACAGCGGCGACAGCATCGAGTACCGGAGCTCGTCGAACCACTGCGTGGTCAACGACAGCGGCGCGAGGGCGTCTGTGCTGTGGATCATCAGCCCCCCGAGCCTGTGAACGGCCACGCCGGCGGCCTCCGGCAGCAGTTCCCGAGTCGCCGGCCAAACCCTTACCATCGACGGATTCCCGGGCATCCGACCCCCTAGGCATGGAGGTGCCGCATGGCTGACGCCGTGGGCGACACAAGGCTGTACATCAACGGCGAATACCGCGATGGGACGGCCGGACGCCGCGACGTTGTCTCACCGGTGACTGGCGAGCTCATCGGCTCGGTCCCGGTTCCGGGGCCAGAGGACGTCGATGCCGCGGTCGCAGCGGCCAGAACTGCGGGCGCGCAGTGGGCGCGGGTCAATGTCTGGGAGCGCGCGGCCGTCTGTCATTCCATCGGGGCGGGGCTGACTGCGCGTCGCGAGGAGCTGGCTCGCTTGCAGACCCTTGAGCAGGGCAAGCCGCTGCACGAGTCGCTGGCCGACATCGATGAGGCAGCTACGCTGTTCCATCTGCACGCCGAGGACGCGGTGCGCCTGACCGGCGAGACGATTTCGTCGACGGACTCAGCCAAGCGGATGTTCACGTTCTACCGCCCGGTTGGCACCTGGGCGATCATCACGCCGTGGAACTTCCCGCTGCTGATGTTCGCCGAGTTCGTGGCGCCCGGCCTTGCCACGGGTAACTCGCATGTGGTCAAGCCGCCTGCGCACACCGCGTTTACCGTGCTTCGGGCCATGGAGATCATGCGCGCGGCGGGCGTGCCCGATGGCCTGGTCAACGTGCTGCCCGGCGAGGGACCGACAGGTCAGGCGCTCGTCCAGCACCCTGGCATCGACGCGATCGGGTTCATTGGCTCGTCGGCCACTGGCGCCAAGATTCAGGCCGCTGCCGGGTTGAAGCGTTCCATCATGGAATGCTCAGGCAACGGGCCGCTAATCGTCCTTAGTGATGCTGACGTCGAGGCAGCGGCCAAGGCAGCCGTCTACGGTGCCTACCTCTGCTCAGGTCAGGTGTGCTGCGCCACGGAGCGGGTGCTGGTCGATCGCTCCGTGCACGGTACGTTCCTCGAAGCCGTGGTCAGTGAGGCCGACGCCGTGCGGCTAGGCGACCCTTTCGACGAGCAGACCCTGCTCGGTCCGCTCAACAACGAAGCGGTCGCCGCCAAGATGGACCGGCATGTCGCCGACGGCGAAACCCGCGGCGCGAAGATTCTTCGTGGCGGACGCCGGCAGCCCGGCCATCCGACCGATCTCTACTACGAATTCACAGTCGCTGACCAGGTCCCGGTGGACAGCCTGCTCGCGACTGACGAGTCGTTCGGTCCAGTGGTTCCGATCAGCACTTGCGACGGTGATGACCAACTGCTGCACACCGCCAATCTCGACCGGCTCGGCTTGCAGGCAGCGGTCTTCACCAGGGACATCGGCAGGGCATTCCGCTTCGTCGAAGAACTCGCTGTTGGCCAGGTAGTCGTCAACGACAGCACCTGCTGGTGGGATGTGAACATGCCATTCGGCGGCGCCGGCGGGCGGAGCACCGGTTGGGGTCGGATCGGAGGCAAGCACACCCTGCTCGGGATGACCGACCTGCGCACTGCCGCGATCAGTTTGTGAGAGCCCCGGCGCGCTCCCGTGAGCGGGCAAAGCCGCAATGCGCGCAGCCGGCACACCGGTAACGCGCCGATGACTTGAGACTGGCGGCCGCGAGCTCGCACTCGTATGATGCCAATGTGCATAGCACTAAGCCCACCGTCGCAATCGATCATTCCAGCCTGCTGCCTTTGCACGAGCAGGTCGCCGGAGCCATTCGCCGGGCGATCGCTGATGGTGAGGCGGGCCCGGGTGAGAGGCTTCCACCCGCCCGTGACCTGGCCGCCGTGCTCGGAGTTAACGCCAACACCGTTTTCCGGGCGCTCCGAACGCTGCGCGAGGAGGGGCTGGTTGAGTTCCGCCGCGGCCGCGGAGTGTCGGTTACCGGGACGGCTCCAGGGCGCAGCCTGCTGGTCGCGAAGGCGCATGAGCTCGTGACCCTCGCGCGCCAGTACGGGTACCGGCCGGAGGAGCTGACGAAGATCATCGAGCAGGTGTCGTAGGAGCTGGCATGAGGATCGCATCACCGAGCTTGCGACCCAGCGCGCCAGCGGAGCCGGCGGACCTGATCAAGGAAGCGCGCAGACGCCAGCGCCGCCGCTGGCTCGCTGCGGGGGTGGCCAGCCTCGTCGTGATTGCCGGCGCCACAACTATGGTCGGTGGCGTTGCCGCGCACCGGCACAGTCGCGCGAACGCGCACGCTCGTCGCCAGCCGACGAGCTCGGCGCCGCGGAAGGTCGCCGAACCGCCGATCCCGCGCAGCATCGGCACCAGCGTGCTGTGGTGGCCAGCCGGCTTCGGACAATGCTGCGGAGCCGTGGCGGTCGACAACCTGAGCACGGGCCGGATCACGCAGGGCCAGGAACCAGACATCGCACAGGGCGACTTCCAGCCGCTCCTGACCCAGGTAGGCAACTCGTTTGTTTTCGTGGGCAACGGCGTCACTGCCATCAGGGCAGACCTGCGCGGGCATCCCCGTGTGCTCGGGCCCACAACGTTTTTCGCGCCGGCCGCAGCTCCCAGCCAGGTCTGGCTGTTTCAGGTGCGCAGCGACACGCAGGGCCCCATTCAGGGTCGGCTAGTGCCGGTCGCCGGGGGTTCGCCAGGGCCGCCGGTCATGTTGCCCGCCGGAGCGCAGCTGCCGGTTGTCAGAGGCACGGACGCGGGATTGCTCTTGCAGGGATGGCAAGGGCATTCTGCCCTGGCGCTGTGGAATCCCGGCAGCATCCCGCGGACGTTGCCGTACTCGCCGCTGGGCGCTGATGGCTTCGATGCCACGCCGCGCCTCGTGGCGTACGGGACGAGCTGCAGCTGGCACGTCACCGCGCCGAACGACCTCTATGAGCCGAACGCTGGCTATGAAACGTGCCAGTTGCTGCGCGTGTTTGACGTGGTGACGGGGAAGCTGACGTCATTCCCGGCGCCTCCCGGCACAGGCGGATGGGTACCCAACGGGTTCAACCTGGTCAGCGCCATTTCTCACGACGGCCGGTTGATCGCCGCATACGCGGCCACACTTCCGCAAGGCACTGGCCACGTGCGCCTTTACGTCATGCGTATCACCAGCCCAGCTAGCCAGCCGACGCCGGTCCCGACGTCCACGGCGTTCCTCTTCGCCAGAACCGCCTGGTCCGCGAACGACTCGTGGCTGCTGTATCAAGGCCCTGGCGAGCACCTGTGGGCGTACCAGGTAGCGAGCGGTCGAACGGGCGCCTCTAGCACCACATGCTGCCGGTACACGGTGATGGTCACGACTCCGAGTCGTTCGCGCTGACCTGCTAAACGCCGGCCGCCTACCGAAGCCGGGGCGCTCGCCGGGCCAGTCGCGCTGTGGCGCGCGCCGCTCGCACGCGGTTTAATGACGCGCGTGGCAATTGGGCGTCGGGCAGGAAAGAGATGACCGTTACCCCGGCCAGATTGCAGATGCCGCCGGTTGCCCTCGGCTGCGGAAACTTCGGCGGGATCGGCTCCGCACCGGAGTTCTTCGGCACGGGCCTGACCGACGATCAGGCCATGGTGCTCATGGACGCCGCGTGGGAGCACGGCATCCGGCATTTCGATACCGCTGACGCGTACGGCGGCGGACGCAGCGAGCGAGCAATCGGGCGGTGGATCGCGGCACGCGGCGTGGTCCCGAAGCTCACCAGCAAGACCTTCAATCCGATGACGGCCGGGGCCGACCACGGGCTACGGCCGGACCGCATTGCCCGCCAGCTGAACGCCAGTCTGGACCGGCTCGGCGTCGACCGGATTGAGCTGTACCTCGCGCACGACTTCGATCCCGACGTGCCGTTGTCAGAGACGATGGACGCATTCGAGGCGGCGGCGGCGGCCGGGCTCATCGGAAGCTACGGCGTGAGCAACTTCGACGCCGCGGGCTTGACAGCTGCGCTGGTGGCCGGCCACCCGCTGGCGATTCAGAACAGTTACTCGCTGCTGGACCGGACGGATGCGCCTGAGCTGCTCACCATTTGCCGGCAGCGCGGTGTGGCCTACCTGGCCTTTAGCCCGCTCGCAGGCGGCTGGCTCACCGGCAAATACCGTTGCGGCGAGCCGTACCCGCCCGGCTCGCGGATGACGCAGCGGCCGGCGGGCTACCAGGGCCTGGTCACCAAACAGACCTTCGATTTGCTTGATGGCCTCGCAGCAATAGCCGAGCGACGCGGGACCTCGATGGCTGGCCTCGCGCTGGCGTGGCTGCTTTCCGATGAGCGAGTAAGCCAGATAGTGATCGGGCCAGGTAGCCCTGCTCAGCTTGAGCCGCTCTCCGAAGCTCAGGCGCATCCGCTCGGCGATGACGAACGGGCAGAAATCGATCGCTTGCTGGTTCACTGAACCGGGTTTGGAGGAACTCTCAGCCATGATCACACTGGCTGCAATCGAGGCGGCGAGGGAGCGGATCGCAAGCACGGCCCTGCGAACTCCGCTGATCCGGCTCCAGTCCGACGATGCTCCGGCCGAGATCTACCTGAAGCTGGAGACCCTGCAGCCAGTCAACTCGTTCAAGATCCGCGGCGCGGCGAGCGCGGTGCTGCTCGCCTCACCTGAGGAGCGCGCGCAGGGTCTGGTCACGTCCAGCGCAGGCAACATGGCGCAAGGCGTCGCCTACGTAGCAAGGGAACTCAGGCTGCCAGCCACGATCCTGGTGCCGGACACGGCCCCGGAAGCGAAGCTCGCGGCGATCACAAGGCTAGGCGGCAGGATACGCAAGCTGCCTTACACCGAGTGGTGGCAGACGATCGTCACTGGTCGCGCCGACGGGACCAGCGGACTCTTCGTCCATCCTGTTCAGGACCCCGCGGTCATCGCCGGCAACGGCACCATCGGCCTGGAGATCCTCGAGGACTTGCCTGATCCGGACGTCGTTGTGATCCCATACGGGGGCGGCGGCCTGACCTGCGGCATCGCGAGTGCGATCAAGGCGCTGCGGCCCGAAACGCGAATTGTGACGGCCGAGCCGGAGGGCGGGGCGGCGATGGCGGCGGCCAAGCGCGCCGGCCGGCCGGTGGACGTCGAGTTCAGGCCCTCGTTCGTCGACGGGGCGGGCAGCCGCCGCGTGCTGGACACCATGTGGCCACAGGTCGCGCCGCTAGTCGACAACGCGCTGGAACTGAACATCCAGGACGTGGCCGGCGCCGTACGAGTGCTGGCTGAGCGGGCTCGGGTCATCGCCGAAGGCGCTGGCGCGCTAGCGCCGGCCGCGGCGCTGACCGGCCAGGCCGGCCACGGCAAGGTCGTGTGCGTGGTCTCCGGCGGCAACATCAACCTGAGCAAGCTGGCTCAGATAGTGCTCGATGACGCTGGCAAACGGGCTGGCGAGTAACGCCAGCCACGCAGACCTCCTTAATCACGCCCCTTGCCCTTCAATGCGCGTCAATGGTTTGATCCTCCTACATTTGACGCTAGGAGGGCGTGGTGGATACCTGCGGCGCCCGGCGACCCCGCCCTAGCGTGATAGCGGCGGAGCGGCCTTCCAGGTGGTCTGGACCTGCCTGGCGCTTCCCGCGCGTGCCAGCTCGCGTGGCTGGCAGCAGGCTCGGCCGACAGTGCAGGCCCGCGCATTCTGGCCTGCGGCTGAGCTCTAGATAACAAACCATCCTGGGAAGGGGAGGCGTGTCCTATGAAGGGATATGGGATCGTCGCCGCAACTGCACTCGGTGCACTAGTGCTCGCTGGCTGCGGCAGCAGCGCATCGAGTAACGGCGCGAGTGCGGCCGCGGCAAAATGCGCGACGTCCATCGGCATGGAAGGCCCGCTCACTGGGCAGGTCGCTGTGCTCGGCCAGGAGCAGCTGCATTTCGCTGCACTGGCGCTGACCATGGACAATGCGGCTAACAAGACCCACATAAAGCTGGTACAGGGCGACACGCAGCTGAATCCAGCGCAGGCAACGACCGTGACTCAGCAGTTCACCTCGAATAGCTCCATAGTCGGGGTTGTCGGGCCGGCTGGCAGCCAGGAGGTCGAGGCCGTCGGACCACTGTTCGCCAGGGCCGGGATCCCATTCATATCCGGCTCCGCCACTAACGCGACGCTGACGCAGGGCAAGTACCCCACGTTCTTCCGCGTCGTCTCCAAGGACAGCGTGCAGGGTCCGCAGGACGCCAACTACATCGTCAATACCTTCCACCCGAAGGCGCTGATGATCGTGGACGACCAGGAGGCTTACTCCACCGGGCTCGTATCCGCGATGACGCCGATCTTCCAGCAGGCGGGCATCAAGGTCGATCACGAGTCGGTGTCACAGAACCTCCACGACTTCTCCTCGATCGTGGCGAAGGTGACCCCGGCCACGACCGTCGTGGTATTGCCGTGGCAGGTGGCCACGAACGCCCAGCAGTTCGGCCGCAACCTGGCCCAGCAGCACAAGAACGCAGTGATCTTCGGTACAGACGGGCTGTTCTCCCCTGGCACATTTACGATCGCAGGCTCATACGTGTCGGCGTTCGGCCCGGACATCACCGGTATCCCGGCTGACTCGTCCATCGTGGCGACAGCGACGGCGAGGTACGGAAAGTTCGGCACGTTCGGCCCGCCGGTGTTCGCCGCTACCCACGTGCTGGATGAGGCGATCGCTTCGGTCTGCAAGGCCGGGCACGCCCCGACCCGCGCCAATGTGCTCGCCGCAGTCAAGACGACGAACGAGCCGACGTCTATTCTCGGCCAGCCGATCAGTTTCACCTCGGGTGGCGACCTCGTCAACGGCAAGTTCTTCCTGTTCAAGATCGACTCGACCGGCAAGTACAACCTGATTCCCAGCTCCTGACCGGCTGAGCTAACAAGCTGGCCCGGCGCGCTCTGGCCATCTTCCTGATGGACAGCGCGCGCCGGGCTGGCGTGACCGATGGGCGGGACCGCACCGCATGGGCTTCTTCTTCCAGGAACTGGTGAACGGCGTAACCACGGGTGCGCTGTATGCGCTGGTCGCCCTCGGATTCTCGATGGTCTACGGCGTGCTGAAGCTGCTCAACTTCGCCCACGGCGACCTGTACATGGTCGGGGCCTACATAGGGTTCTTCGTGATCCAGTGGTTCGGTGGCCCGTCATCGCTGA
>DATIOU010000098.1:0-49954 GCA_035472835.1 Streptosporangiaceae bacterium | reverse complement strand
CCGTCGGCGGGCATCCGCACGGTGACTTGGTCGGCACCGATCTCGGCCGGGCGGGCGGTGACGAGCGGGGCGGTCGCTGCGCTCGCCGGGACGGCCGGCCCGGCCGCCGCGCCCCCGGTCGCCGCACCGGTGCCGCTAGCTGGCCTGGTGCCAGTGGCTGGCCCGGTCCCGGTAGCTGGCCCAATGCCGGTAGCTGGCCCGGTCCCGGTAGCTGGCCCGGTCTCGGCGCCCGTCGGCGGTACCGATGCGACCGCCGACGTCGTCGTCTCCTCCGTCACGTCGTATCCTCCGTCGCTACGTCCTGCCAAGGATGCGGGGTGACGCTGTCACGGCCCCAGCATCAGCCTTCCCACGCAACTTACAGTGACCAGCCGACTGCATCTGACACCGGCCGGGTCGTTCTGCGGTCCGTGCCTCTAGTACTGAGACCGGCGGGCCGCGAACGGCCCGCCGGTTCAGTAACTGCGCTGGTCTCAGGCGGTCTCAGGCCTGCTTGGTCTCCCAGAAGATCTTGCTGATCTCCTCGATCTTGCCCAGTAGCTCGTCGGCCTTGGCGACCTCGACAGTGCCCTTAGTGCCGGCCGCGCCGGCCAGCTTCGTGGCCTCGTTGAAGAGCTGGTGCAGTTGCGGATACTTCGCGAAGTGCGGTGGCTTGAAATAGTCGGTCCAGAGCACCCACAGGTGGTGCTTGACCAGCTCGGAGCGCTCTTCCTTGATGATCAGGCAGCGCGTGCGGAACTCCGGGTCCTGATTGCCGTGGTACTTCTCGATGATGGCTTTTACAGACTCGGCCTCGATGCGCGCCTGCGCGGGGTCGTAGACGCCGCAAGGAAGGTCGCAGTGCGCGTGCACGATAACCTTCGGCGCGAGGAGACGTGCGAGCAGCCTCATTGATTGCCCTCTCTCAGCTCAGATCCTTGGCTTGGCTTCCGACAGTACATCGTCAGCGGACACTGCCCGCGAGGGAGGGACGCATGCACTGGCCCCTCTTCCGCGCCACCGTCGCGGAGCTGTCGATGGAGCCAACGCTGCAGCCCGGTGACCTGCTGCTGGCCTGGCGCGGCTTGCGGGCGCGGCGTCCACCGCGCGTACGGCCGGGCCAGATCGTCATAGCGCGCCACCCGGCCGATCCCGGCATGCTGCTCGTGAAGCGTGCGGCGAGCGAGGTCGCGGGCGGCTGGTGGCTGGTAGCGGATAATCCGCGCGCCGGGGCCGCCGACAGTTACTCATTCGGCCCCGTTCCCGTCGGGCTGATCCGCGCTCGCGTGCTGCTGCGGTACTGGCCGCGCCGACGGCAGTAGAACCGCGCGCAAGCCCCGCTCCCTCGCGGGAGCGGGGCTTGCGCCTCCAGCTATGCGACTATCAGGCGGATGTGGCGTCGTGCGCAGCCTGCTTGTCGACCAGCAGCTGCATCTCAGCCGCGGGCAGTTTCGTCGCCTGCGCCCAGTAGAAGATAAGGAGGCTGAACACCGCCACCACGAGCATGTCGATCCCGAAGTGCAGGTGACCGGTGGCCAGCGGCTTGGAGTCGCTGGCGCCGTTGTATTGACCCAACCACGAGATGATGCCCATGCCGATCAGGTAGACCGGCAGCCACTGCGCCGACTTCCAGTCCAGCGGCGGGCGTTGCTTGTCGAATGCCATCGCGACGCCGATCAGCACGTAGCCGACCACGATGCAGACGCCCAGCTTCCACAGCACCTGAATGCCCGACCAGTAGATGATCAGGTTCGCGATAACGAAGGCGAGCGGTGCCACCCAGACCGCGCCAGGCAGCCGGTATGGCCTGTCGGCGCCGGGCGCCTGGCCACGGAGTGCTGCGAGCGAGAGCGGAGCGCCGGCGTACATGAGCACGCTGGCACCGGTCACCAGGCCGACCAGGGACTTCCAGCTCGGGAATGGCAGCAGGAAGAACAGGCCGGCGACGAACGCGAAGATCAAGCTGACCCACGGCACGCCGTTCTTGTCGGTCTTGGCGAAGATCTGCGGATAGTACCGGTTCCTGGCCAGGCCGTAGCCCACCCGGGAGGTGGAGGTCTGGTAGATCAGGCCGGTACCAGCGGGGGAGACGACCGCGTCGATCCGCAGGAGCGTGGCTAGCCAGGCAAACCCGACGGCGCCCGCAAGGCCAGCGAACGGCCCGATCGCGATCGGGTTCGTCGCGGGAATGCCAGCGAAACCATGGTGCAGCAGGTTCGCCGGCGTCGCGCCGATGAAGACCAGCTGCAGCAGAACGTAGATCGTCGTACCGATCGCGACCGCGTAGATGATCGCGCGCGGCAGGTTCCGCCCCGGATCCTTGATCTCGCCGGCCAGCTGGTCGGCCTGCTCGAAGCCGAGGTAGGCAAACACGATGCCGGCGCTGGGAATGGCGGCGAAGATCGACTTCAAGCCGCCAGGCATGAAGCCGCCGGCCGGGTTGAAGTTGGCCGGATGGAACTTGAATGCCAGCACGATGATGGCCAGCACCGGAATCGCGACCTTCCACCAGGTCACGACGCTGTTGACCTTCGTGAAGACGCGCATCGCCAGGAAGTTGACCCCGGTGAAGAGCGCCATCAAGACGATCGTGAGGGCAAATCCGGTGCCCGTCGTGACGTGCTTGGTCGGGTTGTAGATGCTCGGCCAGTAGTACGAGCTGTACTGCATCACCGCGAAGCACTCGATCGGCGCGACGGTGATGGCCTGGAGCCAAGAGAAGAAGCCGAACGAGATGCCCGCCACGCTCCCGAAGGCAAAGTGCGGGAACCGGGCGGTTCCGCCCGCGACCGGGAACATCGCGCCAAGCTCGGCATGTACGAGGGCCAGGATGATGACGGCGATGCCGCCGATGATCCAGCCGAAGAGCGCCGCCGGCCCAGCGAACTGTGCAGCGCCGAGGGCGCCGAACAGCCAGCCTGAGCCGATGATCGACGTCTCGGGCGCCCAAGTCGCGCCGATCAGCCCCATCTCTCGTTTGAGGCCGACGTCTGTCGGCTTCGTAACAATAGCGACAGACTCAGCTGCCATGGTTCGAACCTTCTTTCCGGTCCGCATACGTGGGCCATACGGCCCCTTGAGTGTTGCTCATGGTAATGATCGACTCCAGCCATGAGAAGAAGTCACTTGGCGTCATTTCGGTAACGTGCGTCACTAAAACGTTGCTGATCAAGCTATCGCGTACGTGTCGCTTACATGACCTCAAAGAGAGTTTGCAACCGAATGTTGGCGACGTATGAGGGCATGTCAAGGACCACTTGACGGCGAGAGCTCAGGATTCGTTCAGGAGCCTTAGCACGCCGCCAACCGACCAGGGCTACCCGCTTGCCGGGCTGCCTGGCCGGCCGCCGAAACAGCCCCTGAACCACTGCCGGCCAGGCGGGGGACCGCCTGCCCGCCGGCCCCGCACCGATCGACGCCCAGCCCCGGACCGATCGCCGCCCAGCCCCGGACCGCCCCAGGGCAGCCCCGGACCGCCCGCCGGGCAGCCCCGGACCGCCCTCCGGTCATCGCGGCGGGGGCAGCGTCAGGCGGCGTCAGGCCTGGCAAGCAGGACGGAAGCTCTAGCGGACCACTGGCCGGCAGGGCCGTCCCAGAGGCTGGCTCGCGGCCAGTACGGGACGCTTGCTGGCCGCAAATCTGGGCGCTAACTAGCCGCGGGCGTGGCGTGGCGGGTCATGCCGCCCTGCCCGTCTCCCCCTGAGGTACCAAGCGACGGCGCGTCCTCGTGCCTACGGAGAGTGCTCACGTTGCCCCTGGCGGTGGCGTGCTCGGCGCAGTAACGACGGGATTTGCCAGGACTTGCATCGATAAAGACCTGGTGGCAGGAGGCGATGGCGCAGATCCCTAGCCTGCTGACCCCGACAAGGGAGACGGTGATCGCGACGCCGATCACGGCGCCAGCGGCGAACCTGTCGGCTACCGATCCCTGCGACGCCAGGTGGACGTGCCAGCGCTGGTCGTCGTGGTTGACCATCTCGGGCTGGATCGGGAACTGCAGGAGGATGGAGTTGAGCCTGGCCATGGCGTCCTGATCGTCGCCAGTGGCCGCGGCAGTGAAGATCGCTCTGAACTCCGTCCGCAGGTACTGGAGCACGGCGAGATCGCGCCGCGTCACGGGACCGCTCAGCCGGTCACCGAGGGCGCTCGCACATGCGCTTACCGTGCCTAGCGGGTCCGGCTCGCCGGGAGCCGGGGCTGTATTTGCAAGGCGAACGGCGAGGTCTGCGTAAGACGACAGATTCACTACGGTCCTTACCTGCGTTAGTCATCAGGAGGCCGCTTCCCCCGAATGAGTATGGCACAGTCAGCATTGTCGCGGTGGGGGTCCTTTTCATATATCTAATTGCATTTACTGCCCTGACTATCTCCTGTCGCGTGCGCCGGTCATGCTCACGCTGCGTCGTCGCCGGCTGATCATCCAGCGGCGCGCGCGTGGATTCCTCGGGGTCTGCAACGGTTTCGCTCCGGCTTGCGCTGGCCGTCCGCCCGGGCCCCGGGCGCCAAGGCTGTCGCGCCCGCGCCAAGGCTATTCGGCACTTGCGTGACGGCTGTTCGCGCCTGCGCGCAGGGGGGATTCGCGCCCGCGCCCATCTGTTCCGGAGCCTGGCCATGGCTGTTTCGCGCCCGCGCCCACGCCGGTTCGCGCCCGCGCCCACGCCGGTTCGCGCCCGCGCCACGGCTGTTCGGCCCGTCTTTCCTTCGCGCGCCGAGCGCTGAGCCGCCATTCGCAGCCACGCTGCGGGCGCCCGCCGTCGTATTGGCAAGGTTGCCTAGTGTTGCTTATAGAGAGATAGACATCAGTGGACAACCCTTGCTAATTGTCGCAGGGCCGCCATCCATATCCGGCTGTCAGTGCCGGCTGGCATGCTCGGGTCATGCCGCGATTAGCCCAATATGACAGGGAAATGCTCGCAACCACGCTGAGCAAACAGCACGATGTGATTGCCCGCCGGCAGGCCGTAGCGTGCGCCATGTCGCCGACGGCGCTGCTGCGTTACCGGTGCGCGGGCTACTAGCCGCCTGCGCGTGGGTCGGGGTCGCTGGTCGGCCTGGTGGCAGTGCCTGGCGGCAGTGCGCGGGCGACCAGCCGCCCACGACTGGGGCGGGGTGGCGGGTCTACTTTGTGTCTTCGGCGCCGCCGGGTGGGGAGTCCGACTCCGGCGCCTCGCTGTCGCGGTCAGCGGCCGGGCCCTGCGAACTGGCCGCATCGGTCTCAGCGCCCGCCGCGCGGCCCTTCGCGCCGGCGTTTCCGAAGACCTCGTCGCGAACCTTCGCGAGTGTGTCGGTCAGTATGTCGCGCAGGTCGCTGAGCGACCGCTCGCCGATGTTCCCGGTTTCCTTGGCAGCGGCACGGAGCTCGTTCGCGAACGAGATCGCCAGGCCCTCGAGGTCGCTAAACGGATTAGGCCCGCCCCGGCGCGCCTTCGGGTCAGCACGGTGCTCGGAGTCGTCACCGGCCGTGTCGCCGCCGAAGCCCCAGGCGCCGGCGCCCCAGTCCTTGCCGCGGGTCCAGTCCTTCCCGGGGGTCCAGTCCTTGCCTGCCCAGTCTTTCCCGCTGGCCCACTCTGACCAGGCGCTCCAGCCGGCCCAGTCAGCTTTGCTGCGGTTCCGGGCGCGGAAGT
This sequence comes from Streptosporangiaceae bacterium, assembly GCA_035472835.1. GTDB lineage: Bacteria > Actinomycetota > Actinomycetes > Streptosporangiales > Streptosporangiaceae > JAJYUU01. The sequence continues at coordinate 44,351 of DATIOU010000098.1, read as the reverse complement.
CGGCGCGCATCTGCTCGCGGGCGCGATGGGCCTCCTCCCGGATGCGCCGCGCGTCCTCGCTGCGGTCCGGGCCTGGCTCATGCTGGGCCTCTCCGGCCGTTGCTTGGCCGCCCTTCACGCCCGCGCCCTTGGCGCCCGAGCCCTTCGCGCCCGAGCCCTTCGCGCCCGAGCCCTTGGCGCCCGAGCCCTTGGCGCCCGCGCCCTTCACGCCCGCGCCCTTCACGTGGTCCTGCATGCGGAACTCTCGGGCTGCGGAGGCGAGCTCCTCGCGAATACTCCGCACCGTGTCCCGCACATCGACCGAGATCTCCCTGGCCACGTCGCGCAGCGACTCGGTGAGTTCGTCCTCGAGGTCGGCAAGATCACCGAGACGGGCCCTGATCTCCTCGCGGCCCTTGTCGGTGATGCTGTAGACCTTCTTGCCGTCGACTTCCTCGTGCGTGACCAGGCCGTCCTCTTCAAGCCGGGCGAGCCGGGGATAGATGGTGCCAGGCGAGGGCGCGTAGACGCCCATGAATCGGTCTTGCAACAGCCGGATGACCTCATAGCCGTGTCGCGGAGCCTCGTCGAGCAGCTTCAGCAAATACAGCCTCAGCCTGCCATGTCTGAATACCGGGCTCACAGAACCTCACCGCCAGTCCTGAACGCATGGCAAACGCATGCCGTGCTTCAGAAGATCGTAGTCCTTCTTCAATTACGATATGTCGCGTCGCCAAAATGTCAAGATGTATCGCGTCTCATCGGCGCCGCCCTCCGGCTGCCCCCGGCTGCCCGACTGCCCGACAGGCCGCGACCTGCGCGGTTGCCCACTAGCGAGGGAGCCACCAGCGCGGCGTGGGCCAGCTCGGTCGCGCTCACCGGCGCGGCATCAACCGAGGATGGTCAATCTTGGTCGCTTCCGGTGGCCGCCGGCAAGAGCGACACGACCGTTACTCGTCGTCGTCGCCGAGGCGCGCCAGCCACGTAGCCAGGGCGTCCACCGTCGCTTCCGATTCCGGGTGCTCGTCGACAAAGTCCCGGAGGCGCTCGGCAAGCCAGCCGAGCGCTACTTGGTCGCCGCCACGACGCTCCTGGAGCTCCTCGATCCCGCGGTCGGTGAAGTACACGAGCCGTCAGCCGTTCGCTGCGAACACCGCGTCCACGATCGCGGCTTGCTCGGCCGCGTGCGCCTTCGCTTTGCCCGAAGCGGGTGCAGAGCTCGCCGGCCGGGAGATCACCGCGATGCGACGGTTCAGGTCTTTCGGCAGATGCAGGGCCATGTAAGGCCAGCTACCCATGTTGGCCGGCTCCTCCTGCACCCACACGACCTCCGCCGACGCCGCGAACTTGCCCAGTTCGGCCGCGATCTCGTGCGTCGGGCGCGGGTACAGCCGCTCGACCCGGACCAGCGCGACGTCGGTCGCGCCGCTGGCGTGCCTGCGTTCGGCGAGGTCGTAGTAGATCTTGCCCGAGCAGAGCACTACCCGGCGGACGCCGGCCGGGTCCAGGCCAGCACCGCTGCCGCCGCCAGCGGCCGCCGGGTCCGCCAGCACCGGCCTGAGAGTTCCCGTCGTGAAGTCCGCCATGGCCGACGCCGCCGCCTTGAGCCGCAGCATCGACTTAGGCGTGAACACGATCAGCGGCTTGACCCGGCTCGACAGGGCCTGCCACCGCAGCAGGTGGAAATAGCTAGCCGGCGTGCTCGGCGCGGCCACGGTCATGTTGTCCTGGGCGCACAGGGACAGGAAGCGCTCAACCCGGGCCGAGGAGTGGTCGGGTCCCTGGCCTTCGTAGCCGTGCGGGAGGAGCAGCACGACACCGGACCGCTGACCCCACTTCTGCTCGCCGGAGCTGATGAATTCGTCCACGATGGTCTGCGCCCCGTTGACGAAGTCGCCGAACTGCGCTTCCCAGCAGACCAGCGCGTCAGGCCTGGCCACCGAGTAGCCGTACTCGAAGCCCACGGCCGCGTACTCCGACAGCAGCGAGTCGTAGACGTGGAACCTCGCCGTCTGCGTGTTGAAGGCCCGCAGCGGCACGAACTCCTCGCCGGTGCGCCGGTCGACGAGCACCGCGTGGCGCTGGCCGAAAGTGCCACGCCGGGAGTCCTGGCCGATCAGCCGGACCGCGTGACCATCCAGCAGGGTCGCCCCGAGCGCTAGCAGCTCGCCGGTGGCCCAGTCGATCTCGTCCTGCTCGACCATCGCCGCCCGGCGCTGGAGCTGGGGCAGCAGCCGCGGATGAACGGTGAAGTCAGCTGGCAGCGTGAGCTGGGTGTTGATGATCCGCTTCAGGGCCTCGGCCGATATGGCGGTGACAACGCTCGCGTCGTCGCCTGGACCGGCCCCGGCCGGCTCGGGCCTGAGCGCGCTGAGGTCGGCCGGATGGCTGATCGCGTCCTTGGTCTCGGTGAAGGCGCGCTCCAGCTCCTGCTGGTAGTCGCGAAGCGCCTGCTCCGCCTCCTCCATCGTGATGTCGCCGCGGCCGATCAGGGACTCGGTGTACAGCTTGCGAGTCGAGCGCTTGGCGTCAATCAGGTCGTACATGAGCGGCTGGGTGAACGACGGGTTGTCGGCCTCGTTGTGCCCGCGCCGGCGGTAGCAGACCATGTCGATGACGACGTCTTTGGCGAACGCCTGCCGGTAGGCGAACGCCAGCTTGCCGACCCGGACGACTGCCTCAGGGTCGTCGCCGTTCACGTGGAAGATCGGTGCCTGGATCATCCGGGCGACGTCCGTCGAATACACGCTGGATCGCGACGACTCCGGCGACGTAGTGAAGCCGACCTGGTTGTTCACCACGATGTGCACCGTGCCGCCGGTGCGGTAACCGCGCAGCTGAGATAGCTCGAGCGTCTCGGCGACGACGCCCTGGCCGGCGAACGCCGCGTCGCCGTGAATGAGCACCGGCAGCACCGTGAAGCCAGGCTCACCCATGTCAAGGATGTCCTGCTTGGCCCGCACCACGCCTTCCATGACGGGGTCGACGGCCTCCAGGTGGCTCGGGTTGGCCACCAGCGACGTCGCGATCGATGACCCGTCCACGCCTACGTACTTGCCTTCAGCGCCGAGGTGGTACTTCACGTCCCCGGAGCCGTGGGTCGTAGCGGGATCCAGGTTGCCCTCGAACTCCTGGAAGATCTGCGCGTACGACTTGCCGACGATGTTGGCCAGCACGTTCAGCCGGCCGCGGTGGGCCATGCCGATGACGGCCTCGTGCAGGTGCTCGCCAGCCGCGGCGGTCAGCACGGCGTCCAGCAGCGGAATCAGCGACTCGGCCCCCTCCAGCGAGAACCGTCGCTGTCCGACGAACTTCGTCTGCAGGAACATCTCGAAGGCCTCAGCCACGTTCAACCGGGACAGGATGCGCAGCTGCTCCTCGTGATCCGCACGCCCGTGCGGCCGCTCGACCCTGGCCTGAATCCAGGCCCGCTCCTCGGGATTCTGGATGTGCATGTACTCGACGCCCACGGTGCGGCAGTAGGAGTCCCGGAGCACGCCGAGAATCTCCCGCAGCTGCATCCGCGGCTTGCCGCCGAAACCACCGGTAGCGAAGTCCCGCTCCAGGTCCCACAGCGTCAGCCCGTGCTGGTTGATGTCCAGGTCGGGATGCTTGCGCTGGCGGTACTCGAGCGGGTCGGTGTCGGCCATCAGGTGACCGCGGACCCGGTAGGCATGGATCAGCTCGTGCACGCGGGCGGCCTTGGAGATGTCATCCTCGTGCCCGGCCGGGATGTCACGCACCCAGCGGACCGGCTCGTACGGGATCCGCAGCGACTTGAACACGTCGTCGTAGAAGCCCTGCCCGCCGAGCAGCAGCTCGTCGATCACGCGCAGGAACTCACCCGACTGCGCGCCCTGGATGATCCGGTGGTCGTAGGTCGAGGTGAGCGTCACGGTCTTGCTGACCGCTTGCCTCGCGATGGTCTCCTCCGACGCGCCCTTGTAGGCAGCCGGGTACTCCATCGCGCCGACGCCCACGATGCAGCCCTGCCCGGCGACGAGGCGCGGCACCGAGTGCTCGGTCCCGATGGTGCCAGGATTGGTCAGGCTGATCGTCGTCCCGGCGAAGTCCTCGACGGCGAGCTTGCCGGTCCTGGCCTTCCTGATGATCTCTTCGTAAGCCAGCCAGAACTGGCGGAAGTCCAGCGTCTCGGCGCCTTTGATACTCGGCACGAGGAGCTGCCGCGAGCCGTCTTCCTTCCGCACGTCGATAGCGAGGCCGAGGTTGACGTGCTCGGGCTCGACCAGCATTGGCTTCCCGTCGACCTCCGCGTACGCGAAGTTCATCTCCGGGACGCTCGCGAGCGCCCGCACCATGGAGTACCCGATCAGATGGGTGAACGAGATCTTTCCACCGCGTCCGCGGGCGAGATGATTGTTGATGACGATCCGGTTGTCGACCAGGAGTTTGGCGGGAACGGGGCGCACGCTAGTCGCGGTTGGCACTGACAGGCTGGCCGTCATATTCGCGGCAGTGCGCGCCGCAGCACCGCGCAGCCGCACCACCTGCTCGGCCGCCTCGGTTGCCTGCGGCACCTGGGCCACGGCTGGTGCCGGCGGGCCGGTCGCGGCCGCTGTACTCGCTGTCGCAGGTAGCGCCCCGTTTGCGGACGAGCCCGCGGGATCCGGTGCCTGCGGCTGCGGCGCGGCGGCCGCGGCGCGCTGCCCGTCGGGCCTCGTTGTTGGGGTCGGAACCGGGGTCGCGCCGGGCTGCGATGCTGCGGGCTGCGACGCGGCCGGGCTAGGCGTGCGGCCGGCGGACTGGGCGGCAGCGACGTCGGGCTGCGGGTGGTAGTCAGCAAAGAAGCTCCACCACGCCTGGTCGACCGAACCCGGGTCGGCCTGGTACCGCTGATAAAGCTCGTCGACAAGCCACTGATTCGGCCCGAAATCTGCTTGCCCGCCGGGGGCGCCGTTGGGGGGCTGCTCGCCGGCTGCCGTTGGGGAACTGACTGATGTACTGAGATCCGCGGACCCGCGCGGGGACTCGGCAGACACGGCGGAAATCGCCCTCTTCCGGAGCTTGCTTGGCTGTATATGCGCGCTTCAACCAAGGCTACCCGGGGCGCACGTCGGGAACGGCGACGGCCGAGCGACGTTCGGCTAATGGCGTGCGCAACTCACCGTGACGCAAACCAGGCAGCCCGTCCTGGGCAGCTCGATCGCATTACCTTAGCCGGGCATCCGGTCCCGGCCGTGTGGCTCGAGCCAGCTCACGTACGGACCTTTGGGAACAATCCCGGCTGGGTTGATCCAGACCTGGGTCTGGTAGTAGTGGCGCTTGATCTGGAAGAAGTCGGTGGTGTCGCCGAACCCCGGCCGCTGGTACAGATCACGGGCGTAGTCCCACAGGTGCCGGTAATCAACCAGCCGGTGCAGGTTGCACTTATAGAGCAGGTAGTACACCGCGTCGAACCGAGCGAGCGAGGGGAATAGGCGCACGTCGGCCTCGGTCAGCTGGGCGCCCAGCAGGAACCGACGCCGGGCCAGCCGTTCCTCGAGCGCATCGAGGGTGGCGAAGACAGCGTCGAACGCCTCTTCGTACGCAGCCTGCGTCTTCGCCATGCCGGCCTTGTAGACCCCGTTGTTGACGGCGTGATGGATCAGCGCGGCCAGGGCCTCGGTCTCGCGCCGCTGCGCTCCCGGGTACAGGTCAGGTGCGCCCGGCCGGTGGAATGGACCGAACGCGGTCTCCATCTGCACGGTGAGCTGCGCGAAGTCGTTGGTCACGATGCGCTGCGCCCGGCTGTCCCAAAGCAGCGGCAGCGTCGCTCGCCCCGGATAGCCAGGATCGGTCGCCAGGTACAGCTCGGACACGTAATAGGCGCCCGTCAGCGGATCGCGGCCGCCGGTCTGATCCGGGAACCGCCAGCCATGGTCACCGACAACCGGCTCGGTCAGGCTCAGCCCGATCACGCGCTCCAGGCCGAGCAGGCGGCGGACGATCAGCGCGCGCTGTGACCAGGGGTCGGCCAGCGACGCGAAGAGGTGGTAGCGGCCGGGCTCAACGGGGAATCCTGACGAGCCGTCCCGGCTGAAGCGCCCGGTGATCTCGGCCGCCCCTCGGACACCGGTAACCCCGCCGTCGTAGCCGACGTAGCTGTTCTGCTGGCCGGCCTGCTGGGCGGCGACGCCCGAGACCGGGCCGGTCGGGAACGACGGTCCGGCCTGCATGTCCGTCCCCTTCCCGGTGTCTTCGTCAGCGACGCATGATTTCCTACTAGATCATGGCGAGGGCCGCAAGACCAGGCAGTTTGCCATGAGGTCGCCCGGTCTATCCGGCGAAGACGTCCGCGCGCCGATTCGCCAGGCAGGGCAGCACGGAACGGATCTTGGCGGTCTCCTCAGCGTCGACCTCACCGACGCCGAGGCCCTCGGCCGGGCCCAGGTCCAGCCTCACCACCCCCATGGGGTCGACGAGCAGGCTGCGGCCGATTCCGGTTGGTGCCCGCGTCGGCGGTTCGGCCGGATCAGGTACCTGGCCTGCCGCCGCCAGCCAGATCGTGTTCTCGATCGCGCGGGCCCGGACAAGCGTGACCCAGTGTTCTTCCTTGAAAGTGCCCGCCGCCCACCCCGCAGGCAATACGAGCAGGTCAGCTCCGCCCAATGCCAGTGCCCTCGCGAGCTCGGGGAACCTGACGTCGTAGCAGGTCATGAACCCGACTCGAACGCCGTCAAGGCTAGCGATCACGACGTCGTCGCCAGGCGTGACGCTGTCGGACTCGCGATGGCCCAGAGCGTCAAACATGTGAATCTTCCGGTAACGGGCAGCGAGGCCGCCGTTGCGGTCGAACGCGACCGTCGTGTTGTAGACGCGGCCGTCGGCGGCCGGCTCGAAGACACCGGCGACTACGGCCAGCCCGTTCGCCTGCGCCGCGTCGGCGAGACCGGAGCAGAACTCGCCGTCGACAGGCTCAGCCACGGCGGCCAGGTCGGCGGAGAATCGCGCCTGGGTGCCTTCAGGAAACACGATGAGGTCGGCCCCCTGGCTCGCCGCCGCGCTCGCCGCCGCGCGGACTCGCTTGAGATTCACGCGCGGATCTGAGCTGATCGGGAGCTGACCAAGTGCTACGCGCATGAAGTGCAGCGTAACCGGGATAGTCAGGACCGCGGCATTGTGAGCGTCTGGTCCGCCCAGTCCGACCGGGGTAGCGGGATCTCTAGATCCACGTCGGTCAGAAGGAGCTCGTCAGCGGGCGGGAGGCCGAGCGGACCTGGCTGGCCCGCGTCGGAAGTCGTGCGGAGGGATAGCAGCCGACGGGCGGCCGCGGTCAGCAAGCCGGGCGGGCGGCGAGCGAGGCTCCGAGCGGAGTCTTCGCGGAGGCTAGCGACAGTGACAAGCACCGCGGCCGCGAGCGGTGCCGCGACGATCACTGCCGCCGCGACTAACAGAAAGATCATTTTCCGTCCTTTCCATCCTTGCCGGGCGACGCCCGGCGTGTCCTGCGTGACCGCCTCGGACTGTCGGCTACCCTTTCCTAAGGTTCTGCACACTGGACTCATACCAATGAGTCCAGCGTTTGAAACCACTTGGATGGGTATTCCTTCTGAAATCGCGCGATACGGCGAGGAGTGCGGGTTTGGCGCATCCCAAGTACCAGGAGATTGCTGACCGGCTGCGCGCACAGATCAACAGCGGTGCGCTCGCCCCGGGTCAGCGGCTGCCGAGCGAGCCGGATCTAGCCGCCGAGTATGACGCCTCGCGCAATACTGTCCGGCTGGCCATCGCGCTGCTTATCAATCAGGGCCTAGTCGTCAGCCGGCAGGGCCTCGGCACGTTTGTCCTCGAGCCGACGAAGCCGTTCACCGCCCTGCTGTCCCGGATCCATCAGCAGCCAGACGAGCACCATGCCTCCCGGTCGCTGCCGGTCGTCAGCCCGGCCGCCGACGAGTCTGAGATGGTCCGGCTGATCGTCGAGACGGCATTCGCGAGCCCCAGCGTCGCCGAGAAGCTGGACGTTGTGCCTGGTGACGCGGTGGTCGTCCGGCGCTCCCAGTACTTCATCGGCGATGTGCCCTGGCAGCTGATCAACTCTTACTATCCAAGCGACTTGGCTAAAGGCACGGCTCTGGAGCAGGCAAGCGAGATCGAGGCCGGCAGCATCGGCTTGCTGTCGGAGATGGGGTACCCGCAGCGAGGTTTCGTCGATGAGATTGGCGCACGAATGCCGAATGCGCGGGAGTTTGACTTCTTCAAGCTGGCCAGCGGCACTCCGGTGCTCGTCGTTACCCGGACGTCCTATAGCGCCGACCGGCCCATCCGGCTGACTCGCTACATCTATAGCGCCGACCGGGTCCGCCTGCTCCACGTCGAGGGCACCATCCCCGACAGTTTCCGGCACTCCTGACGCGCCTTCACTGAGCCGGCGAGCGACGAGCCGAGGAGCCACGCTCTGCGGGAGTGCGGTTACCGTAGCCGCATGCTCGCCCTCCTCCTCGTGGCGGCGTCTGTCGGTATGTCCAACTTCGCCGCGGCCATCGGCATCGGTGTGTCCGGCGTGGACACCCGTACCCGGCTGCGCGTAGGGCTGGTATTCGGCGCATTCGAGGCAGGCATGCCCTTGCTAGGCCTGATTCTCGGGGAGCAGGTCGCCGATCCGCTAGGACGCGCGGCGCGCTGGATCGCGGCTGGCCTGCTGATCGCCGTCGGCGGGTACGGGCTCATCGTTGCTGTTCGCGGAGCTCGGGGCCGGTCAGCCGAACACGACCAGCCCGCGCGGTATGGGTACACCCGGCTGCTGTTGAGCGGTCTCGCGCTGAGCGTGGACAACCTCGTGGTCGGGTTCGCTCTCGGCACGTACACCACATCGATCATCACGAGCGCCATCGTCATCGGCGTCGTGAGCGTGGTGCTGTCGCTCATCGGCCTGGAGCTTGGCGCGCGGCTAGGCCGGTGGGCAGGCGAGCGCGGCGAGCAGCTGGCTGGCGTCATCCTGATCTCGGTGGGAATCGCCATCGCCGCTGGCGCCTTCAGCTAGGAGCGAAGTGGCCAGCTACCGGGCGAGATCCGCGAGCTCGGGCACGAAATAGGCGGCATCGACGGTGCCGACGCCGGTCACGAGGTTGTAGCCGCCGGCTGCCGCATATCCCTTGACTGTGTACTGCGTGCCGTGCTGCTTGAACGTCTGTGAGTTGCCGCCCGCGTGGACATCAACGATGCCCCGGTCGTGCCGGGCCGCGATCTTGTAGATCGCGGAATTTATGACGCCGAGTCCGTGCGGCTTGCCGTGCCCGGCGTACTGATCGGCGAGCGCGACGATGCCCGCGAACAGCGGCGCCGCCACGCTGGTGCCGCAGATCGGGTGCCACTTGCCTGGGCCCTGGTAGAAGCTGCCGTAGATCACGACCGCGCTGGTGCAGGACGCGTCCATCGAGATGTCGGGCACGCCGCGGGCACGACCGGTGAACGCCTGCACGCCGTCTTGGTACGCCGGCCGGCCGAAGGTGATCGACCTGCCGCCGCCGCTGTCGTGCCAGGCCACATCCGCCTTTCGCCGGGTGCCGTCGGCGCGCAGGTCGAGTTGCGTGCCCCCGACGGCTGTCACGAGGGGGTCAGTGGCCGGCCAGGATACCGCGGGCTTGGTATAGAGGTCCTTCATGTTGTATTTGAAGCTCGTGGCGCCCTGGTCGCCGGTCGCAGCCACCACCGTGACGTGATCGCGGGCAGCCTCTTCATACGCGCTGCGGAGGGCCAGCAGGGCGGACATCGACGGGAATGTCTGCTCTGTCGCCGCGAAGCTCTGGCTGATCACCTGGCCGAGCTTGTGCCGCAGGACGTACTGCTCGGCGGCCACGATCTGAGGGAACCCCGTCGTCCCTTCGTTCTCCGACGTCGGCGTCTCGACTAGCACGATGCTTGCGGCCGGCGCCATCACGTGCGCCCACTCCACGTCCAGCGTTGTTTCCTCGGCCCAGCCGATCCGGTTCTTGTTGCTCGGGTGGAAGGCCGGGACCGGGCCGGCCGGCTGGATCACCCGCAACGACGGCGGCGAGGGCAGCTTGAAGTAGCTATCGAAGTGCGCCAGGTCGCGGGTAATGGTCGGCGAGCCGAACGAGTCGATCACGACGATGGTCTGGCCAGCGCCGGTGATGCCGGCGGCGGCCAGCGGCGGCAGGTCGTAGGCGACCGCCACCTGCGCTGGCGTCAGGCCGTCCGCTGGCGCGACGATGGGGGTGCTGTCGGCGTGGACCCGCCGGGTGCTGTGGCCGGAGCCTGCGCCTGCGTTGCTGCCGGTCAGCGTTCCGGTAGCGACCAGCGCGCCGGTGACGGCGGCCGCAACCAGAACGACAGCGGCCGTGGCGATCGTGGCCAGCAGCCGCCAGTTCGGCCCTTGCCTGCCCGCCGAGGGGTCACGACCGACAGCCCGCCTGATCGAGCGCAGCACGCCGAACCCCCATCCGCAGCCTGGCGCGAGCTTACTCGGCGATGCGAAGGGCTGCCTTGGGACAAGATCGGACCGCGTGCCGGACGCCCTCGACGAGGTTGGCCGGGATCTCGTCGATGAGGATGTTCAGGTTGTCGTCGTCGTCGACCTCGAAGACTTCAGGAACCAGGCCAGCGCAGACCGCGTTGGCCTCGCAAGCGTCGTAGTCGGGTATCACCTTCATCTCCGGCTCACTTCCTGTCGTCTCGTGCCGTAGCGCAGACTGTACGGCATGCCAATCCAGGACAAGTTCAGGCTAGCTGCCGAGGCCGCGCGCGGGTTCATGCCGCCAGCAGAAGGCCTGGCGCTGTACGAAACGGCAGCCAACTACGCGGCCGTTGGCCCGATCTGCGAGGTCGGCACGTACTGCGGGAAGTCGACCATCTACCTGGCAGCGGCGGCTGCCGAGGTCGACCAGGTCGTGATCACCGTCGATCACCACCACGGCTCAGAGGAGAACCAGGCTGGCTGGGAGCATCACGACCCCGCGGTGGTCGACCCCAGGACCGGACGGATGGACACGCTGCCGTTCTTCCGTGCCGCCATCGAAGACGCCGGGCTCGAGGAGCATGTGATCGCGGTGATCGGCACCTCGGCCGGGGTCTCGCGGCTATGGCGGACGCCACTCGGGGTGCTCTTCATCGATGGCGGCCATAGCGAGGCCAACGTCGTCGCCGACTACGAGGGCTGGGCGCCCTGGGTGGCCGACGGCGGAGCGCTGGCGTTCCACGACATCTTCCCGGACCCGGCTGACGGCGGCCCGGCGCCGTACCGCGTGTACCTGCGCGCGCTCGCATCCGGTGCGTTCAAAGAGGTAAGCGTTACCGGGTCGCTACGCGTCCTCGAGCGGATCGGGGACGGTATCGGCTAGGCGGGTTCGGGAGCCCCCGTGCGCTCGGAGGCCCCTGGGCCTTCGGCGGTGGCCGCGCAGCCGCAGGCATCCGGGTCGGCAGCCACCCACACCTCGGGCCCGGCGGCCGCGTCGCGGAAGATGCTCGCCGCTGCGGTGTGGCCGCCGCGGGCAATCGGGTCGTACCTGGAGCCGCTCGCCAGGACGTCGGCGGCGAGCACGATCGCGGCCGCCGTCCATGTGCTCTGCTCATGCGGGAAGTGCTTGCGAGTCTCGAACTGCCATCCGGTCCAGTAGGCGCCGTCCTCGGCCCGCAGGAACTGGATCCCCTGGAACAAGTCCAAGGCCAGATCGCGCTGGCCGATCGCGTCGAGGGCCATCGCCAGCTCGCACGTCTCCGCACCGGTCACCCACGGCTCGTCGCTGACGCACCGCACGCCGAGCCCGGGTACCACGTACGTGTTCCAGCCGGCCTTGAGCAGCCGCTCGGCGGGAAGGCCGCGCACCGCGCCGCCCAGTACCGGGTAATACCAGTCCATCGAGAAGCGGCTCTTGTCAGCGAACGCCTCGCCATGGCACGCGACGGCGTGACCAAGCAGCGTGCCGGCCAGTTCCCAATCCGGCTGCGGGTCGCCTAGGTGCTCTGCCAGGGCGATCGCGCAGCGCAGGCTCTGGTACATGCTCGAGCTGCCGGTCAGCAGGGCGTACGTGTCGGCCCTGTCGTTGGCGCGCCGGCGCCAGATGATCTCGCCGCGCGGAGTCTGGAGGCCGATCGCGAACTCGATGGCCGCCCGCACCACCGGCCACATCCGCTGGGCGAAGTGCTCATCACCGGTGACGAGCAGCTCATGCCACACGCCGACTGCGCTATAGGCGGCGTGATTGCTTTCCCGCGTCCACTCCTGGCTCGTGCCGTCGGGGCCGACCTGCACCGGCCACGAGCCATCCGGCTCTTGGGTCGCCGCCAGCCACGAATAGGCGCGCCGGGCCTCATGGCGGAGACCGCAAACGCTCAGCGCCATCGCGCATTCGACGTGGTTCCAGGCGTCGACATGCCCATCCGGCCAGCCGATCGAGCCGTCTGCTTGCTGTCCGGCTGCGATCGCGCGCCCGGTCGCCAGCACCTGATCGGCCGTCAGCACGCCAGGTACCTCGGGTACCTGGCCAGCCGTAGCTGAGGTAGCGGCGGAAGGCGAGCTGGCCATGCTGGCCGTGAGGTGCTCAGGCCGCCGCATGCACCTTCTCCACGACGGCGGGGCGCGGCCGGGTGGCGCCCGTGGCTGGCTTGGTCGCGTAGACGACCAGGCTCTTGCCGATCAGCGGGTTCAGCGCGCGGTCGGCCAGCTGGGTCACGGTGGGCTTACGAATGATGTCCCAGACCAGCAGCTTGTGGTACGCGCTCGCCAGCGGGTGGTCGTCGGCGTGCACGCCGACCGCGCATTTAAGCCACCAGTAGGGGGAGTGCAGCGCGTGCGCGTGGTGGTGACCGCCGACGATCAGGCCGGCCCTCGCCAGCTTGGTCTCCAGCTCGTAACGCGTGAAGATGCGGATGTGACCGCCCTGCACATTGTGGTAGTCATCCGATAGCAGCCAGCAGATCCGCTCGGGCAGCCAGGCCGGCACGGTGACCGCGGCGACACCACCAGGCCGCAGCACGCGCGTCACCTCACGGATCGCGATCTCATCGGCTGGGATGTGCTCCATGACCTCCGATGCGATCACGATGTCAAAGGCCTCGTCCGGGAACGGCATCCTTGTCGCATCGCCGACCGACGTGATGATCGAGGCCGGGACCTGGAGCTCACCCGTCTCGGCCATGGCCGCCGCGACCGCCGTGACGCGCTGGAGCTCGGCGCGGTCTAGGTCGAGCGCGACCACTTGGCCCCCCCGCCGACCGGCCTCAAACGCGTGCCGCCCGGCGCCGGACCCGAGGTCGAGCAGCCTCGTTCCGGGCTCAATTGGCAGCCGGTGGAAGTCCACGGTCAGCATGGGGCGGCCGCCCCAGCCGTCGCCGTCGTGGGTGTCTGCCCGGCGCTGGCGGCGATCGCGAGCCGGTACTCCGCCACCGTCGCCCTCGCCACGGCTTGCCAGGCGAAGCGCTCGGCGACTCTGGCCAGCGCCGCCTGCGACAGCCGACCGCGCTCGGCCGGGGAGTCGTGCAGCGCGCGCAAGGCGGCGCACAGCTCCTCGGCGTCGCCGGGGGTCACCAGGGCCGCGGCATCGCCGGTGACTTCGGGCAGCGCGCCCGTCCGGCTCGCAACCAGCGGCGTGCCGGACGCCATGTGCTCTACCGCGGGCAGTGAGAAGCCCTCGTAGAGCGACGGAACGACGGCAATCTCCGCGCTGGCGACCAGCTCGGCGAGCTCGGTGTCGCTGATGCCGCTGACGAACTGGACCTTGTCGGTGAGCGACAGCTCACCCAGCAGCCGTTGCGTGGGACCGTCCGGGACGAGCTTGCTGACCAGCGTCAGGGAGACCGAACGTTCCGTACTGAGCTTGGCGAAGGCGCGCAGCAGAGTCGCGACACCCTTGACGGGGGAGTCCGCGCTCGCCACCGCGACGATCAGGCCAGGCACGCGGGGACCCGGTCGCGGGTGGAAGAGCCGTGTGTCGACGCCCAGGGGGACGACCCTGACGTTCTCCGCGGCAACCTTGAAGTCGCGGAGGATGTCCGCCTTCGATGATTCCGAGCCGGTCATGATCGGCCCGATCCGCCTGGCCACCCGGCCCTGCATGCCGACAAATGAATACCAGCGCCATTTAGGGATCTTGCGCAGGCCGCGGGCCGCCTTGAGCTCGATGCGCCGGTCGACGGAGATTGGGTGATGGATGCTCGTGACGACTGGCAGGCCGAGGCGGGCGATGCCGAGGTTGCCGTAGGCGAGTACCTGGTTGTCGTGAACGACGTCGAAGTCGTCGCGTCGCTGCCGAAGCGCTCGCAGCGCCCGCAGGCTGAACGTCAAGGGCTCGGGGAAGTACGCGGTCCACATGCCCGCGACCTCGAGCACGTCGATCCAGTCGCGGTACTCGCGCAGATGAGGCGTGCGGAACGGGTCGTCGTCGCGGTAGAGATCGAGGCTAGGCAGCTCGATCAGCTGCGGGCCCGGCTCCAGCTCAGGGTATGGCTGGCCGGAGTACACCTCGACGTGATGCCCCATGGCGGCGAGTTCGCGGGACACGTGGCGCAAGTAGATGCCCTGGCCACCGCAGTGCGGCTTACTTCGGTAGGAGAGCAGGCAGACACGGAGCGGGCCGTCGGCGCCTGACGCTGGTGCGTTGCTCACGCAGTTTCGCGCCTCCTCGTTCGCCACTGGTCGGGGCGACTGGCGACCCGCGTGACCTCCTAGGCAGCGAACCATACCAAGTGGGCAACACGAATGTGCTTTCGCCCCACTCGTTAAGCCGCCCGGCCTGTTCGCCGTTGCTGCTGTGTCTGTAAGCTGCCGCGACGAAGGTCTCACATACGGAGGCTCCCCTGACACGGCGCGCGCTTATCACCGGAATCACCGGCCAGGACGGTTCGTACCTGGCCGAGCATCTGGTCGATATGGGATATGAGGTCTGGGGACTGGTTCGCGGACAGGCCCACCCGAGGGTCCGCCATTTGCGTCGCCTGCTCGGCGACGTGCGCCTGATCCGCGGCGACTTGCTGGACCAGGGCAGCCTCATCGCGGCGCTCGAGCGCGTGCAGCCAGACGAGGTGTACAACCTGGCGGCCATCTCGTACGTGCCGATGTCATGGCAGCAAGCGGAGCTCACCGGCGAGGTCACCGGGCTCGGCGTGCTGCGCGTGCTCGAGGCCATCCGCGTGTGCAGCGGAATCAGCGCGTCGCGCAGCCCGGGCAGCGGGCAGATCCGGTTCTACCAGGCGTCCACGTCGGAGATGTTCGGCCAGGTGAACGAGTCACCGCAGAACGAGCTGACCGCGTTCCACCCGCGCAGCCCGTATGGCGTGGCCAAGGTGTACGGGCACTTCCTGACGCAGAACTACCGCGAGTCCTACGGCATGTACGCGGTATCCGGGATCATGTTCAACCACGAGTCGCCGCGGCGCGGCGCGGAGTTCGTGACCAGGAAGGTTTCGCTCGGCGTCGCGAAGATCAAGCATGGCTACGAGCGGCAGCTGCGCCTGGGCAATCTGCACGCCAGCCGGGACTGGGGCTTCGCCGGCGACTACGTCCGCGCCATGCAGCTGATGCTCGCTCAGGACATCCCCGCCGACTATGTCATCGGCACTGGCGTCACGCACTCGGTTGAGACGCTGGTCGACCGCGCCTTCCGGGCGGCGGGGATGGACTGGCATGACCACGTCGTGACCGACGCGGCGTTCATCCGGCCGGCCGAGGTCGACAGGCTGTGCGCGGATGCGGCCAAGGCGCGCGACGAGCTGGGCTGGGAGCCGAAGATCGGCTTTGAGGAACTGGTCGCCATGATGGTCGATGCCGATATGGAGCTTCTCGCTGCGGGGGAGAGCGCTGGCGAGGAGTTCGCGACCGAGTCCTGGTAGCCGCCCGCGGTAGCTACAGGTGGCCGCCGGCGAGCTTGCCGATGCCGTACGTCAGGCCGGCCGCGAGCGCGGCGAGGGCGAGCTGGCGGAGCGCGCCCCGCCAGAATGGCCGGGCGGTAATCCTGGCTACCACGCCGCCGCCGACCAAGGCCGCGACGGCCGCGAGGATGAGGGCCGCGGCCAGCGACGAGAAGCCGAGCAGATACGGCAGCAGCGGGATCAGCGCGCCGGCCGCGAAGGTGGCCAGGGATGCGCCTGCGGCGGTGACCGGCGACGGCAGCTCGTGGTGGTCGACGCCCAGCTCCTCGCGGACGTGGATGCGCAGGGCCTCCTCGGGCTGCCGCGACAGCTGCCGCGCGACCTCGTCGGCGAGGTCCGGGTCTACGCCGCGCATCTTGTACATCGCGGCGAGCTCGACCTGCTCGCCATGCGGGTTGTGCTCGAGCTCGTAACGCTCCTTCGCCACCTCGGCCGCGACCAGCTCGTTCTGCGAGGAGACCGACACGAACTCGCCCGCCGCCATGGAGAACGCACCCGCGGCGAGCCCAGCGAGACCGGTCAGCACGATGGTCTTCTGCGACAAGCCGCCGCCGCCGACGCCCGCGATCAGCGAGACGTTGGTGACAAGGCCGTCCATCGCCCCGAAGACCGCGGGCCGGAGCCAGCCGCCGGACACGTCCCGGTGCTGGTGCATGTCGGCCTGCGGGGTGGCGGGAGCCGAAGGCACCATCGCAGCCGGCGTCGGCGCGGCCTCGCCCGCCTTGGCTCGCGGATTGCTGGCTGCCATACGGAATCGCCTAGCCTTGAGTGGGATGTGGTGGGGTTTGCCATGAATTGGCAGGCCGACGTCCTGCGCGGCGCCCACTCATTATCGCGGGTCCCGCCGACTGGGTGGGCCGCAGCCGACAGCGACGGGCCGCCGGGGTTAGGTTAGCCCCGGCGGCCCGTCGCTCCTCGGCTCACCTCGGCCGGGGTCAGGCCTTGTGGCAGTTGTTCAGGAAGATGTGCCCGACCGCGGTTGGATAAGCGCCGGTGACGTTCTTCGCGCTAGCGGTCAGGTAGTTGTAGAAGTAGCCGTAGATGATCGGCGTCTGCGCGAGCAGCAGCGTCTCGATCTGCCCGGCGATGTTCCGCTGGCTGGACAGGTCTCCCGTCGCGATGTACTGGGCGGACAGCCGGTCGTAGTCGGCGTTCTTGAAGTGGGCGGCGTTCCAGGCTCCGGTGCCAGTCTTTGAGTTGGTCGTCTGCAGCGGCGCGGTCAGGAATACGTTCGGCACGCCGCGGTGGCCATAGTCGACGAGGCTCAGGGTCGCGTCGAGCCAGTCTGACGTCCCGAACAGATAGTTCCCGTAGTACTTCGGCTGCGCCTCGATGTTGAGCTTCAGGTTGACGCCGATGGCCTTCGCCGACTGCTGGATGATCTGCGCGTACGCCGGGATCTCCTGGAAGGTCTCACCTGTGAGCGTGGCGGAGAACCCGCTCGGGTGACCGGCCGCGGACAGCAGCGCCTTGGCCTTCGCGACGTTCAGGCTGCGCTGCGCCACGCCGGTGTCCGTCGACGGGTAGACCGGCGCGAACGGGCTGTCGTTGCCGATGTCGGCGTTGCCCTTGAACAGCGCCGACACGATAGCCGACCGGTCCAGCGACAGCGCCAGGGCCTGCCGGACCCTCGGGTCGGTGAACGGAGCCTGGTCGCAGCGCATGGAGAGCTCGCGGTGCGCGCTGGACTTCAGCTTGACGACGTTGTACCCGCCAGCAAGCAGCTGCTCGCCGCCGGTCACCGAGAACTGCCCGAGCACGTCGAGCGAGCCGCTGGTCAGCGCCAAGATCGCCGGCGTATCGGTGTCGTAGAAGGTGAACTGGGTAGCAGCTGGTATCGCCTTGGTGCCCCAGTAATCCTCGTTGCGGACAAAGGCGGCACCGGTCTTCTGCGTGTAGCTGTGCAGCTTGAACGGGCCTGTGCCGGTGAACGTGCTCTCCCATTTGGCGGGGTCTTGGTTGTTCGGCAGGATGATCATGTTGTAGTTGTCGGACGAGGTGAGGTACGGGAAGTTGCCGTTCGGGGCGGTCAGGTGGAAGGCGACCGTGAAGTCGTCGACCTTCTGCACGCCGGCGGGCGCCAGCACGCCGCCGAACGCCGACAGCGCAGCGCCCTTGCCGTGCGGGTTGGTCTGCAGCTTGTAGGTGTAGACGACGTCGTCGGCGGTGAGCGCGGCGCCGTTGTGGAACTTGACACCCTGACGGATCTTGAAGGTCCATACGTCGAATGTCGAGTTGGACGACCAGCTGGTGGCTAGCACCGGCTTCAAAGTGAGGGTCTGGTCAGACAGGCAGAGGTACTCGCCGGTCTGGCCGAGCATGTCCAGGCCGCCTTGATCGGCGACCGTGACCGGGTTGATCGCCCCGGCTGGGGTGACGATGCCGGCCTTGATGGTGGCGCCTGCTGCGCCGCCGCCCGACGACGAGCTCGCACCGGGGGAGCTTGACGAGCCGCACGCCGCCAGGACTGCGCTGAGCACTGGGGTGGAGATCCCGACCAGCGCACCAGCGCGCAGGAATCCCCGTCTGTTGATGTGACCAGCGACGAATTCGTCGATGACGTGATTGCCGATGTCGCTTTGCTCAGCGCGGAGCCGGTCAAGCCGGTCGTTTCGAATGTGCACAGGTTCCTCCTCGGAACTCGTCATGACATGCGCTCGTTGCCTTGCAGCGTTGCAAGCTGATCAATAGGGATGTGACAACTCATCAGGTGGCCGGGCTCGACCTCGGCCAGCGGGGGTTCGGTGGATTCGCAGATTCCGGTAGGGAGGCGTCGCGGGCAGCGAGTGTGGAAGACGCAGCCGCTCGGCGGGTTCGCCGGCGACGGGATCTCGCCCGTCAGCCGGATTCGCTCAGTGCGCTGACCGTCGAGGCTCGGGACGGCGGACAGCAGCGCCTCGGTGTACGGGTGATGCGGCCCGCCGAAAACGCGCTCAGCCGGGCCAAGTTCGAGTACGCGGCCGAGGTAGAGCACCACGATCCGGTCGGAGAGGTAGCGCACAAGGCCCAGGTCATGCGAGATGAACAGGTAGGTCACCTGTTCTTTGGCCTGCAGGTCGGCCAGAAGGTTGAGAATTGCGGCCTGCACCGAGACGTCTAGTGCCGAGGTGGGCTCGTCGCACACCACGATGCGCGGCCCGCCGCCGAACGCACGAGCGATGGCGACACGCTGCTTCAGCCCGCCGGACAGCTGCCGTGGCCGTAGCGGCAGGTGCCGCGGCTCCATCCGGACGGACCGGACCAGGTCCGTCAGGCGTTCGGTGAGCGCGGACCCGGACAAGCCTGCCAGCTTCGCCAGCGGCCTGCTGATGAGCCGTCGCACGGTATGCCTGCGGTTGAGCGCGGAGTCAGGGTTCTGAAAGACGATCTGGAGCGCCTTGAGCTGCGCCTGGCTGCGGCGTCTCAAGTCAGGGCTCAGCTGCTGGCCGTCCAGCTCGATAGCTGACCCGGCGTCCGGGGTAATGAGTCCGAGCAGCAGCCGCGCGAGCGTGGTCTTGCCGCTGCCTGACTCGCCGACGATGCCTAGTGTCTCGCCGCGCTCAATGTCGAGATTGACCCCCGTCAGGGCCGGTACCGCCTGGCCGCCGGACGTGAACGTCTTCGCCAGGTTCCTGACCGCTATTACCGGCTCGGCGTCCTTCGGCGGCGCCGACAGCTGCACATCGACCGGCGTGTTCCTGGGCAGGTCTGGCACGGCCTCGTGCAGATAGCACCTCGAGATCCGAGCGGGTCCGGTGTCGATCGCCGGCGGCGCCGCTTCGCGGCAGCGCTGCTCGGCGATCGGGCAGCGCGGCGCGAATATGCATCCCGTGATCTCCTGGCCAGGTGGTGGCAGGAAGCCGGGGATCGCGTCCAGCCGGCCGTGATCTTTCCGCTGACCCTGTCGCGGGATACAGCGCAGCAAGCCCATCGTGTAGGGGTGCCTGGGCTGCTCGAATACCTCTCGGGCCGGACCCTCCTCAATCAGCTCCCCCGCGTACAGCACGCCCACCCGATCGCACATCTTCGCGATCACGGCCAGGTTGTGGCTGATGAACAGCAACGACGTGTCCAGCTCGGCCCGCAGCCCGGTGATCAGCTCCAGCACTTCCGCCTCAACGGTCGCATCCAGCGCCGTCGTTGGCTCGTCCAGGATCAGCAGCGCCGGCTCGGCCGCGAGGGCCATGGCGATCACCGCGCGCTGGGCCATCCCGCCGGACAGCTCGTGCGGGTACCGCTGCATCACCAGGCCAGGGTCGGAGATCTGTACCTTGCGCAGCATCTCCTCGGCGTGGTCCAGCGCATCGGCCCGGCTCAGCCCCGCGATCTCATAGACCTCGGCTACCTGGCGGCCGACCCGGATCGACGGGTTCAGCGCCTTTCCTGGCTCCTGGTACACCATCGAGACCGAGTGGGCTCGGAGCTCGCGCAAGTCGGCGGCATTCAGCGCCAGGGGATCGCGACCGGCGATGCGGATCGAGCCACCGCTGACCCGGCCGTTGCGCGGCAGATACCTGGTCAGGGCCAGCGCTACCGTCGACTTCCCGGATCCCGACTCGCCGACCAGGCCGTAGGACTCGTTGCGGCCGATCTCGAAGGACACATCCCGCAGGGCCAGCCGGTCCTGGCCCCGGACGCGGTGCGTGACGTCTAGGTGCGTGACCCGGGCCGTGGCCTGCGGCTCTGCGGATGGCCCCGGAATGGCGGTCTCTTCGGTCGCGGTCATCCGGCGAGCACCTGCTCAATCGCGTCAGCCACCAGGTTGATGGCGATGATCAGGGACGCGATGGCCAGCGCGGGGAAGAGCGTCTCCCACCAGTAGCCAGCGCTGAGCAGCACGTAGTTCGCGTTGATGTCGGTGCCCCAGTTCGGCGTCGATAGCTGGACCCCGAAGCCAAGGAATGCCAGCGTGGCGACAGCGAAGATCGCATACCCCAGCCGCACGGTGAACTCGACCAGAACAGTGGGCAGCACGTTGGGCAGGATTTCGACGAACATGATCCGCGCCGACCGGTCGCCCACCAGCCTCGCTGCTGGCAGATAGTCGAGCTGGCTCTCCACCTGGACGGCGGATCGCACGGTCCGGGCGATTAGCGGCGTGAAGATGAAGCCGATAGTCAGGATCTGCGTGATCGTCGACACGCCGAGCGCAACGACGAACAGGAAGATGACCAGGATGGCCGGCAGCGCGAGCACGGCCTCCACGATCCGGCCGGCCACCAGATCCACGACGCCGCCCCGGTAGCCCAGGACAAGGCCGAGCGCGGTGCCAAGCACCGCGCCGACCGCGGTGGCCAGCGGGGCGATGATCAATATGGTTTGCGCGCCGACGACGACACGAGAGAGTACGTCGCGGCCGAGCTGATCGGTGCCGAACCAGTGGGCGCTGGACGGCGCCTGGTTCGTTGCCAGCAGCTGCTGAGCGAGCGGATCGTGGGGGGCGATCGCAGATCCGAAGAGCGCGCAGACGATCCAGAACAGCAGGAGCAGCCCGCCCACGACAAACGTCGGGCGCCGGAGCAGCAGCCGCCACACCGGGAGCTCGCGCCGCTCGGCGTCGCTGGCGACCGCGACAGCCGGTATCGCGACAGACCCGGTCACCGGCTCGCCTCCGTGCGCAGGCGCGGGTTCAGCACGGTCGTGAGGACGTCGGCGCCCACCGTCGCCACCATGTAGACCGCGCCCACAGTCAGCACCGCGGCCTCGAGCATCGGGAAATCCTTGGCATTGGCGGCGTGGAAGATGAGGTTCCCGATGCCCTGGTAATTGAACAGCCGCTCGACCACCACCAGGCCGCCGATCAGGTAGCCGGTCTGGGTGGCGATAACCGCGATCGTTGGCAGCAGTGAGTTCCGCAGCACGTGCCGGTAGATCACTACGACACGCTTGAGGCCTTTCAGCGTCGCGGTCCGGACGTAATCGGACTCCAGGGCCTCGATGGTGCCTGCCCGCGCCATCCGGGCGATGTATCCGAACAGCACGAACACCAGCGGTACTGCGGGCAGGATCAGCGCGCGCAGCTGGGTGCCGAGCGGAGCGCCGGGCTGAATCTGCGGCGGGAACGGCAGGAGCCTCAGCTCGACGCTGAAGACGACGATGACGACGATGCCCGTCACGAACTCGGGCAGGGCCGCACCCGAACTGCCGGTCAGCGTGATGATGCGATCGATCGGGCGCCCGGCGTACAGCGCTGCGATCACGCCGCCGAGGATGCCCAGCGGGATGATCACGACCAGCGCGAACGCCGCCAGCTTGGCGGAGTTCACCAGCGCCGCCCGCAGCAGCGGCTCGACAGCCGACTGGTACTGGTACGACTCGCCCATGTTGCCGTGCAGCAAGCCGGTGATCCAGCTCGAGTACTGAGTGACCAGCGATCTGTCGACGCCGAGCTGGTGGTCGAGCGCGCGCACCGCGGACTCAGCGGACAGCGGGCCAAGGATGGCGCGCGCCGGATCCCCGGGCAGCACCTGGCCCGCAAAGAAGATGATCACACTGAGCAGGAAGAGGGTGATGACGGCAAGCCCAAGGCGCCTCAGCAGGTAGATCGCCACCGGACACCCCCGCCAAGCAGGCTGGTCAAACCATCGGAAAAGCCGATTTCAGGCAGCCTAGGTGGCGATGAGCGCAGCCGCAACACGATTGTCAACTCGGCGTTGGCTGCTGTACGTGGCCGCGACAGGCATCTGTTCCTTCCGCTTCGCACGCGGCTGCGGAAGACTGGCACCGCCATGCAAGTCAACTTAGCCAGGTTCGGGGGAGTGCGCACGGACTGCTGACCTGATCACCGGGTCACATATTGGTTAAGCAGGCCACGAAAGGACACGCAGCTGTGACTGACTCAGCGGCTGTGCTGATCGGCGAGAGCTTCATCGGCGCTGGGGCCGAGGCGGCGCATGTCAACACCGTCCTAGGTCACCGCGCCGGGCCGGTCGGCACGGCGTGGGCGACGGCGCTCGCAACGCCGAGCGCCGGCCACACGCCATTCGTCGCGGTGCTGCGGCCCGGTATTCCGGTAAAGCCCCTCACCCTGTTCGTGAACAAGGCCGCCATCGACGGAGCCGAGCACGGCGCGCTGACCTGGGGCGCGGCGCAAGCGGGAGTCGCCTGCGGGGTTGCCGACGCGGTGGCGGACGGAATCGTCAGCGCCGCCGGCGCCGATGACCTCGTGCTGATCGCGGCCGTGTGGGTTAATCCCGCGGCCCGCGACGCCGAGCTGGTGTACGCGAACAACCGCGCTGCCACGAAAGCCGCGCTGGACGCAGCTACCCGGTCACTGCCCGACATCGCAGCGGTGCTAGCGGCCCGAGCCGAACCGTCGAATCCTTACTTCCGGCCGACGTGAAGATCACCAGGATCCGGCTCGACCGGATGCGGCTGGTGCTCGATCCGCCGTTCGCGGCGGCCTGGGACCCCGTGCCGCGACGCCACTTCGACGCCACCCTGGTAAGCGTCGAGACCGACGCCGGCGTTACCGGGTACGGCTCCGGTGACAGCATGGACGGCTTCGAGGCCTTCACCGGCCTGTTCACCGGGAAAGACCCGCTGCAGATCGCCAACCACGTGCGCACGCTCGAGAGCATCGAATTTCACGCGGGCCGGTACTGGCCGATGGAGGCCGCGCTCTGGGACATCGCGGGCAAGGTCTGCGGGCAGCCGGTTGCCACGCTGTTCGGTGGCGCGACCGACCGGCTGCCCGCCTACGCCTCCTTCGGCGAGCTCAAAAGCCCGGCCGCGCGAGCGGACGCAGTGCTGGCGGCGTTTGATGCCGGGTTCCGGGCGGTCAAGATCCGGATCGCGGGAGCAGACGTGGAGTCGGGCCTCGAAGCGGTGCGGCGGGCCCGCGCGGCCATCGGCGTCGACGTCGCGATCATGGTGGACCTGAACCAGTGGTGGCGGATGCCCGGCGACCTCTCGCCCGCGCTAGACGTCGGGGCCGTCCGGCGGATTGCCGCCGAGCTGGCCGAGCTGGACGTGACGTGGCTGGAGGAGCCGCTACCAGCCGCGGACCTGGCCGGGATGCGGCAACTTCGCGAACAGTGCGGCATCCGCGTGGCCGGGGGAGAGATGGCCAGAAGCGTGCCGGAACTGCTCGGCGCGCTGGCCGCCGGGGCGCTGGACGTCGTTCAGCCGGACGTCGTGCTGGCCTTCGGGATGCTGCGCGCCCGGACGGTGGCCGAGCTGGCCCTGCAGCAGGGTCGCTGGTTTACGCCGCACACGTGGACCAACGGCCTCGGTTTGCTCGCGAACCTGCACGTTGCGGCCGGCGTGGGCGGCGGGCCCTACCTGGAGTTCCCGTGGGACCCACCGGGCTGGACGCCCGAGCGCCGCGACTTTTTCTTGACCGAGCCGGTTCGCCTCCAGCCAGACGGGACAGTGCGCGTGCCGGATCGGCCCGGCCTCGGCGCCGAGATCGACGAGGCGGCCGTCGCCCGCTGGGCCCTGACCTGAGACCGGCCGGAGCGATTGTGAACGTCGGATTCATTGGCCTTGGCCATATGGGCAGACCGATGAGCGCCAACATCCTGGCCGCTGGCCACGACCTGGTCGTGCACGACGTCCGCCCGGAGGCGGCGGCCCAGCTGCTCGCGGTCGGCGCCACCTGGGCCGCCTCGCCGCGCGAGACAGGTGCCGGCCGCGACGTCGTCATCACCATGCTGCCCACGCCCCAGAACGTTGCCAACGTCCTGCTCGGCCCCGACGGGCTGCTGGACGGACTGGCGCCGGGCGCCGTCTGGGCCGACATGTCGACGAGCGTGCCCGAAGTGGCCGATCGCGTCCGGGCGCTAGCCGGACCCCGCCAGGTGGCCGTGCTCGACGCGCCGGTCAGCGGCATGGCGGCCAGCGCCAAGGCCGGCACCTTGCAGATCTTCGTCGGCGGCGAGACCGCCGCCTACCAGCGCATCCGCCCGCTGCTCGAGGCGATGGGCGACCCCGGCAGAATCCTGCACGTGGGCGGGAACGGGGCCGGCTACACCGTGAAGCTCATGATCAACCTGCTGTGGTTCGGGCACCTCGTGGCCACCGCGGAGGTGCTGACGATCGGGACGCGCGCGGGTGTGGACCTCGCCACCCTGCGCCAGTGTCTGCTCGCGAGCCCGGCGGCGAGCAACTTCCTGGAGCGCGATGTGCTGTCCGTGCTGGCGCGGGGCGACTACGACGACTCGTTCGCGCTGGCGCTGGCCTGCAAGGATCTCGGCCTCGCGGTCGACCTGGCCAGGCAGACCGGTGTGCCGGCCGAGGTGAGCGCGCTGGTCGAGCAGATTTACCGGCGCGCCAGGGCCCAATACGGCGACCATGGCGGCGAGATGCTGCCGATCAAGCTGTTCGAGGACCTCACCTCTACCCCCTCCGGTTGCCCGCGAAGTGAGCATGCCGCCGCCGCCACCCGAGCTTGTCATCGGGACCACGCCCGCCGCGCCCCGGCCTTTACGGAGCGACTCGCAGACCTTGCTTTGGCGCTCGGCGCCGGTGGGCGCGGTGCCGGGGCGCGCGGAGTCCGTCGGGATGCGGCAGCGGCTGGCTGATTTTGGCATCGCGCCTGCGACCTGCTCGCCCCCGACGCCTTGGACGACGAGGTGCTCGCCAATGCGCCCATTAAGCCGACGGCGGCTGATATCACGCGCATCCTCGCGGCTGTTGCCTGAGCGCTCGTAGAGATCACAGCAGCTAGCGGCACCTGCCATGGAGTCTTCTCCGTGGGCTGGGGTTAGATGAGGATGCCAGCAAGGAGGAGTTCGATCATGACCGAGCAGCTGACCGGTGCACGGCCGGTCCGCGCACCCCGCGGGGCGACGCTGACCTGCAAGGGCTGGCCGCAGGAAGCGGCCATGCGAATGCTCATGAACAACCTTGACCCCGAGGTCGCCGAGCACCCTGACCAGCTCATCGTCTACGGCGGGTCTGGCCGGGCAGCTCGAAGCTGGGCCGCGTATGACGCGATCGTTGCGTCGCTGCGGGACCTGGCGGCAGACGAGACGCTGCTGGTCCAGTCCGGCAAGCCGGTTGGCATCTTCCGCACCCACGAGTGGGCGCCCAGGGTGCTCATTGCCAACTCCAACCTGGTCCCGCAGTGGGCCACGTGGGAGGAATTCCGGCGACTGGAAGCCGCCGGGCTGACGATGTTCGGCCAGATGACCGCCGGGTCGTGGATCTACATCGGCACCCAGGGCATCCTGCAGGGCACGTACGAAACCTTCGCCGCCGTCGCCGCCAAGCGATTCGGCGGCTCGCTGGCCGGCACGATCACCCTAACCGCCGGACTCGGCGGCATGGGCGGGGCCCAGCCGCTTGCGGTGACCATGAACGGCGGCGTCGCGCTGTGCATCGACTGCGATCCGTCACGGATCAGCCGGCGCATCGAGCACGGGTACCTGGACGTTGAGGCGGCGAGCGTTGACGACGCCATCCGGCGCGCGACCGAGGCGGCCAAAGCTGGGCAGGCGCTCTCGATCGGGCTGCTCGGGAACGCCGCCGACATCGTGCCCCAGCTACTCGCGATGGGCGCCCCGATCAACGTCGTGACCGACCAGACGTCGGCGCACGACCCGCTGACGTACTTGCCCAAGGGAGTCGCGTTCGAGCACATGGCCGCGTTGCGGGCCGAGGATCCAGCCGGTTTCACCGCCCGGGCCAGGGAGTCGATGGCCGAGCACGTGAAGGCCATGGTCGGCTTCCACGACGCCGGCGCCGAGGTCTTCGACTACGGCAACTCCATCCGCGGGGAGGCCGAGCTGGCCGGGTATGAGCGGGCGTTCGCGTTCCCGGGCTTCGTGCCGGCCTATATCCGGCCGCTGTTCTGTGAAGGCAAAGGCCCGTTCCGGTGGGCGGCGCTGTCGGGTGACCCAGCGGACATCGCCGCGACCGACGCCGCCATCCTCGACCTGTTCCCGCAGAACGAGGCGCTGGCCCGGTGGATCCAGATGGCGCGGGAGAAGGTGCATTTCCAGGGCCTGCCCGCCAGGATCTGCTGGCTCGGCTACGGCGAGCGCCACGTAGCGGGCCTGCGGTTCAACGAGATGGTGGCGCGCGGCGAGGTGCAGGCGCCGATCGTGCTGGGGCGCGACCACCTGGACTGCGGCTCGGTCGCGTCACCGTACCGCGAGACGGAGTCGATGGCTGACGGCAGCGACGCGATCGCCGACTGGCCGTTGCTGAACGCGCTGGTCAACACCTCCTCCGGGGCGTCGTGGGTCAGCATCCACCACGGCGGCGGGGTAGGCATCGGCCGCTCGATCCACGCCGGGCAGGTGTGCGTCGCGGATGGCAGCGCCATCGCGGGAGAAAAGCTGGAACGCGTGCTGACCAACGACCCTGGCATGGGCGTGATCAGGCACGCCGACGCCGGCTACGACCGGGCACGCGAGGTCGCCACTGAGCGCGGCGTCCGTGTTCCGATGCCGCAATAGATGACGTTCGCCGAGCTGTGGTCCGAGCTGGCCGGCATCGGCCGGGTGGAGCTGACCGGCGGGTACCGCCGCCATTCCTGGACCCCGGCAGATCAGGCGTGCCGGGCCTGGTTCGCTCGCACGGCGAGTGACCTTGGGCTGCGGACAGACTGCGATCGCAACGGGAACCTGTGGGCGTGGTGGGGCCGACCTGGCGGCGATGCGGGCTCGGCGGTTGTCACGGGGAGCCACCTGGACTCGGTCCCTGACGGCGGCGCGTTCGACGGGCCGCTCGGTGTCGTGTCGGCGTTCGCCGCGGTCAGCAAGCTGCGCGCCGACGGGTTCCGGCCGGCCAGGCCGGTCGCAATAGCGGCGTTCACCGAGGAGGAAGGCGCTCGCTTCGGCGTGGCCTGCCTGGGTAGCCGGCTGCTCACGGGTGCGGTCGACCCGGCGGTCGCCAGCGAGCTGCAAGATCACGACGGCGTCAGCCTGGTCGAGGCCATGCGGGCGGCCGGGCGTGATCCGGACGCCATCGGGCCTGATGACGACCTGCTGGCACTGATTGGTGAATACGTCGAGCTGCACATCGAGCAGGGCAGCGCGCTGGCCGGTCTCGGTGCCCCGGTCGGCGTCGCCGAAGGCATCTGGCCGCACGGCCGCTGGCGGTTCGACTTCACTGGCCGTGCCGATCACGCCGGGACAACCAGGCTGGCCGACCGGCGCGATCCGATGCTCCCGTACGCGGCGACCGTCCTTGCGGCCCGGGCCGCCGCCGTACGGTGCGGTGCGCTCGCGACCTTCGGCAAGGTCAGGGCCGAGCCAGGAGCCGCCAACGCGATCAGCTCGTCGGTGCGCGCGTGGCTCGACGCGCGGGCACCAGATGAGGCAGTGCTGGAGCAGCTTGTGACCGATATCTGGGCTGCGGCGCAGGCGGCCGCCAGCGAGCAAGGCGTCGCCGTCAGCAGGCGGCGAGAGTCGGTGACGCCGCACGTCAGCTTCGACGCAGCGCTACGCGAGCGGCTCGTCGGCGTGCTGGCAGCGGCTGGCTTCGCGGTCCCGGTCCTCGCTACCGGGGCCGGACATGACGCCGGGGTTCTGGCGGCCCGCATCCCGACTGCGATGCTGTTCGTCCGCAACCCAACCGGCGTGTCGCACTCACCGGCCGAGCATGCCGAGATGGCTGACTGCGAGGCAGGCGTTGTCGCGCTCACGGCCGTTCTTGCCGACCTGGCAGCCCGGTGACCGGCCCAGCGCGCGTTCGCCGGTGGCTGGCCGAGCTGGCCTGGTCGCCAGCGCTTGGGTTGCGCACCGAGGTGCTGCTCGAGGCAGACGGCGACCGCCTCACGGGCATCTCCCCAGACGTGCAGGCGCCCCCGCTTGAGGCCATCCGGCTGCCGGGTCTCACCATGCCTGGCCTGGCCAACGCGCACTCGCATGCGTTCCACCGGGCGCTGCGGGGCATTACGCAGGCTTCGCGCGGCACGTTCTGGACCTGGCGCGAGCGGATGTACCAGGTGGCTGACAGGCTCGACCCGGACAGCTACCTGGCCCTGGCGACCGCGGTGTACGCCGAGATGGCCCTGGCCGGCGTCAGCAGCGTCGGCGAATTCCACTACCTGCATCACGGCAGGGGCGGGACACCGTACGCCGACGCGAATGAGATGGGCCGGGTGCTGGTCGAGGCAGCACGCCAGGCCGGCATCCGGATCACCCTGCTGGATACGTGCTACCTGGCGGGCGGCCTGTCGGCCGACGGCCGGCACCAGCCCCTGGAAGGGCCGCAGCGGCGCTTCGGCGACGCCGACGCGCAGGCGTGGGCGGCCAGGGTCGAGGCGCTCAGCCCGGAAGCGGCTGGCCAGCTCGGACCACACGCCCGTCTCGGCGCCGCCATCCACTCGGTCCGGGCGGTTCCCGCCGACCAGATGCATGGCGTCGTCGCGTGGGCGCAGCGCTACGGCGCCCCTGTGCATGCCCACGTATCTGAGCAAGTCGCCGAGAACCGCGCCTGCCTGGCCGCCTACCGGGCGACACCGACCGAGGTGCTGTCGCAGGCTGGCGCGCTCGGGCCGCGCGGCACCGCGGTGCACGCTACGCACCTGACCGGCAGTGACATCGAGCTGCTCGGAGGCGGCCGGTGCCACGTGTGCTTCTGCCCGACGACCGAGGCCGACCTCGCCGACGGCATCGGCCCGGCGCGAGACCTCGCGGACGCCGGCGCGATGCTGACCCTCGGCAGCGACAGCCACGCCGTCATCGATCTGCTGGAGGAGGCGCGGCGGGTAGAGCTCGACCAGCGCCTGGCCAGTCAGGAACGTGGTCACTTCACCGCCGTCGAGCTGGCTACCGCGGCGACCGAGTCCGGGCACGCGAGCATCGGCTGGCCTGAGGCCGGCGAGCTCGCCGCCGGCGCACTAGCTGACTTCGTAACAGTTGCCCTCGACACCCCGCGCACCGCGGGTGCGACGCAGACGGCCGCGCTGGAGTCCGTCATCTTCGGCGCGAGCGCCGCCGACGTGCGCAGCCTGGTTGTCGGCGGCCGGGATGTCGTGATCGGCGGCCGCCATGTGCTGGTGCCGGATGTGGCTGGTCAGCTGGCCGCGGCCGTCGCCGCCGTGGCGCACTAGGCCGGCCCCGTTCCCTTACCCGCCTGGTTTGTAGGCCGGCGGCAGCCCGGAGCAGATGCTGGCGCCTGCGTTACGGGTCTGGACCGTACCGGCGGAGCTGCTCGGCGCGGGCTGACCACCGGCCACCGTGCCACCGGTGGCCGCAGCACGCTGGTGCTTGGTGGGCTTAGCGCCGACCGCGGTGCTCTTCGCGGCCGGATTCACGCCCGCGAAGTTCGCCCCGAGCACGAGCGTCACGGGTCCTGGGCGGCCGACTTGGGGGGCCGGCTCAACCAGGGTGTTCTGGCCGGTCGGCGCGGCGTTGAGCGCCGTCATGACCGTGTAGGCGGAATTGGCCTGGGCTAGGCCCGTGTACTGGAGGGTAGTGGTGGCTGAGTAGGCCGCGTCGCCGACGCTGATGACGTCGAAGCCAAGCTTGCGCAGGGCCGTGCGAGTACGAGTGGCGAGGCCGGTCTTCCCGGTCGCGTTAACGACCCGCACCTGGACGCTCGAATACGGCATGACCGGCAGGCCGCCGGTCCACGGATGGCCGGTCCTGATCAGCTGGAAGAGCACGTCGGCTTGTGGCTCGACGGTCATCAGGTGGCTCGAATAGGCCGGGTAGTTGTACGTATCCATCGTCGCGGGCATCGTGATCAGGGTCACGTTCCTGGGCCTCAGGTGCGCCATCGACTGGGCCAGCCGCAGCAGCGAGGTCGTCGACCCGAGGCCATCGTCGATCGTCAGGGCCTTGGTCGCCGTGCCGGCGATATGGAGCAGCTTGGGGAAGTTGGTGAGCAGCCCGTTCGAGTTGACCTGCTGGACGACAGAGGAAATGAACGCCTGCTGAAGCTGGATCCTGGGCAGGTCGCCGCCGGCGCTGGCGCCGCTGCCGACACCGTGCCTGTCCCGCACGTATTGGAGCGCGGCGGTGTAGTTGAGCCAGTGCTTACCGGGCTTGAGGTTGGTGTTCGTAGACGCGTCGTGGTAGCCGCGACCTGGCGGCACGCACACCTGCACGCCCCCGAGCTCGCCGACCATGGTGCGGAAGGAGTTGAAGTTGAACTCCACGAAGTGGTCAAGCTTGATGCCCGTGAGGGCCTCGACGGTCGCCACGGCGCAGTTAGGGCCGCCGATGTTGAGCGC
This sequence comes from Streptosporangiaceae bacterium, assembly GCA_035472835.1. Lineage (GTDB taxonomy): Bacteria > Actinomycetota > Actinomycetes > Streptosporangiales > Streptosporangiaceae > JAJYUU01. Next base: position 13,438 of record DATIOU010000098.1, on the reverse strand, counting down.
GCCGTCGATGATCGCGCCCGGCGGGTACGCCTGGGCCGGCCAGACGCCGGTGCCTACGTACCGCCGCTCCTTGCACGCCGGCTCGTAGACGAACGTGTCGCGCGGGATCGACAGCACTATCGCGTGCGTATGGGTCGCGTCCAGGTGCACGATCAGCAGGTTGTCGGAGTTGCTCACGCCAGGATTGGCGGTGTAGCCGAAGTTGCCCCGCTGGTGGAGGCGCGTCTGCGAGCCGAGCACCAGGACGTTCTGCGAACCGTAGATAGTCCGGCCACTAAGGCCCGCGACCTTTACCTTCGTGATGTTGCCAGTCAGCTGCCGGTAGATCACGAAGCTGCCGAGACTCGCGACGACGGCGACAATGGCGATCAGCGTGGCCGCGACGTACCCGACCTTGGCCGCGGGCCGCTGCCGCCGCCAGGTCCCCCGCATCCCGCCCGACCCGGGCCGCCGGGCTGCGGGGGGCATACGGCGGGCGGACGGGCGCCGGTCAGCTGTTCTCCCGTGGTAGGAACCGCCGTCTCTTGGGCCGCGCTGATCCCGGCGCAAGGCCATATGAGCAGGATCATCGATGTAATCAGGATCACGCTGCCTAGCCCCGTGCGGCATCTGCTCGCTGCTCTCCGTCCTGCCGCTGCGGTGCCCGGGCCCGCGGGGCACCATCAGCCTGGCACGTGGCTCCACCCGGCCAGGGTTCGGGAGGAAGGTTACCCATGGCCGGGATCGTTTCAGTAGCTTTTGCGGTCCCGATACGTTCTCGCGGCTATGACGTTCCGCGCTCTTGAACTAAATGCAGCCGCCCTGCGGACGAGCAAGTCGGCAGGGGGGGCAGTTGCGAGTTGTGACATTGCTGTTACCTAGAGTTCTAGCTTGGAGCTTGGCATCAGCGAGCAAGTCCAAGATCGTCGTCAACATCAAGCGGGGTGGAAGCAGTGAAAAGCTCCCTGTACGACCGTCTAGGCGGAGTCGACGGCATCGCGGCTGTGGCCCGCGCCTTTGAAGAGCGCGCAGCCAAGGACAGCCGAATCAATCAGAAGTTCGCCAGAACGAACCTCAATAGGCTGACCAAGGAGTTCGTAGACCAGCTATGCGACGACACCGGCGGGCCATGCGCCTACACGGGGCTCAGCATGAAGGAGACGCATACCAACATGGGGGTGACCAGCGGCGAATTCGACGCTTTCGTTGAGGACTTGGTCGCAACCATGAATGACTTCAACGTAGGGAAAGCCGAGCAGGAAGAGCTGCTGGCCGACCTGGCACCCATGCGCGGCGACATCGTCGAAGTTGATTCGCCGCAGGTTGGAACCCCACTGCCGACCGCGTTTAAGCCCGCACCACCGCTGAGCTGAGGCAAGCCGATCCTCCCTCGCCGGGACTAGCTGCCAGGTCCGGCCGGCTACCCGCTGTACTCGGCGGGCCGGCGGCGGTCGCGCTCTCCTTCCGCTGTGGCACGATGCCGAGGTGAGCGTCCTGATTACCAACATCGGCGAGCTCGTCACGAACGCGCCGCGTGACGCTGTCAGCGTCGCGTCGCCGGGCCCGTTCGACGCGATCACGGGCGCGGCCGTCGTCATGGACGCGGGGCTGGTGGTCTGGACCGGGCCGGCTTCGGAGGCACCGGCCGCGGACGAGCTTGTCGACGCCGGCGGGCGAGCCGTGCTGCCGGGGTTCGTCGACTCGCACGCTCACCTTGTCTTCGCCGGGGAGCGGGGCGACGAATTCGCGGCCCGGATGGCCGGACTGCCCTACAGCGCCGGCGGGATCCGCAGCACCGTGGCGGCGACCAGGGCCGCGAGCGACGCTGAGCTCCGCGCGAACCTCGCCAAGCTCGGGCGCGAGATGCTCACGCAGGGGACCACCACGTTCGAGTGCAAGTCGGGGTACGGGCTGACGGTTCCTGACGAAGCACGGTCCCTGGCGCTGGCGGCCGAGGTCACCGCGGAGGTGACCTACCTGGGCGCGCACGTCGTGCCGTCCGAGTTCGATGGCGACGCCGCCGGCTACGTCGACTTGGTGTGCGGCGACATGCTCGCAGCCTGCGCGCCATACGCCCGCTGGGTTGACGTGTTCTGTGAGCGGGGCGCGTTCGGGCCAGACGAAGCGCGGGTCGTGCTGCTAGCCGGCGAGAGCGCCGGGCTACAGGCGCGGGTCCACGCCAACCAGCTCGGGCTGGGCCCTGGCGTACAGGTGGCAGTCGAGGCTGAGGCGGCATCGGCTGATCACTGCACGTTCCTCTCCGATGCCGACGTGGACGCGCTCGCGTCATCTGGCGGGACAGTCGCGACGCTGCTGCCCGCGGTGGAATTCTCCACGCGCCAGCCGTACCCAGAGGCCCGCCGGCTGCTGGCCGCCGGGGTCACCGTCGCCATCGCGTCGGACTGCAATCCCGGCTCATGCTTTACCTCGAGCATGCCGCTATGCGTGGCCCTCGCGGTGCGCGAGATGCACATGACCACGGCGGAGGCGGTGTGGGCCGCGACGGCCGGGGGAGCGCACGCGCTGCGCCGCTCCGACGTCGGGCACCTCGGCGTCGGCGCACGAGCCGACCTGATCATGCTGGACGCGCCGTCGCACTCTTATCTGGCCTACCGGCCGGGCGTGCCCCTCATCGCCGCGGTGTGGCGCGACGGCGAACAGGTCGCCTAGGTGGTGTCGCGGCCGTACAGGTCGCGGACCTCACGCTTGCGGATCTTCCCGCTGGCCGTGCGCGGAAGATCGGCCACGATCACCGTCGACTTCGGAATCTTGTACCGGGCCACGCGCCCGTTCAGGTGCCCGGCGACCAGGTCGTGGCTCACCGTGCTGCCCGCTGCCGCGACAACAACAGCCCGCCCCACCTCGCCCCAGCGGTCGTCTGGCACGCCGATAATCGCGACGGCCGCGACCTCTGGTAGCTCAAGGACGACGCGCTCGATCTCGGCTGGATAGACGTTCTCGCCCCCGGAGATGAACATGTCCTTGGCTCGGTCGGCGATCGTGAGGTAGCCGTCGGCGTCGCGGAAGCCGAGGTCGCCCGAGTGGAGCCAGCCGTCCGCGATTGCCTGCGCGGTCGCGTCCGGCCGGTTCCAGTACCCAGCGATTACGTTCGGTCCGCTGATGAGGATCTCGCCGATTTCGCCGGACGGCATTTCGCGGCCTTGCGGGTCGGCCACGCGCACGTCGGTGAAGAAATGCGGCAGCCCGGACGTCGTGGACCTCTCGCGCGAGTGGCGCGGCGACAGCGACGTAGCGCCCGGCGACGTCTCGGTCAGGCCGTAACCCGACGAGAACGACAGCCCGCGCCGTTCGTACGCGTCCGCGACTCGGGCCGGCACGGCGGAACCGCCGCAGGTGAGCATCGTGACCGAACTCAGGTCCGTTCGCGGCCAGTCCGGGTGCTCGGCGAGCAGCTGGAACGTCGTGGGGACGCCGCTGAGCGCGGTGACCCGGTGCTCGGCAATGGCAGCCAGCACCGCGCCCGGCTCGAACGTCGGCTGGAGCACGAGCGTGCCGCCCTTCAGGAGCGTCGGCAGGGCACCCATGCCAAGAGATGCGACGTGGAACAGCGGGGAGGCCATGAGCGCGACGTCGGCGCTGGTCACGTCGTAGTCGACAAGTACGTTGATGGCGTTCCAGGTCAGGTTGCCGTGGCTGAGCACGGCGCCCTTCGGCCGGCCCGTGGTGCCTGAGGTGTACAGGATGAGGGCGGCATCGTCGAGTGCGACGGGCAGGTCGGGGTGGTCCGCGTCCGCCGCGGTCAGCATGTCCTCGTACCGGACGGCGGCCGCGTCAGGAGCGGTGCCTACCACCACCCGCGGCAGCTGCGCGGTCGCGACGACATCGGCGAAGTCGGCCGTGTGGAACAACAAGCTCGCGCCCGAGTCGGCGAGGGCGTATGCCACCTCTTCGGTTGCGAGCCGAATATTCAGCGGCACGAACACCGCCCCTGCCTGCCCGCACGCGAACATGGCCTCGAGGAACTCGGCCGCGTTCGGGCCGATGTAGGCGACCCGCTCGCCGGGTGCAACACCTTGTGCTTGCAGCGCGTTCGTGAGCCTGTCGATGCGCGCAGCGAGCACGTCGTAGCGCAGACGGCGGTCGCCGTCGAGGATCGCGATCGACTCCGCCGACTTCACCCGCCGGCGGTGGATCCAGGTGCCGATCCCCAGGTTCCTCATCGAGCCTCCTGGCGATCCACGAGATACCAAATCGGGGCGGTGGATGCGTCCGGCATCCCTCGATGGTAGGCATTTGCCTACCTGCGGGAGTGGACGACGGCCTATGGCGGCGGCGGCCCGGGCTGCGGAAGCGTTACGTCTGGCGAGTCGGAGGGGCGCGCCGGAAGGAGCAGACCACCATGTCGCTGCGGATTCAAGACCTCGTACTGCCGGTCCTCGCCATCGGCGTCGTCGCCGCGGTGGTGCGCTCGCGGCTACCTCAGGCTGCGAAGACTCCGCGGGGGCGCCTTCGCGAGCTCGCCTGGAGCGCGGCGCTGCTACTGGTGTCGGTGTTCGCGCTGAGCACCGTCTACGCCCCGCTAGGGAGCGGTGCCCTGAATTGGTGGGGAGTGCTCTTTCCGCTAATGGCGGTGATGGTCATCGCCGCGAGACCGGGTTGGGTGCGGCGCGTCTTTCCGTGGGCGCTGATCGCGTATGGCCTGGCGGGATTCGTCGTGCTGCGGAACTATGCCGTCGGCGGCGGTGTCACTACCTATGGCCTGTACACGAGTGGCAACTGGAATCGTGAAGAAGAGCTCGTCCTGCTGCAGGCCTATCTGTTCCTGCTCGTCGGCTTGTGGTTGCTGTGCCGCGCGGAAGACGCGGCACCGGAGCAGCGGGGGCCCTTGCTGGGTCGGCTGACACAGCTGCAACCGCGAGCGCAGTTTGCGGCGCTCCTGCTGGTGCCGTTGGCTGTCGCCATCGCTGCGTTCGTCGCCCCCGTGGTCAGCTGGGGGGCCGACGTCATCTTGCTACCCCTCCTGCTTGCGGGAACGATCGCCGTTGTCGGGCGCCGACCTGAGCTCGCGGCCAAGGCGGCCGCGGCAGGCCTCGTGGGCCTGGGCCTTGTCGGGTTCGCCCTGGTGGCGGGAGCCAACCCCGGCGGCTTTGGCTATGCGCGGATCGGAGAGGTGTCTAGGGGCGTGCTTTTTGGAGCCGTCCTCGTGACGAGCCCCAAGACGACAGCCGCCGCCGCAGTGGAGAGCCTAGGGCTGCTGGCCGCCGGAGCGTGGCTGCTCCCGCAGACGTTCCCGCAGGTGCGACGCTTGCTCGGGATGACGCCAGCGGCGGAGCTGCTCAGCCGGGTGCAGCAGCTCACCGAGAGCCGCGCGGACGCGGTCGATACCGCCTCGGCTGACCTGCGACGGCTAGAGCGCGACCTGCACGACGGCGCGCAGGCACGCCTAGTTGCCCTCGGCATGAGCCTGCGGGCGGCGGAACGGCTCATCCCGACGAGCCCTGAAGCAGCCATCGCACTGGTCGCCGAGGCGCGCGAAACGTCAGCTCGGGCGCTGACCGAGCTGCGTGAGCTGGTGCGCGGCGTACTGCCGCCGGTGCTGGCCGATCGCGGTTTCGCCGACGCAGTCCGCGCGCTCGCGCTGGACAGCCCGCTAAGCGTCGAGACCGACATCGAGCTGCCTGGCCGCGTGCCGGCGCCGGTGGAAACAGCATGCTACTTCGCCGTTGCCGAGCTGCTGACGAATGCCGCCAAGCACTCCGGTGCCCGGGACGCCCGGATCGTGCTGTCGCACGGTCGCGGCGTGCTGCGGGTCGAGGTGACCGACTTCGGTCTCGGCGGCGCCGACGCATCGGCTGGCAGCGGGCTGGCGGGTGTGGAGCGGCGGCTCGCCACGTTCGACGGGATACTGGTAGTAAGCAGTCCGATCGGCGGTCCGACGATGGTGGTGATGGAGGTGCCGTGCGCGTTGTCGTCGCCGAAGACCTCTTCCTGCTGAGGGATGGCCTGGTCCGGCTGCTCGCGGCGCACGACTTCGCGATCGCGGCGGCCGTCGGCGACGCACCCGCGTTGCTGGCGGCGCTTGTCGATGAGCGCCCGGATGTTGCGATCGTCGATGTGCGGCTGCCGCCGACGTTCACCGACGACGGGCTCCGTGCGGCGCTGGCGGCCCGCGTTACCGTGCCAGGGCTCCCGGTGCTCGTGCTGTCCCAGTACGTCGAGCAGCTGTACGCGCGCGAGCTGCTGGCGGACCGGGCCGGCGCAGTGGGCTATCTACTGAAAGATCGAGTGTTCAACGACGATCAGTTCGTCGACGCCGTACGGACCGTCGCGGGCGGCGGGACCGTCATGGACAGCGAGGTCGTCACGAAGCTGCTTGGCCGACGGGCGAGGGAAGAACCACTGGCCAGGCTCTCGGCCAGGGAACGTGAGGTGCTGGGGTTGATGGCCGAAGGCCGATCCAACAGCGCCATCGCGCAGCGGCTCTTCGTCACCGAGAAGGCGGTGAGCAAGCACAGCACCAGCATCTTCACCAAGCTCGACCTGGCACCATCCGATGACGACAACCGCCGGGTGCTCGCCGTGCTCGCCTACCTGAATGGCTGATTGTTCGCCCGCGCCAGCGCGGACGCCATGGCCCGCGCCGTCTTCAGGCCTTGCAGCCGCTCTTCAATCTCGGTCTCGTCCGCGCTGTCGCCGTCTGGGCAGGCGAACTCGGCGGCCTGCGCCGCTGGCGGTGGCAGCTGGGGATCGCCGCCGCGAAGCCGCGACTCCTCGTGGTGGACCGCGTCCTGAAACAGCGCTACCTCGCTCGCTGGGTCGAGGACGTTGATGTTCCTGATCACGTGGTCGTTGCCCCGGCGTCGCGCCTGGGCGGCGCCGGAGTCCGCAGTCAGGGGCTGGGGTCGTCGGGTCAGCGCCGATAGCTTGGTCTGCATCTGGCTCAAACCGCTCGTGAGAGTCTCGATGGATTCGGTCTGCGTGACGATCGCGTGCTGGCTCGCCTCAACGTCGTTCTCGGCCATCAGCTCCCTGGCGATCGCGACCCTCGCGAGAGTGTCGAACCTGTTGGCGGCAGCGGCGTCGCCGGCAGCCCGCAGCTCATCAGCCGTCTGACTGGTCACTGCGGCGGCTGCGGCCCACTGCTCGGCCGCCTCGGCATCCGCGCGCTGATCGTGCGCCGCTATGCGCCGGTCGTTGTCGAGCTGCGCGATCGCCCGCTCGGCTTCGGCGATGGTGGCGGAGTAGTCGCGGGCGAGCTGATCTGTCGTGTCTTGCGGGTCCTCGGCCGTGTCGACGACCGCGCCGACGTTCGCGTGGGCAAGCTGGGCAACGCGCCCAATGATGCCGCGCTTGGACATGGTTTCCCCTCGCTTCGGTACTGCCTTAGGCCGTGCCGCTGACAGCGGGCTGGCCGGTGACGTCGCCGTGGCTGGTGATGCTGTATTCCGGGTGGCCGACAGTATCCCGGCCGCGCGTGCCGACGCCGCCGAAGCTGCCGGGGCCGACACCGCCAGCCCGGTCATCGATCAGGATGCCGCCGAGGATCGCGCCGCGGAGCCGGGCGTCGGGCTGGGTGGTGTCAGTAGCCGTCACGGCGTGAGCGGTCAGATTACCGTTCTGGAACTCTGCGACGTCGTGCTCGGCGAACGCTCTTGCCTGCAGCGCCAGCGCATCTGCATGCTGCGCGTCGGTCAGCGCGTTCTCCGGTTCTGGCTGGGCGGAGCCGATCGCCAGCCCATAATGTCTGCGCGCCTCCGACAGCCTGGTTCGCGCACTGGGCCCGACGCTGCCGCGGCGAGTTGTGATGAAGTCCTCGGCTGCGGTCAGCGAACTGCGCGCGACCAGCATCGCCTCGTCCAGCACGGCGATGGCCCGGTGGCGCCTCGCCTGTTCGGTGCGCAGGCCGGCCAGCGCGCGGTCGAGCGCTGCGTCGGCCTGCTGGATGTCCCGCAGCGCGACCAGCGCGTCGAACGCGCCTGCCGCCACTTTGTCGCGGACGCCGTCGCTCACCGCTTGCGCGTCGGCGACGAGCGAAGCGCGTTCCTCGTCCAGCGTGTCTGTTAGGTGCGCCCCCGCGTCGGCGATCTCGGCCTCGATCTCGCGTAGCGCGGCCGGCACCGCCGACGCCGCCTGCGTGAGCTCGGCTTCCATGTGCAGCACGCCCGTCAGCAGGTCAGTCGCCTGGTCGGCACCGGCTTCGGCCGCCTGCAGCGCGACTGCCGCCTTACCTGTATCGCCGGCGGCGATCGCGTGTTCAGCGGTGGCGAGGCTGTCGGCGGCGAACTCGAGTCGCGTTGCCGCGTGGTCGGGATTAGCCGCGACGGCCGCGACGGCCTCGCGCGTGTACTTCGCGGCTAGGCGGTCGAGCACTTGCCGGGATTGGCTCATCCGGGCCGACTGCTGCGCGATGTGGGCGTCCACCTCGGCGACGAGCTGCGGCGCACGGACATGCATGTGCTGCGCTCGGTCGAACGCCGCCGCTTGATCGTCGAGCAGCTGGCTCGCGGCGCTGCAGTGCGCGCTGATCTCGGACAGGCGTGATCGCGTAAGGGCGTCGCTCGCTGCGGTGTCGTCGACGAGCTGCCGAAGACTGAACGCCTCGCGCAACTCGGCGCGCGCGACCTCGACCGCGGCCGAAAACGGCGCCATTGCCCGCTCCCCGAACACCGCGATCGCGAAGCCGAGCTCCTGCTCACTGGTCAGCACGGCGTCATCGGCCTGCACAAGCGAATGCGATGCGCGCGCGGCCAGGTCCGTCGTGCTCGGGCCGCTCGCCACGCTTTCATCGCCCCGGCCATCGTCGGCGTGGCGGCCGTGGCGGCCGCGTCGCCCCACGACGATGGCCACCGCGAGCAGAATCAGGCCGCCGCCCAGGGCCGCAGCGGCGAGAACGCTACTGCCCATCGCCCATGCCAGCAACGCGACGGCCACGAAGATCGCGGCACCGACCCGTGTGCGCACCGTCCCCCCGTCCGGTAGGTCCCGGCTACCGGGCCTACCCGTAGCGGCGGGGCGCACACGTCACTCAGCGGTGTGCGAGTGGCGGACGAGGTCCGTCAGCGGAAATATCCGCTGCGGAACCGGATCAGCGGCTCGCCAGCCTCAGCAACGTACGGGACAGCTAGGACATGACCGACAAAGAGGATGTGATCGGCGGCCGGAATCCGCGTCGTTACCTCGGCCTCGAAGGCGGCGAGTCCGCCCGTCGGAATCAGGGCACCCGACGCCTCGCCCCGCTCGTGCGGCACGTTGCCGAGGAGCAGGCGGGCACCAGGACGACCCGCGGCCGCGAACCGGCCGGCCAGGGCGCGCTGGGTGGCGGACAAGACCGTGACAGCGAATCTGTCGGCCCGGCCGAGCACCTCGGCTGGATATCCGGATGCTAGGAGCGAGACCAGCACAGTCGGCGGACTTGCGGACACTGGGCAGAACGCGCTCACGGTCGTGCCGATGTCGTCTCGGCCCTCGGCGATAGTCAGCAGCGTCACCGCGCCCGCCCAGGCGCTCAGCGCGCCGGCGAACCTGGCCAGGGACAACGCCGCGCCTTACTCGAAGGTCCAGGTGCCGGGCAGCATCAATGGGCCATGTGGGGAGAGCCCGAGCCGACCCGCGATACCTCCGGCCGGTCCCCACGTGTCAGATAGGAGGCCGCCAGCCGCGGCGCTACGGCTCTCGCTCGAGCCCGGCGGTCGCACCCGGTTGATCGGGCTGACCCGAGGGAACACCCGCAACGGCGCCCTTGACGGCAGGCCAGCTCGCCGCCGGGCCACTGCCGCCGCGCGATCGATGCCGCCGAGCTCGTCGACCAGGCCACGGGCGAGCGCATCGGCACCGGTCCAGACCCGGCCTCTGGCAACCTCGTGGACCTCCTCGGGCGTCATGCCGCGGCCAGCCGCGACCTTGCTGGTGAAGTCGGCGTAGATGTGATCGAGCCAGTCATTGACCAGCGCCCATTCGTTGTCGGTGAACGGCTCAATCGACGAGAACATCCCCGCGTGCGCGCCGTGAACTATCCGATCGCTCGTGATGCCGGCGCGGGCGAGCGCCCCGCCAAGCACCGGCTTGCCAGTAAGCACGCCGATGGACCCGGTGATCGTGCCTGGCTGCGCGATGATCTGATCCGCCGCCATCGAGATGAAGTAGCCTCCGGACGCAGCGACGTCGCCCATCGAGACGACCACGGTCGTGCCGCCGGCCCGGGCCCGCACGACCTCCCGCCAGATGGTGTCCGATGCCACGTAGGAGCCCCCAGGGCTGTTGACCCGGAGCAAGATGGCGCGAATGTGCTCGTCCCTGGCCGCGGCCCGGATGGCGCTGGCGATCGTGTCCGAGCCCATCGCGTTGCCAGTCAGCGGGCTGCGTCCGCTTCGGCCGCGCCGGATTGCTCCCGTCGCGTAGATGAGCGCGATGCCTTGATCCTGGCTGCCCGGCGCCCGCGTCACCGCCGTGCGAGCTCGCTCAGCGAGCGCCTTGGCGCGCTGATACCGACCGAGGTAGATGACAACAGCGTCGGGCCCGGCTTGCTTGCGTGCCTCGGCGTACACCTCGTCGCGATAGCCGAGCTGGTCGATGAGGCTCTCCGAATGGGCGCGAGCGGCGAGGTACGGACCAGCATCGATGAGCTCGCTGACCTTTTCCCGCGTGATGCCGCGACGCTCGGAGATGCCCTGGACAAGCTGCTCGGTGATCGAGGCCGTCATCCGCTCAGTGGCCTGTCGGGCCGGTTCGGAGAACTGGGTCTCGGTCAGCTGCTCGGCCGCGCTCTTGAACTCGTGCCGCTTGGCCACCTGGAAGTCGGCACCAACCTTGTCGAGCAAGTCCCGTAGGAACAACCGCTCGACGGCGATGCCGGTTAGCCCGAGGTCGCCAGATGGCTGGAGCCAGATCTTCTCGAACGCGGTGGCGAGATAGTACTGGACGTTGCCAGCGGAGAATTCGCCGAACGACTCGGCCCAGGCCACAGTCGTCTTGCCCGCGTCGGCGAATTCGGCGATGGCCCGGCGAAGTTCCTGCACTGCCGCGAGGCCGATGGCCTTGCCTCCCAGGCGCGCCACGAGCACTGCGACCCGATCGTCGGTTCGGGCCCGGCGCAGGCCGTCGAGTATGTCAGGCAGCGCCGGCCGGTTCCGCGCGGCAAGCGCGGAGATGGGGTCGGTGGGCCGGATCTCGCTGAGCCCCTCGGTGAGATCCAGCTCGAGGATCAGCGGCGCCGTCCGCTGCTGACGGAGCTTGGCCAGGCGGCTGGTGACGGGGGATTGAGGCATGGATCACAGCCTAAGCTCGCCGGCCTGGCCTGCTCTTGCCCGGCCATGCTCTGGCGACGGTACGATGCCGAAGTGGAGGGGCCTCCGGCTGTGAATTCCTGATGGACGGGCTTCGATGCGGCGCGGCCCCCGGGCGCCATGGCTAGCCGGGACGGTAACGGCTGGGTCCGCTGTTCGCTCGGTCATCGGCACTGGGGCCGGTTCGGCGCCGCAGGACTCCTTGCGTTCGTAACCGGCGGCCCGGTTCTGCTGCAGCGTCGCACCTGGTGGAGCCATCACGGAGGAACGTGGGGGCTGCCGGGCGGTGCGAGGGACAGCCACGAGTCAGCGCTGGCGGCGGCGCTACGGGAGGCGGCGGAGGAATGCGAGGTGCCGCCGGACGCGGTGCATTCCCGCGGCGTTTTCACCGATGACCATGGCGGCTGGTCCTACACCACTGTGCTGGCCGAGGCCGAGAAGACATTCCCGGTCCGCGCCGACGACGAGGAGACCGATGAAGTTGCCTGGGTCGCGCTACCGGCCGTCAGCAAACTCGACCTTCACCCAGGGCTCGGCGCCCACTGGACCGAGCTGAGCCACGAGCTATCGCCTGTCACGATCATTGTCGACGGGGCGAACGTCGTCGGCTCGCGACCCGACGGCTGGTGGCGCGACCGGGCGGGGGCTGCGGTACGGCTACGCGACGAGCTGGCGCCGCTCGTCGGGCGTGGCGTCACTCGGCTGCCGGATGACGAGGCCCAGGCGCCAGTCGCGGATCGAGTCAGCAGCACAGCCCCGGCTGATCGAGGTGCAAGTCACAATCGAGTCAGCGGCGATCGTGTTGCCGATGGGCTGACGTGGATGCGGTGGCTGCCCGATGTGGTGCTCGTTGTCGAGGGCGCAGCGCGACCGGCAGCGGCTGAGCCCGGCGATGGCGCGGTGCGGGTCATCGGCGCGCGAGGCTCAGGCGACGACACAATCGCAGAGCTCGCAGCGCAGACCGCTGGCCGGCGGATCGTTGTCACTGCCGACCGGGAGTTGCGGGCGCGGTGCGTTGCCGCCGGCGCGTCGGTAGCCGGACCGAGCTGGCTGTTCCGCCAGCTTTGACTGCCGACCTAAGTTGACAAGTAGCGCTGACTCCCTAGCTGTCGGTTCCTAGCTGTCTGCTGGAAGGAGCGTGAACGCATCCGAGGTCAGCGGGCGTAGCGCGCGGAAATGCCTCTCGTCGAAGGTAAGGATCCGGTTCGTCCCGTGCTTGGCTGCGAGTATGACGAGCGACGCATCTGTCAGGCCGATCTTCATTCCCCGGTATCGCTCGACCACGGCCGCGGCTTCAGCTATGTCGAAGCGGTCGAGCTCGGCGAGGCTGTATACGCCATTGGTCACATCGGCGAGCACTTTGAGCTCATCGCGGACACCCGCCCGAGTGTGGATGAGGTAGTCCAGCTCCGCGAGCACGAACGGTGACAGGATGAGCGGGCCAGGCTCGCTTCGCAGCAGGTCGGTGATTTGCCGGGACCGGCTGTCGGTCATCGAGTAGGCGGCAACTAAGCCGCTTGTGTCGCAGACAATCACGGTCGGCCGAACCCTTCGCCGAGGATCTCATCAACCGTGTCCGCCAGGCGCGGATCCGCGAAGGCAATGGTGCCCCAGTGCGGTGAGCTAGGCGGCCGCGCAATCCCAGCCAGCCACTGTTCGAGGGCGCTCCTGATGATTGTCGCCTCCGACTCACCGGAGGCGCGCGATGCCTCAGCGAGACGCTCCTTCAGTTCTTCCGGCAAGTACACCGACGTCTTTACCATACGCATAGGGTACCCTACGTTTGCCCTACGTCGGCGCCCCGGAGGTTAGCGTTCATGCCACCTGGATCGAGCGCTTGGCGAGTCCGAGCCAGTAGCCCGTGATGGTGGTCGTTGGAACAGGCGCTTCGGCGGCGCCCAATGCGACGAACAGCGGAGCGTAGTGCTCGGTCGTCGGATGCGCGTACCGCACCGCCGGCGCGCCGCGGAACCCGGCTAGGGCGTCGACGTCGCCTCCGTCGAGAGCTGCTGCGGCCCACTCGTCGAACTCGATCGACCAGCCGGGGGGCTGCGCGTTGAACCGGAAGTCGCGCAGGAACGGGAGCCCGTGCGTCAGGAAACCGCTGCCCATGATCAGCACGCCTTCGTCCCGCAGCGGCCGCAAGGCCTTGCCGACGCGCAGCAGGCGCTCGGGGTCGAGGCTCGGCATCGAGATCTGCAGCACCGGGATATCCG
>DATIOU010000097.1:0-1909 GCA_035472835.1 Streptosporangiaceae bacterium | reverse complement strand
GGCAGGTCGGCCGCCGAGTCGGCATGCGCCAGGGACCCGCCGATCGTGCCGCAGTGGCGGACCTGTGGGTCGCCTACCTGGCCGGCGGCATGGGCGAGCAGCGGCAGTTCGCGAGCCAGAACGCCGGATGTTGCTAGCTCGTGATAGCTGGCGAGCGCGCCTACCACAATGTGGTCGCGCTCATCGCGGATATAGCTCAGCTCGTGCAGCCTGCCGATGTCGATCAGGACCTCGGGCATGGCCAGTCGCAGCTTCATCAGCGGAAGCAGCGAGTGCCCGCCGGCCAGGAACTTGGCGTCCTCGCCGCCCTGGGCAGCCAGATCTAGGGCCTCGTCCATTGACCAGGCCCTCTTATAGGTGAAAGGTGCGGGGATCAAGCGGGCCGCCTCTCGCTCGCGTTGTCGCCGGCTACGGCCAGAACTGCCCTGACGATGTTGTGATAACCGGTGCACCGGCACAGGTTGCCCTCCAGGGCCGACCTGACCTCTTCCTCGGTCGGCGAGCTGTTCTCGGCCAGCAGCGAGACGGTCGCCATCACCATGCCCGGAGTGCAGAACCCGCATTGCAGACCATGCTCAGCCTGGAACGCGCGCTGCACCGGGTGCATTTCACCTGAGCCGTCGGCCAGTCCCTCGACCGTCACTACCGCGCGCCCGTCCGCCTGGGCGGCCAGCAGGGTGCAGGACTTAACCGACTGCCCGTCGAGCAGCACGGTGCAGGCTCCGCAGGAACTGGTGTCGCAGCCAACGTTGGTCCCGGTGAGGCTGGCTTGCTCCCGCAGGAAGTGGACCAGCAGGGTGCGATCCGCAACTTCGGCCGCGACCTGGCTGCCGTTTACGGTCACGCTGACCTTCACTGGCTCTCCCTCGCTTCGCTGATCGCGGCCCAGACCCTGGACGGCGTGGCAGGCATGTCGATGTGACGGACGCCGAGATGGCTCACCGCGTCGATGACGGCGTTCTGGGTGGCGGGCGCGGCGCCGATGGTGCCGGCCTCGCCGATCCCCTTGGCCCCGAGCGGATTGACGGGCGTCGCGGTCTCGGAGTTGAGAAGCTCGAAGCTGGGCAGCTCGGCGGCTGTGATGGCCGCATAGTCGACGAGCGTCCCGGTCAGCGGGTTACCGTCTGCGTCGTAGATCATCTCTTCCAGCAGCGCCTGTGCCACGCCCTGGGCGATGCCGCCATGCCGCTGGCCCTCGGCCAGCACTGGGCTGATGATGGTGCCGGCGTCGTCTACCGTCACGTGCCGGACGAGTCGCGCCTTGCCGGTCTCGATGTCCACCTCAACCAGCGCCAGATGGGTTCCGAACGGGAAGGTTGGCTGGCCCTCGGTGTAGTTGACGGCGGCCACCAGGCCATCTTCGCCGGTGTGACCTGCGACCTCAGCCCAGGTCCGGCTGGCTGAAGGGTCGCCGCGCACCTGCCAGACCCCGCGCTCGGTGTCCAGTTCGAGGTCGGCCTGACTAGCCTCCATCATGTCCGCCGCGACCCGTCGAGCCTGCTCCTTGACCTCGATCGCGGCCTTGTGCACGGCGACGCCGCCGAGCTGCAGGGACCGCGACGCATAGGTACCGACCCCGTTAGGAATAAGGTCGGTGTCGCCGTGGATCACCGTGACCTTTGACATCTCGATGCCTAGCTCGGCCTCGACGAGCATTGCCCAGGTGGTGTGGTGACCCTGGCCGTGCGCGGAGCTGCCGGTGTAGACCGTGGCCGCGCCGTCATCGTGCACGACGAGCCGGGCGGTCTCGCCGCCCGCCGCATCCGCTGCGGTGATCTCCACGTAACTCGCCAGCCCGATGCCCAGCTGCAGCACGTCGCCGCGCTGGCGCCGCTGGGTTTGCTCCGCACGCAGCTCTTGATAACCGGCTCCGGCTAGCACCTTGTCCAGTGCCTCGGCATACGCGCCG
>DATIOU010000096.1:0-11415 GCA_035472835.1 Streptosporangiaceae bacterium | reverse complement strand
GCCGCAGCGGCGAGAGCGAGCTGCTGGTCAGCGCTCTTCGGCTGGCCGGCCGCGCGGAGCAGATTGGCGTACTCCATCAGGTAGGCGGGCGACGGATAGCGCGCCGTCAGCTCGGCGTAGCCGGCGAGGGCCGCAGCGGTCTGCCCGCGGGCGGCGGCGACCTGAGCCTGGCCTTGGAGCAGGGGGATGTAGGCAGGGTCCGCCGCCTGACCGGCGGCGTACTCGGTCGCGGCATCGCTGAGCCGTCCGCCGCGCCAGGCCAGCTGACCGAGCTGGTAACGGCAGAAGGCGATATCCGCCGGGTCTACCGCGTCGCCGAGCGCACGCCGCATGAGGGCCGCCGCGTCACTCAGGCGACCCTGCTGCTCGAGGTCGTAGGACGCGCGTGAGTAGGCGGCGAGCCCAGGGCGGAGGTCGAGCATGCGCTGGATCGCGTCAGTTGCCGCCGAGGCGTTGCCGAGCTGGGTCTGGGCGTCAGCCAGGATGCCGTACGCGTCGGCGGAGTAGGGATCTGCGCGAAGGACACGGTCAGCCAGATCACGCGCCATGGCGAACTCGTGCCGGGCGTTGGCGAGCGCCCCGAGTCCGGCAAGAGCGGCCGGATTGCCCGTAGGCCGCAAGGCGAGCGATCGGTGGAGCGCCCCGTCAGCCTTCGGGTAGTACGTCGGATCGGCGGTCACCCGGGCGCGCTCGATGTACGCGGACCCGAGCGCCGCCCACGTGGTGTAGTCGCCGGGGACGACGCGGAGGTGCCCCTGCGCGCGGGCGATGCTCGCGGCAAGCTGGTCGCCATGGGCCAGCACCGCAGGCTTGACGGAAACCGGCACCTGGGCGGCGTCAGCGTTCGGTGATACGCCCTCGTGCAGCCCGAGCACAGTGCCCGCGCCAGCGAGCACGATGGCTGCCAGTCCAGCGATCAGAATTCGGTGTCGCATCGTGGTGACCCTTTCGTCGGCGGCCAGCCGGGGGCACGAGGCCCGGTGTGGATGTGCCCCCGGCGTCGCGCGTATCAGAGCTGGACTGGTGGCCCGTCCGGACCGCCGGGTGCCGACGGCGGCAGCTGAGTGGGCCCTGGAGCGACGACGGCGGCCGGCCGGCGCCGGCGCATCAGCCATCCGACGATCAGCAGGGCCGCGAGGGCGACGGCGACCGCTCCCAGTGTGGCGACGATGACCGTGTTGAATGTGTTCCGCGAGGAGTACGCGACCGGGACGGTGCTGACGCTGTGCCCCGCCATGTGGGTCGCGCCCGGCGTCGTCCCCGGAGTCGCGCCCGGCTTCGCGGCAGCCACGGCGGACGACTGAGCGATGTTGCTCGTGCTTCGGCCAGCCGTGTTTACCGCGGCCACGTTGGGCAGCGCGACGTACGGGAACGACGAGCCGAATGCGTGGTCGTTCGCGTTGACGCCGTCACCGGCGGCCAGCGCGCTGACCAGCTTCCCGGTCTGCGCTGCGCCCTCCAGCGCCTGCAGCTCGATGTCAACCACGTCGTCGGTCAGCCGGCGGCCATTCGGGAAGCCCTGCAGGTCACCGCCGAGCACGCCGAGCCGGTTCGGATGCGCGGTCGGCTTCACTGACAGGTTCAGCCGGAGCATCTCCGACGGGCGGAACGTGCTCGGATTGACGTCAGCGTTGTTGAGCTGGGAGTTGAGGTCAGCCTTGATCGGGCCACCGGCCTTGGTGGTGATGCCGGTCAGGAATATCTCGGCCAGGTCGTTGCGCGGGGCGGCGGGAGCCTTGATGCCGTAGATGGCCTGAATCAGCTTCGGCACCTCGGGGTCCTTGACCCGGGCCACGAGCGGAGCGATTGAGGCGTCCTTGCTCGGCGGAAGAGCGTTGAAGGCGTCCTTCAGGCCGGCCGGAACGACGACCTCGTTGACCAGCGGGTTGCCGAGCCGGGAGACCTGGACCAAGTCTGTCGTGGATGTAATGGTCTTACCGGTGATGCGGACCCTCGGCCGCTCCGCCGTGGACCAGACGCCGATAACCGGGTTGCGGGTCGCGTCACCATTCAGCGCCACGTCCTTGAACGGCACCTGGATCGCGATCGTGTTCACGTTGTAGCCCGAGAGCGTGTCCTGCCCGACCTCGCTGAGGTGACCGCCGTAGAGCAGGTCGAAGACACGCAGATCGAGGAAGAACGGATCGTCGGCCTGGCCTGCGAAGATCTTCCAGCCGCCCGGCAGCGTCGTGACGGCCTGGTCCCGCAGCTTCGCGTAGTCAGGCATGGATGCCGGTCCGACACGGGACGGAGCGACGGGCGCGTTGTCCACGCGGGTCCGGAACGGCTGCCCGCCGAAAGACGACTGCAGCGTATAGGTCTGGCGGAACAGCAGGTGCGGGTCAGTGACCGAGGTGACCGGCCCGTTGTTGTACAGGAAAGTGCTGCTGCCCCGCCTGTCGACGTTGTGGAAGCTCCAGCGGAAGACGGCATCGGGCTTGGCGTCCCCGTTGCTGTCTACCTTGATGTTGTAGACCGCGTCTGTCGCGAACGGGTAGAAGTTCGGTCCCCCGTTCGGTTCCTGGAACGGGTAGAAGTTCGCAATGAATGTGACGTAGCCAGGTCGGTCCGGACTTACGAACGCGTACACGTCCGTGTTGTCGACCGCCGGGTCGGCGGCGATGAGTGGGGCCTCGCGGTGACTGGAGGCGTTTGCGGCGCTCGGGCCGAGGATTCCGAGCCCGGCGGTCAGGGCGAGCCCGAGTGCGGCAACTGCCGTGCTCCGGCGCCGATTTCTCGTCGTGGGCATTGTTCCTCCCTCGTTGGGTGCTGGCCCGGATTCGGTGTTGCCGCAGCGGTGGATGGGAGGGTGTGAGATTCCACTCATTGACCCATCCGCGGCGCGACGTGCTTCGAATACGCCGAACCATGAGGGAGAAAAGCCGTGCTGCTACGTGTCAGCGAGCCGCCGCAGATCAACGCAGCGCACCGCGTCAGCTGCCGAGATGCCACCCCTTCTTGAGCTGCCACACCGGATTCTCGGCGAGCGCCGCCCATTCGGACATCGAGCCAGGCGGCTGAGCCCGGGTGACCTGCGGCAGGCCGTGGAGAATCCCGTTGCCGACTTCGACGTCCACGGTGACCCCGTCCGGCCTGTTGACGTACACGCTGTACGCGTAGAACCCGTAGGCATCGGCGTAATAGACAGCGTCGCGCTCGAGGCTGCCGTCAGGGAGCGTGCGCATGGCGCAACTGATCGGCAGGGCCCCTTGCGGCCGCGAACCCTCGTCTTTCCACAGCGGCGTCGGACAGGACAGCGGGGAAAACATCGCGGTCGGCGCTACCATGATCTGAATGTCCGCCGCACCGCGGCCGTCGATGTAGTCGACCTCCAAGCTCCCCGGTTCCGTGGCGTAAGGGTTGATATACCCCAAGGTCGACCCGGCGGGCAGCAGATGCCTCAGCGCAGCAAGCATCTGCGCTACCGGCATCTGGTAGCCCGAGGCAATTGTCGGCATGGCACCGTTGCCAGGGTTCGACGAAACCGTCGGGGAACTGCTCGCTGAGGGCGGCGTCGCGCTTACCGAGCTGCTCGCTGACGACGTGGCGCTGGCCACGGGGGTTCCCGTTGGATTGGCGCTCGCACTGCTGCCAGCCGACCCTGCCGAGACCAGCGAGGGGCCCTGGGTGTGAACGAGCGACGTCCCCGCCACGACGGCCGTCGCCGTCAGCGCCGCCGCGGAACCGCCGCCAAGCGCCTTCCAGGCCCGGCGTCGCTTCCGCAGCCGTCGGCCACGCCGCGCGGCCTCGGCGACGATGGCGGTGACCGGCGGATCCAGGTCCCGGACCGCCCTCTCGAACAGATCGGACAGAGAGTCCTCAGAGATCATGTCAGTCCCCTAGCGTGTCACGGCTGAAGCAAGTGCTGCTCGTCCCCGCTGAGCAGTTCGCGCAGTTGCGCCAGCCCTCTGGCGTTCAGGCTCTTAACCGCCGCCGGGGTCACCCCCAGCAGCTCGGCGACGGAGTCGATGTTGTGATCCTCGAGGTAGCGCAGCACCACCACGGCCCGGCTTCGTGGCGGAAGCTGGCGCAGCGCGGCAACCAGAGTCAGCCTGAGGTCCTGGTCGACCGTCGGAGCGCTCGCGTCAGCGAACTGCGCGACGGGTGTCTCGCCGGATCGCCGGAGCCTGCGCTGCGATAGGAACGTGTTGACCAGCACCCGGCGCGCGTACGCTTCCATGCTGTTGCACCGGCTTACCCGGTTCCACGCCACGAAAAGGCTGGCCAGGGTGGACTGGACCAGGTCTTCGGCCTCGTGCCAGTTGCCGCACATCAAGATCGCAAGGCGGAACAGCTGCGCGGCCCGCGCAGAGGCGAACTCCCCGTACTCCACTTCGGCGTCCACAAGGCGCTCGCTCAAGCCCTGCTCCTCAGCGTCCGACGGCGATGTCTATCCATAAGACGCTCTGGCACCGTCCGCGGGTATCGCTTCGGCCGCGAATTCCGGGAACGGATTACCGTCAGCCTCGTGCGCCTCCGTCAGGGCCTACCGGCGGACCCATCCGGCGCTGCACCGCCGGCTCGCATTCTTAGGTCGCTGCGCCAAGGAGGTCGTAGGCCGCGACCCACAGGGTGTAGGGGTTCGCGAGGTTGGGGTAGGCGGTAGTCATCCGGTCGATGAGCTCGGCCGGGGTAGAGCTGCGTTCCAGCGCTGCCTCGAAATCGGCGATGTAGCGCCGGCTTTCGGCGATCTGGCGGCGAGCGTCGTCGTCGGCTGCCCGCGGGTTGCGGTGGCCGGCGATGAGGGTATCGGCTTCCAGCTCGGCAACAGCGTCTAGGGCCCGCATCCAGCTGGCGCGGGTGTCAGGTGTCGAGCGCCTCATCCACATGTGCGTCTGGTTGTAAACGACGTCGCCGGGGACGACGAGGCTAAGGCTGGGGACATGGAGAACACTGGAGTGTCCCGTGTCGGTGGTTCCTACCGGGAACACCCTGGCTGCCGTGCCGCCAACTGGAACCGTGGTGCCCGCCAGCGGTGCCGGCGCGACCGGAGTGCTGGTGAGCTGGCCGGGAAAGAATCCTTCCCAGACCTGCATGTACCCGGGCGATATCTGCTCTTCCATGGCCGGAATGGACTCGGCCAGGGCGACCGGCCTGGCTTCGGGGAACGCTGCCAGTATCTCCGGCAGCCCGAGGAAGTGGTCGGCGTGCGGATGAGTGATGTAGACGTACTCGGGCTGGGTGCCGTGAGACTCCACCCACGTCGCGAGATCTCGCCCCTCCTGCTGAGTGATCAGGCAGTCGACCAGCAGGGCACGGCCATCGTCATTAATCAGGGTTGAAGTGGTAGGCGGCCATGTCGCCTGGCCGACGGCGTCTTCGAAGCCCGGCACTGCGCTCGGGACCGGCTTGGGATCTACGACGAAGACGTCAAAGCTAAGGCTCATCGCTTCCTCCGGGCGTGCTGACTTCGCGGCCGATACCGACGGCCCGTGCCATCAGGTTGGCGATACCCGCACCCTGCTCAGCCACGCCACCATGAGACCCGACTCCTCCTGCCGATGCACCTACGCGGGCGCCACGCCAACGTGCTCAAGCTGCTCCCAGGTCAAAGTACCCCTATTGATCACGAAACGACCCGGCGGACTAGTCTTCGGGTCATGGCCTTGCGACCTCATGAGTTCTACGACCACGCCGTCGCCGCGGCAGACTATGAACGAAGGCTGCCACTGGCCCGGATGACGGGGTGGGAAATCAGTCCGTTCGAGCCGGGTGGACTCCGCGTGGCGCCGCTGCGTCGGCCAGTTTTGCCTGAGCCTGCACGACAGGGTGAGGACCCGTCGGACTGCAACTCGTGCCGCAGCCGGGACGAAGGGATCTGGTTCAGCGACCGCTGGCGGCTGACGCGAATGCAAGGAGTGGGCGTTCCTCTTGTTCTCATGCTGCATCCGCGCGATCACTACGACATGGCGGACCTGCCCGATGACCTTGCAGCCGAGCTAGGGATCCTCTCCACCCACATCGTGCGCCACGTCGAGGGTCTGCCGGGAATCTCTCGGGCTCACGTGTACCGCATCGGGGACGGCGGCGCGCACCTGCATGTCTGGTTCTTCGCCCGGCCTGAAGGACAGGCGCAGCTGTACGGGTCGTGGCTGGTCATCTGGGATGACCTGCTGCCGGAGTACCCGGCGGACGTGGCCGATGCAGACGCGGTGATCGTGGCCGATGCGCTGATCGCCTCGTACGGCGGTCGCCGAACGGCCACCGGCGAACCGCTTGACGCCTGATCTGCCGGCCGGCATGGCGACCATCCAGCACGCCCGCGGTTAGGCATCAGGCTGGCTGAGGATCTTCGTCGTTCGGATCGATGCCCCGCAAGCCAGCGCGTACTGCTCGATCACAGGATCCCAGCCAGTCCGGTAACCCGCCCTGGCGCTGGCGCTGTCCAGCCTTCCGCGCACGCCGCCCAGCCCGGCGACATTGAGCCGGTAAATATTGCGCGTGCCGCGCTCCTCGTAGGAGACAAGGCCGCTGTGCATCAGCGCTGTTAGGTGCTGGGAGACAGCCGGCCGGCTGACCGGCAGCCTTGCCGCCAGCTCGCCTAGGCGAGGCCCTCGGCGATGAAGGTGAAGGTGAGCTCTTCGATGTGACGGCGCGCGGCGCCGGGCACGTCCCGCAGGGGACCCTGCCCGGTGAGCACGGCCAGCCCGTGCACTGCCGACCAGATCGGGTACTCGATGCCGTCGCGGCGCTGGCGGTCGAGCACGCCAGCGTCAACCAGCTCGTCGAGCGCGGCGCGGAGATGACCCAGCGGCGTGCGCGCCTGTCCCGTCTCGTCATCGGCAGCGCCATAGGCGTGGTGTTGCGGCAGAGAGAACGCCGTTGCGAACAGGCCTGGTTCATCGCGAGCGAACTCCAGGTACGCCTCACCGATCGCCCCCAGCCGGCCGCCGGCAGCGTCGGGATCGCCGTATGCGCCGGGGACGCCAGCGACGCCGGCGGCCATCCGGTCGGCGAGCTCGCGCATGGCCGCCGAGGAGACGGCGGCCAGCAGTGCATCACGGTCGGCGAAGTGGCGGTAGGCGGCGTTGGGCACCACGCCCACCATCCGTGTCGCTTCACGGAGCACGACGGCGTCCGGGCCCCCGGAACGGGCAAGCTCAAGCCCGGCGGCCACGAGGCCGTCGCGGACGGCACCTCGCGGCCGTCGCCGGGGTTGCCCCCGGCGCGTCTCCGCTGAACTTCTGGCCGTCATGATCAGAGGTTAGCAAAAGTGGACAGCGTCCACGTGCGCTGCTATGGTGGACACCGTCCACTAATGCAATCAGGGGGCTTCGATGAACGGGACCAAGACATCAAATCGGGTGGGTCAGGAGCCGCGGGTGACGGCCGAGGAGTGGTTCGCCGGCGGGCAGCGGATCCCTTATGACCCGGAATCGGCGCGTGTCCTCACCGAGAACGAGGCCGCCAAGGTGCCGGGGGCGCTCCGAGTCTTCGAGCGCGTGGCAACTGCCCGACACGACGCGGATAGCGTGTGGCTTACGCTGCTGCCCGGCTTCCCGGATGGCTCTTACGGCTGGGCCCAGGTGGACCGGATGCTCGGGGACGGTCTGGGTCCGCGCCTGTATGTGGAGCCGATCGGGCAGGGTGACTCGGACAAGCCCGGCGACTACCCGTACTCCAGCGTCGAGCGCGCGGACCTGGTCGAGGCGCTCTGGCGGCACCATGGTGTCCGCCGCACAGTCGTCGTCACGTTCGACTACACCTCCCTGGCACTACTTGAGCTGCTACGCCGCCAGCTCGACCGGCCGACGGCAGACGGCTCCGCGGAGCCGGTAATCACAGCCGCGTTTATGGTGAACGGCGGGCTGTTCGCCGACGCGCATTCACACCCGTGGCAGACCACGCCGATGCTGCGCACCCCGTTGGGCGCCTTCGGGATGCGGCGGGCGCAGCGCATGCCGCGCGTGTTCGACACCACGATCCTGCAGGCTCGCCTCTACGCACGCAGCTACCATCCCGCGCCGGAGGAGCTCGCCGAACTACGGTCGGCCATCACCCGGCGCGGCGGCGCGGCGTTCATGCACAACGCAGCGGGATTTGTCGCCGAGCACCGCAAGCACGCAGACCGCTGGGATCTCGGCGCGATTGCCCGCGACCTTGACGGCGCCGCCACCCTGTACGTCGGCGGCAGCGAGGAGGATCCCTACGAGCACCGGCAGATCGCGGCCACCCGCGAGCGCGCGCCCCACGTCGAAGTCCTGACTTTCCCGGGGGGTCACCTCACCACCAGCGAGCACCCGGAACTCCTCGCCGCGGCGATCCGCAACATCGCCGGTCGCCACGATGTTGGCGCTCCGGCCAGCCTCAGCCGATGACCACCACTTCCTTGTGGAGACCTGATGTACGACCCGGCTGCCTATGTATGGGCGATCACCATCGCCGGCCCAATTGCCATCGCGACCGTGGCTGCCCGCGCACAATGAACCACATCGGCCGACTCGGCCACGTTCCGGGCGTCGAAAGGACTTTCTCCGGTGATACGCCTGTAGTTCGGCGCGGTCTGCCCGGCGGGGCTGCGGAGTCTGGTCACCGGTAGCGGAAGCCGTCGAGGAAACGGCGGAAGACGCCGCCTTCCCGGGTGAGGGCGGGAGCTGACGGCGCGGTAGTACGCAGGCGGGCAACTGGCTGGTCATAGTCGGTGCGGGCGATTGCGTCGACGATGCGCGACTCGTCAAAGTCCTCGGAGCCTTCGATCCGGGGCACGTAGCCGACCAGCATGCCATCGCGCATGACCTGGGCTTCAAGACCGGCCGTGCCATCGGTATCCCACTCCGCTTCGCGGCCGTCGGACAGCGGCACGCGGACGCCGAACTTCCCAATGCCGCCGCGGAGGAGATGAGCGTTGACGCCGCGGTCACGAAGAGAGTCGACCACCCGGCGGGCCTCGAATTCGTTCATACCGGCGAACGTAGGCATCGTTCCTGAACAGACCCTGAATGTTCGCTCCGAGCCGCCCTAGCCAGCAGCGCCTGCCAGCCGGACGATCTGTGCTCAATTCACGGGGGGTCGTTTGACGGGGCGCGGGCGGCTGCGGCGGCCGTGGCCGCGGGCTCGACACGGCTAGCGGGAAGTTCACCGGGCGCTGGACATTCGCCCTGGGCGAGGACTACCCAACCAGCATGTCGCTGACTCCGGACGGCAATCTGCTCGCCTTCGCTCAATACCTGCCCAACGGGTCGGCGATCGTGGTCAAGTCGCTGCGCACGGACATGCCATCTGGACCGGTTGACCAGGCCAGCACCGTCGGGCTTCCCGGCGTCTCATCGCTATCGGTCGGCCCGGATCTGTATGGGTGCATATCCGCTGACCGATCCGGCTCGCAGATCGCCAACCAGCTCGGTGTGTACGGCTTGGCGACCGGCCACCGGACCGCGGTCCTGCACACCTAGACGGGGCTCAATGCCTCGTGCTCATTGGCACCCAACCCCGTCCACGGACATCTGCTCGTGGCCATCGCGGCCGCGCACTTTTATCCAGGCGCAAGCCCGTTCACCGTCCGCGTGCTCGCTGTCGATGTGCGCACCGGCCGACTCACGCCGCTTCTGACGACTATCGCCTACACGAGTGATGCGGGGACGCTCACGCTCATCGGCTGGTGACGAACGCTTGCGAGTCCGTGAAAGCAGCACGTGCGCCATCGCCGATCGGTTGGTCGTGGGCTGGGCATCGTCGTGCGCCTGACCGGCGCCGAGTGGCAAGCCCTCTACTAAATGCGTGACAGCCGGCGAGTCCTCCGACCTCGGCTAGCGTCGCGGGCGCTTCATTAACTGGTGCGTCGTCGGCCTCTGCTGCGGCTGGAGCTCGACGTGTGCGGGCGCGGACCGCGGGCGCGGTCGGCCATCTCGGTCCAGAAACTCCGGAGCTGACCAACCGTCATCTGTTGCCACGGCGCCCGCCGGGTCAGCGGGTGGCGCACGCTCCTGGTCAGCAGGGTGAGCTGGCGGCGGCAGAATGCCTCGCTCATCTCCACGCGCGGCTGACCACCCTTCGGCGGGTAGGGGCACAGCTCGAAGACGCAGCCGTCGACGCAGCTAACGCCGGGCACGATCGAGACCGCCGTGCCGACGGTGAGGCCGGGCTCCAGCGCTTCGCGGAAGTGCGTGATGCACGGCGGCAGGTCGTCACGGTTCGAGTGGCGCAAGCGACGCTCGCGCTCATGCGGGAGTTCGCCGCGTTCCGCGAGATTGCGCAGCAGCAGCACATCCGCGACGAGCTGCTGGGCGCGGGCGTTGAGCGCGCTCCAGCCCGCCGATGGCGGGATCCACAGCCGGTGGCGGCGCTGCTGCTCCATCTTGCCGAGGTTCCGGGAGCCGACCTGGCCGACTACGCCGCCCTCGTCGACCCACAGGTATCGCTGGGGGCGCTCGGTTTTCAGGGCGAGAACGCAGAGGTGGGCAGCCTCGCTGACGAACGGGTGCGGCTGGTAGCGGCTTCCCGGCGCACGGTTGCGGTCGATGCGGTCGACCCGGTCGCCGTCTGGGCGTTCGCGGCCAGCGACGTTGACCCAGTGCTCGACGATTGCCTCCGGACTGGCGCCGTACTTGTCCCAGGGCTGCTTGGTCTGCGACAAGTTCAGCAGCGTGAGCGCGTGGATCAGCGTCAGTTGCGAATACCAGAACCGTGCGTTCTTCAGCATTTCCAGCGCCTGCTCGCCGAGGAACATGCGCGATTCCCGGAGCAGGTCCGGCTGGCCCGGACGACGGTTCGCGGCGTACTTGAACCCCTGCGCGAGCGCGATCTCCTGGGCGATGGGCAGATCTTGTTCGCCGTTCATCCGCCCGTCGCGGGCCATGTGCCGCAGCCACTGCCCTAGGTCCTCGCGCGCGTGCTCGGCGACGAGCCTGTCTGTGGCGGAGGAGCCCCGGCCGCCGACGGATCCGACCAGCATGGGGGCCAGCCAGGCGCTGATGATTCCCGCACGCGAGCTCTCCGCGGTCCGCTCCCTGGTGCGATCTCGTCCCGAGGTCGAGCGCGAAGCCGCGAGCGTACCGGCCACCGGCAATCCTGGCCGGTCGGCATGAGCGGCCCGCTCGGCTCGCTCGGCCGCGCACACCGGACACGGCGCAGTCAGCATGTGCCGCATCTCCTCGTAGGCAGTCTCACCGCCAACGCCGATCTCCTGGGCCGCGTTGAGCTGCACAGGGTACAACCGGTCGCCGCACCCGATCGTGAAGAGCTCCTGATACGCCGGCCTCGCCTGGATTTCGCCGCGCCGCTGCCGCTCGTCGATCATCCGCGCCGCTTCGCCGAGGCGATGAACGAGCGCAAGCTTGCCTTCCTCCAGCGTGCGCGGGTCCTGGGCGTGAACGTGCGACCAGCGTTCGCGGATCTCGGCGGCGATGGTCTCATGCGCGGGGGCTCCAGCGAGACTGTCGATCTCGAGGGCGGCCGCGTACATGTCGAGGACCTTGT
>DATIOU010000095.1:0-12733 GCA_035472835.1 Streptosporangiaceae bacterium | reverse complement strand
GGCCAGGCGGGGGTCCGGTGACGGCCTTCGTCCGGTGCTTCTCTCGGCGCGCGCTGACGGCCTCGGCAGGCGCCCAAAGTCCAGGCCGACTCCCCGCACTGCACACTTTTCACGACCACAAAACGTAAGCAAACCAGGACTCAAGATCGCCTAAAACCGCACAATGTCATCGGCGCGGTCATCCGCACGGGGCGATATAGCGCCCTGTGGGCAGCACCGATACGGACCCGGCCGCCATAACTACGCCGACAGCTCACGGTCAAGAGTAACCTCCATGCTCGGCGAGATACTGGTGCCAGACGTCGATGAGATCAACCAGGACCCGGAGTTCTCCGCCACGCGGATCACAGCAACCGAGGTATGGCAGCGCGCCACCTGGGCATGAACCAGCACCGCACGACAGGCCCCAGCCCCGCAAGGCTGCCCATGGTTTCCTAGGCCACCTGCCAAGCATGTGCTGGGACAGATCCGTCAACCATCAGGTCGGGCTAGACAGGACGCGCGCCGGTTGTGTGTTTGCTCAGGAGGCCTGGCGCCAGGCGTCGGCGATCGCAGAGTAGCTCGCTTTGCGACGCGCGCGATCGAGGCTTGGCGTCACGACAACGATCTCGTCCGCCTGCGCCCGCTCCTTCATCTCCAGCAACCGCTCGACGACAGCCTTCGGCGCGCCGGTCACCATGCGCCCGTTTTCGTTCCGGCTGGACCGGAAGTCGGGGGAGCGGGCCAGCTCCTTGACCTTCTCCGGCGGGAGCGGCTCGCGGATGCCGCGGCGGATGTTCTGGATAGTGAGCGTCCAGGCTGCCTCGAAGTCGATGACGGCGTCGGGGTCCTCGCTGCCGAAGGCGAGCACCGACATCGCTGAGTACGGCTCCGCGCCCTCGGTCCGCGGCTGGAATCGTCGCCGGTAGTCACGCAGTGCCTCGAGCGCCAGATCGGGGCTCATATGGTGGGCAAACACAGCCGCGAAGCCGTTCACGGCGGCGAACCGCGGCCCGTACGGGCTGGAGCCGAGCACGAACAGCTCTGGCCGCTCCTCGATCACCGGCGCGGCCACGAGCGGCTTATACGGATGACCCTCGGGGAACCCGTCGCCCAGGAACGCCAGAAGCTCGCCGACCTGGGCCGGGAACTCTGCGGCCGCGTCGGCGACCATCCCGCGGCGCAGCACGTGGGCGGTAAGCGGGTCGGTGCCGGGCGCGCGGCCGAGCGCGAGGTCGATGCGGCCGGGATACATCGCGAGGAGCGTCCGGAACATCTCGGCGACCTTGAGCGACGAGTGGTTCGGCAGCATGATCCCGGCGGCCCCGACCCTGATCCTGGCCGTGAGCGCGCCCACATGCGCGATGAGCAGCTCAGGCGCGCTACAGGCCAGGCTCGTCATGTTGTGGTGCTCGGACACCCAGTACCGGCGATAGCCGGCGGCCTCCACCGCCTGCGCGACGCCGACGGCGCCGGCCAGCGCGGACGACGCGCTCTCGCCGTACTCGATCCCAACGAAATCCAGCACCGCCAGCGGCAGCGACGCGTCCGTAGAGTCCATGGCAGAGGTCAGCGCACCGGCGGGTACCAGCATTCCCAGGACCGGAACGGGGGCGTGCTAGCTCCGCCGCACTGCTCGCAAGACACTGTCGCTCAGCGTGGTCGGCTCCCCGTCCGGGCCAGTTCCGGGCCGCTCGATCGCGGTTGCGACGATGACCCGCCAGTCGGCCGGGTCCAAGCCCGCCACGATGTCCTCCGCTGGCCTAAACCTGGGCGCGATGTGCGCGTGCTGCTCATCGTGGAGGTGACCGACGATCAGCAGCGTGCCCCCCGGCCGGACGGCGGCCGCGAGCCGGGCGTGCATCACGTCCTGAGCCGGCCTGGGCAGGTGCATGAACTGCGCCGAAACGAGATCGAACCGGGCCGGCCCCGGATCCCACGTCAGCATGTCCCGCTGCTCCCACGTGATCCTGGCCGCGACCTGCTGGCCTACGGCCGCCGCCGCTCGGGCCGCGCGGTCCAGCGCCACGGCCGACACGTCGATGGCGGTCACTCGCCAGCCGTGTGATGCCAGCCAGATGGCGTCGGCGCCCTCGCCGCTGCCCACGTCGAGGGCCTCGCCGGGGGGCAACTCGACGGCCTGGGCGACGAGCTGGGTGTTTGGCCGCCCGCTCCAGATCCTGTCGGCTGATCCGTACCGCGCATCCCAGAACTCCTGGGTGTACTCGGTGTCGCCATGGGCGGCGTGGTGGTCGTGCTGCGTGGTCATCCCTCACCTCCGCAACTACCATGCCAAGCGGCCGCCAGTTCTGCAACTACAGTTGCCAATATGGCAATTCGAACTCTAGGGCGGTGAGGACGCCAGTGGTGTCGCCGTTACAGCGGAATGTTGCCGTGGTGGCCCCGCTCGGGCGGGGCGTGGACTATCGCGTCGAGTATCGCCTGCCTGGTCTTGTCCGGCTCGATGACCTCGTCGATAACTCCCACCGAGACCGCGCGCGGCAGACCGCCGACGATCTCCTCGTGCTCCGAAGCGAGGCGCGCCTCGACCTCGTGCCGTTCCTCCGCCGATGCAGCGGCCAGGGTCCGCCGATGCAGGATCCGGACCGCGGCGACCGAGCCCATGACCGCGATCTCAGCTCCCGGCCAGGCGAACACTTTCGTCGCGCCGAGCGCGCGCGAGTTCATCGCGATGTAAGCCCCGCCAAAAGCTTTCCGCGTCACCAGCGTCACGCGCGGCACAACCGCCTCGGCGAACGCGTGCAGGAGCTTGGCACCGCGGCGGACAACGCCGTCCCACTCCTGGCCGACGCCGGGCAGGTACCCGGGCACGTCCACGAGCACGACGAGCGGCACGCCGAATGCGTCACACATCCGTACAAACCTGGCCGCTTTCTCCGCCGACGTCGCATCCAGGCACCCGCCGAGCCGCAGCGGGTTGTTGGCGATGACGCCGACGGTCCGGCCGCCGAGGCGACCAAGCGTCGTGACGACGTTAGGCGCCCAGCGCGGGTGCAGTTCGACGCCGGGGCCATCGAGCAGACCGCTGATCAGCGGGTGGACGTCGTAGGCGCGCTTCGGCGACTCTGGTAGCAGGCTGCCGAGGTCGGTGTCCGGCAGGTTTGCCGCCGGCGTGGTCATCTGCTCGCCCAGGAGCAGCACGAGCTCGCGGGCCTTGTGGAACGCTTCGGCGTCGGACGATGTCACGATGTGCACGACGCCGGAGCGGCGGCTGTGCGGCTCCGGGCCGCCGAGGCGCTCCATGTCAACGTCCTCGCCAGTAACGCTGCGCACGACGTCGGGGCCGGTCACGAAGATGCGGCCCTGCTCGGACAGGATGACTAGGTCGGTCAGCGCCGGGCCGTAAGCTGCGCCGCCCGCTGCCGCACCGAGAACGACCGAAATCTGCGGCACCTTGCCCGAGGCCCTCGTCATGGCCGCGAACACCATGCCGACCGCGTGCAGGCTCTCGACGCCCTCGAGAATCCGCGCACCGCCAGAGTGCCACAGGCCGATGATCGGGGCGCCGATCTCGACCGCGTGGTCGTACGCGGCCACGACGACGCGGCAACCGTCGATGCCCATGGCACCGCCCTGGAAGCGCGGGTCGCTGGCGAATGCCACGGTGGCGACGCCGCCGATGCGCCCCGTTCCAGCCAGCATGCCGCTGTCGTCGGCCGGCAGTAGGAGCTCGAGCGTTCCATCGTCGAACAGCGCCTCCAGCCGCGACTGAGGCTCGCGTCGCGGGCCCGCGGCCGCGTGCGCGGCTGGCGCGGCGCTGGCCTTAGGCGGCGCAGTGGCGACGGCAACCTTGCCGTTGCCATTAAGCGGACGCACGTGCGCCGGAGTTCTTGAGTCCACAATGGTCACGTCGATCTCCTCAGGGGGAACGGGGGCGTCCTGCTCAGGCGGTACGCTCGGCACGCGCGGCGAAGACAACGGCTTAGGCCTCGGTGAAGGCCAGCGCGACGTTGGCGCCGCCGAAGCCGAATGAGTTGTTGATGACGACCATGGGCCCGTCGCCGCGCGGGGTGAGCCGCTGAGGCTGGGCGGAGATCGTCAGGCCCGCGTCGTCGTCTGGGTCTTCCAGGTTGATGGTCGGCGGCGCGACTCGCTCGCGAAGCGCCAAGATCGCCGCGACTGACTCGACGGCACCAGCGCCGCCCAGCAGGTGACCGGTCATCGACTTGGTGGCCGACACGACGACGCCGGCCGAGGCCTCGCCCAGCGCGGCCGCGATAGCCTGCGCCTCGACCACGTCGCCGGCCGGCGTCGACGTCGCATGGGCGTTGACGTGCACGACCCGCTCGGGGTGTACGCCTGCATCCGCCAGTACGCGACTTAGCACGAGCTTCAGCCCGTTGCCTTCCGGCTCCGGCTGAGCGATGTGATGGGCGTCGGAGGAGTAGCCAACTCCCGCCGCGACCGCATGGACGGTCGCGCCGCGAGCTGCGGCGTGCTCTTCGGACTCCAGGACGACCATGCCCGCGCCCTCGCCAAGCACAAAGCCGTCGCGGCCTTTGTCGAACGGGCGCGATGCCCGTTCGGGCTCATCGTTGCGGGTGGACAGCGCGCGCATTGCGGCGAATGCGGCGATGTTCAGCTGGATGATCGCGGCTTCGGTACCGCCGGCAAGCACCACATCCGCGCGGCCCGACCTGATCATGTCCATCCCGTAGCCGATCGCCTCGGCGCCGGATGCGCAAGCAGACACCGTCGTGTGCACGCCAGCCCGCGCGCCGAGCTCGATCGCGATCCAGCCGGCCGCGCCGTTTGGCATCAGCATCGGCACGGTGAAGGGCGACAGGCGCTGCCAGCCCTTCTCCTTCAGCGTGTCGTAGGCCGATAGCGTGGACGCGACGCCGCCGATGCCGCTAGACACTACGACGCCGAGCCGCTCCAGGTCGACATCGGGTGAGCCCGCGCTCGCCCAGGCCTCCCTGGCCGCCACGAGCGCGAACTGCTCGCAGCGGTCAAGGCGCCGGGCCTGCACCCGGTCGATCAGGGTGGCTGGATCGGCTGCTGCCCACGCCGCGATCCTGGCCGGCAGCTCTGCCGCCCAGTCTTCGGTGAGCTCACGCACGCCGCTGCGCCCAGCCAGCAGCGCCTCCCAGGTGCTGGCGACGTCTGCTCCCACCGGGGTTATCGCGCCCAGGCCGGTGACGACGACGCGAGTCCGGTCTGTTCCCACGATCTTGCACTCCTCGAGTTGGGTGACCCCGGCGCCCCACGGGGGACGCCCCCCGTGGGTCCCCGAGATCCAGGCAGTCTCGGTCCGGTAGCCGCAGCGTCAGGCGGAGACGTCGGCGCGGCGGACGTAGTCGATGACGTCCTGCACCGTCTTGAGGTCCTTGAGCTGGTCGTCGGGGATCTCGACGCCGAACTTGTCCTGCGCTGCCACCGCGATCTCCACCATCGACAGCGAGTCGATGTCCAGGTCATCCACGAACGTCTTGTCCGGGGTGACCTGGTCGGCCGGCACGCCGGCGACCTCGTCGATGATCTCGCCGAGACCCGTCAGGATTTCCTGCTCCGTCATGGCCATTGGTCTTCTGCTCTCCTTATGTTGCGGTGATGAAACGCCCAGTGGGGCGGTGGTCAGGGTAGCGTGATCACCTGCGCGGCGTAGCACATCCCTGCGCCGAACCCGATCAGCAGTGCGTGCGAGCCAGAGCCAACCTCGCCGCGCTCGATCATCCGCGACAGCGCCAGCGGGATCGACGCCGAGGACGTGTTGCCGGCCGTCACGATGTCATTCGCCACGATTGCCTGCGGCGCGCCGAGCTTGCGCGCGATCGCCTCGACGATCCGCAGGTTCGCCTGGTGCGGGACGAACGCGGCGATCTCGGTCGGCGCTACCCCGGCCTTCTCGCACGCTTTCAGGGCAATCGGCGCCAATGCGCTGGTCGCCCACCGGAAGACGGCCTGCCCCTCCTGGACGATGAACGAGTCGCGGTCCTTGATGTAGATCTTGTCCGCCAGGTCGCCGTCGCTGCCCCAGTGCACAGGCCCGATGCCAGGCGCGTCGCCTGGGTCGGCGACAGCTCCGACGACAGCTGCCCCGGCGCCGTCGGCGAAGATGATGCACGTTGACCTGTCGGTCCAGTCGACCCACTGAGACAGCTTCTCCGCGCCGATCACGAGCACGTTCCGTGCAGTGCCGGCGCGGACGGCGTCGGCCGCATTGGCCAGCGCGTAGCAGAAGCCGGCGCACGCGGCGTTGAGGTCATACGCGCCGGGCGCGGCGATGCCGAGCCGTTTGGCCACCGAGGCCGCCACGTTCGGGATCTGGACCTCGGGCGTGCACGTCGCCACGATCACCAGGTCGACGTCGGCCGGAGAAAGGCCGCTGGCAGCCAGCGCCTTGCCACCCGCCTGCACGGCCATGTCCGCCACCGTCTCGTCTGGCCCGGCGATCCGGCGGCTGGCGATTCCGACCCGGCTGCGAATCCACTCATCGTTGGTGTCGACCGTGGCTGCTAGCTCGTCGTTGGTGACGACCCTGGCGGGCTGGTAGCCGCCGAAGGCCAGCACTCGCGCGGCTGGTTGACCATCGGGGAGTCGCATGTCGTGCCTCTCGCGGGGTTGCGGATTGACTTATTCGGCCGGCTGAAGCCGGACGAGCGGCTGCCCGGCGCTCACGGGGTCACCGTCTTCAACCAGCCACTCGATGACCGTTGCCGGGAACGAGGACGACAGCACGTGGCTGCCACCGCGCATTTCGACCTGGCCAAGGTCGGTGCCCTCGGTGACCGGCGTGCCGGGCCCGGCCACGTCCGGATGACCATCAGGAGCTCGGAACGTCCCGCCGGACGGCGCCACCAGCAGCCGCCACTCTGGCGCGTGGTGATCTTCGTGGCTGTCGGCATGCTGGGCCAGGAGAGCGTGCGCGGCGGCTAGCTCGTCCGGCGTCTTGAGGCTGACTAGCTCGATCCCCCGCAGCGCGCGCTTGGCCAGCCCGGTCAGGGTTCCGGCTGGCGGCAGCTCGATGAGCGCGGTGACGCCAAGGGTGGCCATGGTCTGCATGCACATGTCCCAGCGGACTGGCGCGCTGACCTGATTGATGATGCGGTCCATCCAGTCCTTGCCCGACTTGACAACGGTGCCGTCGCGATTGGACAGCAGCGGGCGCACCGGGTCGGCCGTGTGGATGGTCGCCGCAGCGTCGGCGAGCGCGTCGACAGCCGGCGCCATGTGCTTGGTGTGGAACGCGCCTGCAACCGACAGCGGCCGGAGCCTCGCGCCGGCGGGGGGCTTCGCGGCGAAGTCGGCAAGCTGCGCCGTCGTTCCGGCCGCCACGATCTGGCCGGCGCCGTTCACGTTGGCGGGGGTCAGCCCGCAGGCCTCGATGGCCGCCAGGACAACGTCCTCGTCACCGCCGAGGACTGCCGTCATCCCGGTCTCTTCCGCCGCGGCGGCCGCCGCCATGCCATCGGCCCGGACCCGGACCAGGCTCATTGCGTCCTCGGGAGTGACAACGCCGGCGAGCGTGCCGGCGGCGAGCTCGCCAACGCTGTGGCCGGCCACGGCCACCGACTGGCGGCTAACCGGGTGCGCGCCCGTAACAACCTGGTCGAGCGCCGCGGCGATGGCGGCTGCGACAAGCAGCGGCTGGGCGACGGCGGTGTCCCGGATCTCATCGGCGTCTGCGGTCGTGCCGCACCGGATCAGATCGCAGCCCGCGAGCTCAGACCAGCTCCCAAGGCGGTCAGCGAAGCCCGGCAGTTCGAGCCAGGGAGAAAGGAAACCCGGTGTCTGGGCACCCTGACCGGGCGCTGCGATAACGAGCATGTGCCTAGCCTGCATTGTAGGAGTCCGCTATGCCTATGCCGAAGTAGACGAAGTTTCTGCGGGAGGCTATGTCGGAAGTCTACAAGTCATGTTCGCTTGTGCGCCAACCGGCCAAGCACGACGGCCGTCCATAGCGCAAAGCCGCCACGGCCATCACCGGGCGTGATCCCGGTCAGCTCGGTGACCCGGCGGAGCCTGTACCGCACCGTGTTCGGGTGCACGAACAGCAGCCGCGCGGTCGCCTCGAGCGAGTTCCCTAGCTCCAGGTAGGTCATCACGGTGTCGAGCAGAGCACTGCCACCGCGCAGCAGGGGCTCATAGACGTCCTCGATCAGCGCTGCGCGGGCGGTCTCATCGCCGTCCAGAGCCCGCTCCGGCAGCAAATCGGCGGCCAGGACGGGCCGGGGCGCGTCCGGCCAGCCTGCCGCCGCTCGCAAGCCCGCGAGCGCGGCCGATGCCGAGCTGACCGCGGACTGCAGGTCGGCGGCGGGGGGTCCGATGACCACGGGGCCAGGCCCGAACCGGCCGGTAAAGTGTCGGGCTGCCTCGAGTGGGTCCCCGCTGCCGCTGACCACCAGAACGAGTCGGCTGCCATGCACGCCGGCGAGCAGATCGAGCCTGGCGCGACGGGCGGCAATCCGGAACTCATCGATCAGTGCTTCCGCGCCGGGTGCGGCCGCGGCGCTCTCGTCAGCGGTGCCCACGATGACGGTGACCGGGCTGAGCGACCAGTTGAGCGCGGACGCCCACGACTGCAGGCCTTCGTCGACCTCGCCGCGGACCAGCGACTCGACCACAAGTGCCTCGAGCCGGGCGTCCCAGGCGCCGCGAGCCTCCGCGGTCCGGGCATAGAACTGCGCGGTGCCGAACGCGATCTCCCTCGTGTAGCGCAGCACGGCCTCGCGCAGTTCAGCCTCGCCGCCCGGCGCGGCCAGCTCGTCGACCTGCGATTCGACCACGTCAACGATGACGCGGACCATCTCCACCGCCTGCTGGAGCGACACGGCCCTGGCGAGTTCCCGCGGCGCGGTGCCGAAGATCTCGCCGACCACGGCCGGTCTCGTGCGCTCGGGGTGCTTGACCCAGTCGATGAACGCGGCTACGCCTGCCTGCGCGACCAGGCCCAGCCACGACCTGTACTCCGCTGACATGCTGCGGAACCAGGGGAGCCGGCGATCCATCGACTGCATCGCGGCGCTGCCGAGCGCGCCCGTGGAGGCCTCGAGCCGGACGATCGTCTCGTCGCGGACTCGGCCGCGCGGAGCTGGCGACTTCCCGTTGCTGGTGGCGTTACCTACTTCGGTTTGCCCGGCCATGCCCTCAGCCTGCCACGCCCGGGCGGGTGATCAGCACTCTGCCGTCTGGCCCGCCGGGTACGCGGGCTCTTCAGCGCGCACTTCTTCGCCCGGTTCACGCGCGAGCAGGGCGCGGATAAATCCAGGCCGGCGCCAGACGACGAGCAGGTAGATCACGGCCAGCACGACCGAGGCCGTCACCGTGGTCCAGGCCACGCCGATGTGATTGGCGATCGGTCCTTGGGCCAGGGCGCCGACGGGATAGGCGACGCCGAGCGCAACCAGGAAGAAGCTCAGCACGCGGCCACGGTAGGCGGCTGGCGCGTGCAGTTGAGCGACGGTCTGCAGGCCCGACAGCACCCACATGTAGACGAGGCCGACGACGAATAGCGCCAGCACGGCGAGCCACAGCGACCGGGCAACGCCGTAGCCGACCAGGACGACAGGGAGCAGCCCGAGGCTCCAGCCGAGAGACTGACCGCGGCCGATCCGTGCCGCGAGTGGCGGGAGTATGAGCGCACCGGCGATCGCGCCCGCACCCTGGGCCGTGGTCAGCGCCGCGGTCGCGGCCGCGACCGATGGGGCTCCCGCCGCTGACGTGCCGCCGCGGGTGAGGCTCAGCGCCACGGCCGGTACCAGGGCGATGAACGGCGCGGCCAGGACGGCCACGGTTCCGATCGAGATCGTGGCAGCTCGGCACGATGGCTGCGCCCACGCGGCGGCCAGCCCCTGACGCATCGAGCTGAACAAGCCGGCCTGACCGCCCGGGGGCGGGGCGAGCCGGACGAACAGCAAAGCCATCACGACCGCGAGGAAGGAAACGGCGTTCGCCACGAAGCTTGCGGCAAAGCCGAACGCCGCAACGGTGGCACCCGCGAGCGCCGGCCCGACGATGCGGCCCGCGTTCCACTGAGCCGAGTTCAGCGAGCTAGCGGCCAGGAACTCCGACCGCGGCACCAGGTCCGGCAGGATCGCCTGACTGAACGGGCCGATTAGTGCCGATGCCGAGCCCTGGAGCGTGACGAGGGCCAGCAGCGTATATGGGCCGGCCTGGCCGCGCGCGACCAGGACTGCGATGGCCGCCGCGATGAGCCCGGCGACAAGGTTGCCGGCCGCGATCATCGGCCGCCGCGGCAACCGGTCCGCCAGGGCGCCGCCGACCGGGGAGAGCAGCCCAATCGGCAGGAACGCGCCCGCCGCGACGAGCACTGCCCAGCTCGCCTGCCCAGTCCTGGAGATCACGAGCGCGCCGACGGCGACCGTCTGCATCCAAGAGCCCACGTTGGAGATCAGGCTGGCTGTCCACAGCACGGCGAAGTTGCGGTAGCGCAGGGGCCGGAGCGCAGCCACCGCGTTGACGCTCATCGGGGGCCGAGCAGAGCGACGATGACCACGGAAGTTAACCCTAGGCGATGTCGCCTGGTCGGCCTTCCGCACTCAGGTCAGCTGCACCGGCGCGGAGTCGCCCACCTCGGCCGTGAGCGTCAGCCGGCCGCCGAGACCACGGACATAGGCGACGGCCTCGCGTACCTCAGCGTCGCGCAGGCCGCCATCCTCGATCTCGCGCAGCCGCTGTTCATTGATGCCAGACCGGCGCGCCAGGTCCGCCAGCGTCGTGTCGCCGCGCAGCCCTGCCGCCGACCTGGCCGCGGCGAGCTCGGCGGCGCGCGCTTCGACCGCGCTGGCGTCAAGCGGAAAGAACCGGGCCAGGAACGTGGTCGTGTCGGCGAATGTCACTTCCGTGTCCGCGGGTTCGTCGGTGTCGTCCGGCGGCCAGTCCCCGGCCCTGATGTCGGTAAGCAGGTCTCCGGCCAGCCGGATCGCCTGGGCCTGGTGCTCGGTGATCGCGTCCCTGCCGTCCAGCACAGCGAGCATCGTCACGGTGTCGGCCGGCTCGAGGGCGAACAGCAGGCGCACGTCGCGCCCGAGCGGGTCGGCGCGCAGTTCGAGCAGCCCGGCGACCCGGCCAACGGGGCCGCTCAAAAGATGGCCGGCTTGTGATCCAGCCTCATTCATCACGGTGCGCAGTGTCTGATAGGCCTCGGTGGCAACCGCCTGGAGGTGTGCCTCGGCCGCCTCGAGGGCTTGATCGAGCTGTCCGGGGCCATCGTCGCCCGCGGCGGGAGGAGGCGTGGGAATGGGGTATTTCACTACCCTCTCTGCGCTGACCGAGTCCTCGGCTGTGGCTATCGCCACGGCATCCTGGATCCGCAGGCTGGCCTCGGCGGCGGTGTACATCGCCTTGGCGGTCTCTTTGGCGGTCCGGAATCGGTCCACTTCGGCCTGGAGGCGCTGGCTTCGCTTCGCGACCGCAGCTTCCTGGCGCTTGGCCTTGTCCCGTCTTTGCCGTAGCCAGGCCTGCACTGCCGGATCGGCCTGCGGATCGGCGTCCAGCTCGGCGAGCAGTCGCTCGGCACCGACCCTGGTCGTCGCGACTTCTGCGGTCGTCCGGCGCACGTGCTGGAGCGCCTCCAGCACGGTCTGGTAGAGGTAGTCGACTTCTTCCCGAGGGTCCATCGGCTCAGGAGCGCTGACAAGAGCTACCGAGGCTGGGAGGGCAGCATTCATGATCGCCGTCACCGCCGCGCCGACTTCGGCGGCGCTAGCAGGTTCGGAGGTGCAGAGCTCGGCGAGCCAGTCGCCGAGCTCTGCGCTCATCCGCAGCCGCTGTGTCATCTGCCATTCGGCCATCGCTACTACAGTGCGTCGCTGACGGCGAGGTCAAGGCGGTACTTCGCGATGGCCTGCGCCACGACTTCCGGCTTGATCTCACGCAGCCGCGCCAGTTCGGCGAGCACGGCGACAGTGATCGACTCCGCGTCGACGTGAAAGAACCGGCGGGCTGCCGGCCGGGTGTCGGAGAAGCCCCAGCCATCGGTGCCCAGCGAGGTGAACGGCGCTGGCACCCAGCGCGCAATCTGATCCGGGACCGCGCGGATCCAGTCGCTGACGGCCACGACCGGGCCAGGGTGGCCGTCCAGCATCCGGGTCACGTAGGGGATCCGCTGCTCGGCCTCCGGCTGAAGCATGTTCCATTCCTCGCACTGCAGGGCCTCGCGCCGAAGCTCAGTCCAGCTTGTCGCCGACCACGTTCCGGCCCTGATGCCCCAGTCCTCAGCAAGCAGTCGCTGTGCATCCTGCGCCCACCGGAGCGCCACGCCCGACGCGATGACCTGCGCCTGCGGATGCTGGCTGGTGTTGCCCGTGGTGGAGGGGACGTCGTCAGCCGGCAGCTCGGGCGGGGCAGAGTACCGGTAGAGCCCGTTCAGAATCGCGCGCTCCAGCGCCGCGGCACCGCCGTCGAAGTCGGCCGGCGCCGGGGGCTGGACGTACGGCTCGTTGTAGACGGTGAGGTAGTAGAAGATGTTCTCCCCGTCTGCGTGTTCCGGCGTGGATCCGTACATCCGCCGCAGCGCGTCCTTGACGATCACGGCCAGCTCGTAGGCCCACGCCGCGTCATAGCTCACGCACGCCGGGCTGACGGACGCGAGCAGAACCGAGTGGCCATCATTGTGCTGCAGGCCCTCGCCGGTCAGCGTCGTGCGGCCAGCCGTCGCGCCCAGCAGGAAGCCGCGGCCGAGCTGGTCGCCCAGCGCCCACATCTGATCGCCAGTGCGCTGGAAGCCGAACATCGAATAGAAGATATACACGGGGATCATGTGGGTGCC
>DATIOU010000094.1:0-28920 GCA_035472835.1 Streptosporangiaceae bacterium | reverse complement strand
ATGCATTGCGGTAGGCGTCGTCCGCTAGCTGGGCGAAACCGCTCTCGACCACAGTCAGCCGGGTGCCTGTCTCGACCGGCTCGAGCGTGAACTCGACATACGTGCGGCGCGGATCGTCATCGGGCAGGCCGTAAATGTGCCAGGTATAGCCGAACACCGTCGGTTCCTCCACGCGCTCGACCCGCATGTCCGCGGTGTGGCCGCCGCCAAACGTCATCCGTGCCGATCCTCCGGGCCGTAGGTCGATGGTCGCCTCGTTGCCGAACCAGCTGGCCAGGCCCTCGGGCGTGGTAAGCGCGGCCCAGACCTTGGCCGGCGGATGAGCTATCTGCACGACCCGCTCGATGCGATCGGGGAACGCCATGATTGCCTCCAATCTGTAGCAACTGATCGGTTGCTACATTATTGCAACCAGTCGGTTGCGTCAAGCGGCCGCGTCGGGCTTCGGCGCGACTGGCGATGGCGCAGGCGGTCTCGGCCAGCACCGGCGCTCGCGCAGGCCCCTGCCGACTACGCTGAGGTGGTGGCGCAGCTTCGGATTGGGCTGGCTCAGGTCAACGCGACAGTCGGAGATCTGGCTGGCAACAGCGACAAGGTGATCGAGTGGACCATGCGCGCAGCCGAGCAGGGCGCCCGCATCGTGGTCTTTCCCGAGATGATGCTCACTGGCTACCCGGTTGAAGACCTGGCCTTGCGCAAGTCGTTCGTGAGCGCGTCGATCGGCGCGCTTCGAGAACTGGCGCGCGGCCTCGCAGCCGAAGGGCTTGACGGCGTCGCAGTGGTCGTCGGATACCTCGACCGCCGCCCGGAGCAGCAGCCGCGCATCGGCCTGCCCGCGGGCGCTCCGCAAGACGCCGCCGCCGTGCTGCACGGAGGCACGGTCGCCATCACATCGGCGAAGCATCACCTGCCGAACTACGGGGTGTTCGACGAGTTCCGCTACTTCGTACCCGGCGACACGCTGCCAGTCTTCCGCCTGACAACAGCCACCGGCGAACAGGTCGATGTGGCGGTCGCGATCTGCGAGGACCTCTGGCAGGACGGTGGGCCAGTCGCCGTCACGCGGCAGGCTGGCGCCAGTCTCCTGGTCGTGCCGAACGCCTCGCCGTACGAGCGCAACAAGGACGACGTCCGCCTTGAGCTGTGCCAGCGCCGGGCGCAAGAGGCGGGAACGGTCCTGGCGTACGCCAACATGGTCGGTGGTCAGGACGAACTCGTCTTCGACGGTGACTCGATCATCGTGGCCCCGGACGGTGCAGTGCTCGCCCGCGGCCCGCAGTTCGACGAGGCGCTCGTGCTCGCCGACCTAGACCTTGGCGCCGCCGATCCGAGCCTGCCAGCAGGCCGCCAGCGTGCCAACGCCGCCGATGGCACGACGATGACTATCGAGCGCATCGAGCTTTCGCCGCTTGCGGCCCCAGAGCCGGACACAGTCCTCACTTCCCCTATGGTTTGGCCGCGGCTGCCAGACCTGGCGGAGATCTACGGCGCGCTCCAGCTTGGCGTTCGCGACTACGTGCGGAAGAACGGCTTCTCGTCCGTCATCCAGGGCCTGTCCGGCGGGATCGACTCGGCGCTCGTCGCCACCATCGCGGCCGACGCGCTGGGCCCAGACCGGGTGCACGTCGTGCTGAACCCCAGCCCGTACTCTTCCGCGCACTCGGTCTCCGACGCCGAGGACCTAGCCAGGCGCCAGGGGATTCACGCGCGCGTGATCCCGATCAAGCCGATGATGGACGGCTACGAATCGAGCCTCGATCTGCATGGCCTCGCCGATGAGAACCTCCAGGCCCGCATCCGCGGCACGATCTGGATGGCGCTGTCGAACGAGGAAGGTCACCTTGTCCTCGCGTGCGGCAACAAGAGCGAGCTAGCGACTGGGTACACCACGCTGTACGGGGACTCGGTGGGCGGCTACGCGCCGATCAAGGACGTGCCTAAGACCCTCGTCTGGGCGCTGGCGCGATGGCGGAACGAGCAGGCAGTGCAGCGCGGCCAGCAGCCGCCGATCCCGGAGAACTCGATCAACAAGCCGCCGAGTGCCGAACTACGTCCCGGACAGCTCGACTCCGATTCGCTGCCTGACTACCAGGTGCTCGACAGGCTGCTCGACGACTACGTCGAGAAGGACATGGGGTCGGCTGCGCTCGTCGCGGCCGGGCATGATCCTGCGCTTGTCGAGCGCGTCATTCAGCTTGTAGACCGGGCCGAGTACAAGCGCCGCCAGTACCCGCCGGGACCGAAGATCAGCGCGAAAAACTTTGGCCGCGATCGCCGGCTGCCGATAACCAGCCGCTGGCGCGAACCTCGCGCTCGCGGTTCCGGTACCTAATGCGTCATGAGGAATGAGTACGGCGCGGCGACGTCGACGCCATCGGGATTGGCCAGGAAGCCCGGCGCGCTGCCCGCGACACCGCGATGGCCGTATTGCCATACGATCCGGTTGGTGGCGGGGTTGATGACGATAACGCGGTCGTTGTAGTCGTCATTAACAAGAATGTTGCCGTTGGGAAGCGCGAGGGCCAGTGACGGATGATTCAGCGCGTTTGCCCCGGTAGGCCGGAACCGCCACAGGGCCCGGCCGGAACGATCGAAGATGACGATCTGGCCAGGCGATGAGTAATCGGTAACAAGGTAGCGGCCGGGCCGGATCTCGTTAGCGTCGGACGGATAGGCCACCCCCGACGGCTGCGCCGACCAGTAAACGTGGCCGGTCAGGCTCATCTCGTCGACCCAGTCGCCGTTGATCTCGGTGATCAGGGCGTGACCGTTGGCCATGGGGAATGCCCCGTTGGGGCTGCCAAAATACGCAGGCGGGCTGTGGCTGCAAGCCGAGGTCGTGCCGAATTGCCGGAGCACGTGCCATCGGCCTGGCGCGAGGATCAGGATGCGGCAGTTGATGATGTCCGCCAGGAGAAGATCACCGCCCGGCAGCAGCATCGCGTCGTCGGGATGGCTAAAGTAGCCCGCAGCGGCGCCCGGCACGTCCAGATGGCCGTACGACTCGGTGACACGACCTGTCGCGATGTTGATCACGGCGACGCTGTCATCCTCCTCCTGGGTCGCCACGATCATGTTGCCGTCCCGAGAGATGAACGCGTCGTCCGGGCGGCCGAACCGGCTCGCGTTGAGCGAGCCTGCGGAGCCAGGAAAGACCCACCTGACTCGGCCCTGCGGATCAACCAGCAGCAGCCGGCGGTTGTTCGCGTCCGCTATGAGGACGTCGCCAGGCAGCGCCCGCGGGTCGGAGCCTGGCGTCAGGTATCCGGGCCCGGTCGCCGGGAGCATTCGAAACGCGCTGCGGCCGGGCTGGGAGCCGCTCGCCGCGGGGTCGCCGGAACTAGCCGCGCTGGCGCGCGCAACCGGCGAGGCAGGACGTGCCTGACCAGCCGGCGCGTCGGAGACCGCAGGCTGCCAGCCAAGAATGCCGGCGGCGAACGCCAGCGCAACCCCGGCCGCACCCAGGACCGCTACCGCTGCCCCGTGACGGTGGCCGGCCATCACAGCCTCATCGTTCGAGCCGGCGCGACGCGACCGGCGTCATCCGCACCCACATGGCAAGCCGTTTGCCCGGTCCGACCGGGGTCCAAACGAGCTGAGGCGGTAGCCGCTCGCTGGTAACTGGGCTGCGACTTAGCCTGCGACATTCACCATTCAGGCCCGGGTTACAGGTCCCGGATGATGTCCATGGCGGGCTTGCGCGCCGATCTCACCGCGCCGACGCCGGCCCACACGATGGCTCCCGCGGTCACGGCGGCGAGCGACGCCAGGTAGACCCACGGGATGAACAGGTGCGGCGGTGGCGGGTCGAATACGCCCGTGAGGATCTTGACGATGACGTAGGACAGGCCCCAGCCAGACGCGATCCCGAGTACGACGCCCCCGACCGTCACGAAGAGCGCCTCGGCCCAGACGAACGAACCCAGCTGGCGAGTCTTGGCTCCCAGCGCGGAAGTGATCGCGAACATTCTGCGCCGCTCGATCAACCCGAGCAGCAGGATCAGGCTCGACGCGGCCACGGCGAGGATGAACGCAAACGTCAGCTCCAGCCTGGTGAGCCCCGACAGGTCGATCGTCGTCAAGCCCGACAGAGTGATCTTGAGCTGGGAGTGAATGTCCTGGACAACAGCACCCGAGGCCGGGCCAAGCAGATGCCTGACCTGGGCTGCAATCGCCGGCGGGGACCCGCTCACCTTGGTGAGCATGACCTGGTAGGCAGGCGAGCCAGTCATCCGCGCAATGTAGGCCGCGTTCGTAACGAAGAACGAGTCCCGTGGCGCCGTGGGGAACTCCCGTACGATCCCGACGTAGTGAAACGGGACCACGTGATAGGCATGGTCGCCGGCGAACTGGAGGCGCAGCCGGATCAGGCCGCCGGGCGCCAGCTGATAGTCGCGCACCGTCTCGTCAGAGACCAGCACGGCATCCGGCCGGGCCGCGAGCGCCGCGAGCACCGACCGTGCGTTCCCCCCTTGGAAGAACGCGTCCGAAACGGCGGTCGCGGACTGGATGGTGCGCGGGTTGATCCCGAACATGTCCTGCAGGTCATTCCCCACGTATGCAAACCGGTGCATCATGGGCTGCACCGCCTGCACGCCCGGAATGCTCTTGACCGCGGGGAAGATGCGAGGCGGCAGGCCCGACTCCGCGGTGGTCGCCGCCGTCACGTCGGAACCATTCGTCAGCTGGGCGTCAACGCGGGACTGCGCTGCATACGTCTGGTTGAAGATGGCGGTCGACACCGCGAAAGACGCGGTAAGCGCCATGATGAGCAGGCCGCGGCTCAGCAGCCGTCGCTGTCGCGACATCGACGCGGTGACCACTCCGGCCAAGCCGCCAGCCAGCGGCGTGAAAGCCTTAGCCAGCACCTCTCGGCCCCGGTCAAGGGCAGCATGTGCGAGCCGCCAGGACAGCAGCGCGGCCCCGATCCACAACAGCAGCGGTGCCAGGAATGTGGAGTAACTCACCGAGATGGTGGCGACGCCTTCTGGTGCGAGGACAACCTGATAGCCGCTCTGCGCTGACCGCCAGAACACGACTCCGGCGGCCGCGAGCAGCCACAGGTCGACGTACAGCCGTGCCCACAAGGGACTGCGCCCGCGACCGACCACCTCGCGGGCCTGTCGCACGGATATCTTCCGGGCGTCCCGGGCGGCAGGTACGAGCTCCGTGACGACGGCCAGAACCACTCCGGTGAGCCCGGCTAGCAGGCCCCAGACGATTGCCTGGCCCGTCGTGGCCCCGAACCTGGTGA
Organism: Streptosporangiaceae bacterium; assembly: GCA_035472835.1. Classification (GTDB taxonomy): domain Bacteria; phylum Actinomycetota; class Actinomycetes; order Streptosporangiales; family Streptosporangiaceae; genus JAJYUU01. The sequence goes on along the minus strand of DATIOU010000094.1, from coordinate 23,666 downwards.
CGCCGAACGCCAGGCGACCAGCCAGCGCGGCGCCGAGGAGTCCGAGTCCGGCGCCAAGGATGCCGACGAGGAGGGCTTCGGCCGCGGCAAGGCGGACGATTTGGCGCGGTGTCGCGCCCCTGATGCGCAGCAATGCCTGTTCCCGGCGCCTTCGCTCGCCGCCTGACGCCGCGATCATCGCGGTCAGCGCGGCCGCGAGGACAGCGCCGGGGATACCAAGGAAGAGGAACAGCAGCTGCGCATAAAGCGCGTCCTTCCTGGCGGCATCGAGCTGCGCTGCCAGGTTGTTGCCAACGAGTCCGGCGCCGGCCAGCTTGACCTCGAGGTTCTTGGCGCGGCCCGTCACGTCCGCGTACGCCGTGGCTGGGTCCGGCGCTAGGGCTGAGGAGAGTTTGACGTGATACTGGCTGTGCACGGCCGCCAAGGGTTTTGCGCCAAGCAGGCCGAAGCTCTGCTGCCACAGGGCCTGCGGTAGCAGCACCACGTTGTCCGGAGGTGCCTGCAAGGACGAGCCCGGGGGCGAGCCCACCGCCTGGAACATCGAGTCCGCGGCCGGCAGGTCCACGATCCCGCGCACGACGACATGCACGGGCGGCAGGCCGGGCCGGCCAATAACGATGGTCGTGCCCGGGGATGCGTGTAGGTTGGCCGCCGTCTGCTGGGCGAGCAGCACCCCGGTCCGGGCTCCGGTGAGATACCGGATCTCGCCAGGGAACGCCGCCGAGTAGCCGGCCGGCAATCCGAGGACCTCGCCCGCACCGGTGGTCTGGGTCGTGCCGCCAGCTGTCGCACTCAGGCCGGTCGCGCTGGCGTAACTGACGGGCAGGCTCCTGAGCACGCCCGGGGCGCTGGCGATGACCCGGCCGACGCTGCCGACGTCGGCGCCAGGAGCTACCTGGACCTGCCAGTCCACGACGATTCCAGCCGCAGCCTGCCTGGTCATCTGCGCCTTGCTGGCCGCAAAGAACGCGCCGAGCGAACCCAGCAGGGCAACGGTCATTGTCACGCCGATGACCGTTCCGGCTAGGCGCAAGGTCCGGGTCCGGAGGAGCCCGGTCAGCCACGTCAGGACGAACATGTTGGCTCAGCTCCCGCCTGGGCTGCTGTCTCAGCTCCGGTTCGCGTCACAGCCGGAACGCCGGTAAACGCCTCGGTCTGCAGCCGATGGTCGAGCATCTGCCAGCGCAGCGGCAGCCTTCCGGCGAGCCCGACGTCATGCGTTGCGACGATCAGCGCCGCGTAGGTCAAATCAACGTGCTCGAAGAGGAAATCCATCAGGTCGGCCGCAGTAGCGCTGTCAAGCTGTCCAGTTGGCTCGTCGGCCAGAATGAGCCTCGGCGCGGTGACCAAGGCGCGGGCTATCCCGGCACGCTGGGCCTGACCGCCGGAGATCTCCTCGGGCAGTTTCGCGGCGATGTCGGACAGTCCGAGCCGCTCGATCAGCGGGCCGGTCGCAGCCGCCGCCGCCTTGTCGCCGCCGCCGGCCAGCCGAACTGGCAGCGCGATGTTCTCAGCCACGGTCAGCGGCGGCAGCAAACTCGGCGCCTGAAATGCAACGGCAACTTGAGCAGGCCGCAGCGTGTCCGCCGGTCCGAGCGCGGGCCACTCGATGATCCCATCGGTCGGCTGATCGATGCCAGCGATGATGTGCAGGAGCGAGCTTTTGCCGCTTCCTGATGGCCCCACCAGTGCGATCTGATCGCCTTCAATGACCGTGAACGTAGCGTCGGCGATAGCAGCGACTTGTCCGAAGGCCTTGGTGAGGCCCCGCGCGCGGACGAGAACGTCAGTCATGAATTACCTGCCCGTCGGCCATGCTCAGGATGCGGTCAGCGGAATCAGCGACGTCCCGGCTGTGCGTCACGACTAGCACTGCCTTGCCGCTCGCAGCGCGCTGCCGCAGCAAATCGAGAACGCGCCCTTGGGCTTGCTGATCAACTTCGCCGGTCGGCTCGTCGGCCAGCAGCACCGGTGGATCATTGGCGAGCGCAACGGCGAGGGCCGCCCGGGCGGTCTCGCCTCCGGACAGGGTGCTCGGCCTCGCTCCGGCCCTGTCGGCCAAGCCAACATCCGCGAGCAGGGCGCTCGGGGAACGCCGGGCTCCGGCAGTGACGAGCGACTGGGCCGCTTCGATGTTCTGCGCAACGCTGAGATGGTTGAGGAAGTTATTGCTCTGCAGCAGCATCCCGATCCAGCGCGCGCGCAGCGAAGCGCGCGTGGCCTCCAGGCGCCGCGTGATCCGCTCTCCGGCCACTGTCACGTGGCCGCCGTCCGGCTCGTCGAGGCCGGCTAGGCAGGCGAGCAGTGTGGACTTGCCGCTGCCGGATGGCCCGACCACGGCAACCATCTCACCAGCGTGTACTTGCAAGGAAACACCGCGCAGGGCAAAGGTCTCGTCGTCGCCGGTGTGGAAAAACCGATAGAGCTCACGGGCATGAAGGAGCGGAGCGATCCGCGCCGGATTTCCCGCCACGTTGGTCCGCATCATCCCCACCCGAAGCTCTGCGAGACGATGCGCCAAGGGTCAACGTTGTCAGAGCCGACGGCGCTGGACAGGCTGAGCACCGCGCCACGCCCGTTCTTATAGACCTCGAAGCGCTCAATGACCAGGCGGTACTGACGGCCGGTTACCGCATTGGGCTGGCTGTTGACCTGATAGATGATCTCGACCGCCGGACCTGCCGGCAGCGTCACGGCTCGCACCGACGACAGCCGGAACGCCAAGCTCGAACGCCTGAGCTTGGGCACTGTGCTGCTAAGCGCCGCAGCAACCGTTGGCGGCGTGCTCATTGGGAGCGGAGCAACCGCGATGGAGTTCAGGTTGCTCGAAAATGTCGAACCCGCGGCCGAATTCTGGCGGGCCCAGCCCTCGGGCACCTTGATCTGGGCGTGGGCCGCGGCCACGAGGTACGGCACGTAGACGGTCGTGTCCGGGATGTCGCCTGGCGGGTTGTGCTCGGCCGAGACGGGCGCCTGAGAGTTACCGCTCGCGCCCTGCCCCGAGGGGCCGGCCCCTGCTGACGTGCTGGCTGCAGCCGGTGGCGCTCCGCTCGAGCCCCCGTTTGCCTGACCGCAGCCCACTAGCATCGCGGCGAGAGAAACGGTGGCGGCGACCCCGTTGACAGCGGCAATCGCTGTGGGCAGGCGTCGGCCCGCAGGCCTAGTGCTCGAAGACATGCCGGATGTTTAGCGGGGGAAGATGAAACGACAGTGAAAGGCACCGTCAGCCGGGTCGCGCCTGGCGCGCGGCGCGGCTACGGGTTGGTTGCCCTGGCGCGGTCAATAACCGCGGTCGGCTCGTGACCGCAGGCCAAGGTAATCGTGACGCCGGCACCGCCGGGAAAATTGCGCGCCGTTGCCTGGCCACCGTGCGCACGGGCCACAGCCTGCACGATGGCTAGCCCAAGACCGGCACCAGGCACGCCGCGGTGCCCGCCAGACACGAAGGGCTCAAAGGCCCGGTCCACCAATTGCGCCGGAAAGCCTGGGCCCGGGTTGGTGATCTCAACGGTCACGGTGGCTGCGGTCGCCTCAGCCCGCACCCCGATGATGCCGCCGCCGCCCGAATACCTCACGGCATTGTCGAGCAGGTTGTCGACGGCCTGTGTTAGCCGCATTGGATCGGCCCGGATCTCGACGGCTGGCGCTCGGCAGTCGATCCGGTACCCGGCCTCGGCCGCTCTTGGCTGATGGCGCGCACAGGCCCGTTCCAGCAGATCGTCGAGCTGCGTAGGAACGCGATGCAGGGCGATGCCGCCATCTCGCGCCCGCGAGAGCACCAGGAGGTCCTGGGCCAAGCGGCTGAGCCGGTTGGTCTCCTCGGAGGCACTCTGCAGGGCCAGCTGAAGTTCCGCCGCCGACCTCTGCCGTGATAGAGCGAGGTCCAGTTCGGCCTTCAGTGCGCTCAGCGGTGTCCGCAATTCATGACTGGCGTCGTCGAGCAGCCGGCGCTCGTGGTCTCGCGCTGTCCGGAGCCTGTCGAGAAGCGAGTTCAGCGTGTCGCCCAGCCGCGCGACCTCGTCGTGGGTATTCGGCACCGGGAGGCGGATGGCAGCATCGGTCACCGAGATGGCAGCGGCCTCGCGCCGCATTCGCTCAATCGGCCGCAGCGCCGCGCCGGTCATGAGCCATGCGACCACACAGGCGAGCCCGAGCGCAGCCGGGTCGCCCAGCAGCAGTAGCAGCCTGAGGTTTGCCAGTGTCTGGCTGAGGTCGGTCATCGTGCTTGCGACCACGACCACGAGTGGCCGGCCCTCATTCACGGGGACCGCGTAGAGCCTCAGGTCCGCCGTCCGGCCATGGCTGGGGACCTGGATGAACACGGGCCGGCGCAATCGGCTCAGCAGGGCAGGGGCCGGTGCCGGGATGACTCCGCCCGAATGGGCAAGGACGCGGCCGTCGGGCGTCACAATCTCCGCGGTGCTGGCAAGCCGGGTGTCAGGCCCGTCAGCCATAACCCTGCTCAGCGGATCTGACTGGCCCGACGCCGGCCGCCCGGAATCGGCCTGGCCAAGGGCACCCGCGATAGCCGCGGCCCTGGCTCGCAGGCCAGAATCCAGGGCCCGCACGAGTTCGGCGTGCAGCCGGCCGTAGACGAAAAGGCTAAGCGTCATCAGGATGACGCCAATGCTCACGGTAGCGGCGAGCGTGATCCGGACGCGGAGCGGAGGCCGGATCGCGCGGCGGGCGATTCGTCTCATCGAGTCAGCAGATAGCCCACGCCACGGACAGTCCGGATGGTGTCCAGCCCGAACGGCCGATCGATCTTGTCACGCAGGAGGCGAATGTAGACGTCGACGATATTGGAGTCGCTGTCGCGGCTGCCATCCCAGACGCGCTCGAGAATCTGCGTGCGCGACAGCACCTGTCCAGCGTGGTGCATCAGTACCTCCAGGATCGAGAACTCCCGCACGGAGAGGCTGATGATTTCCTTGCCGCGCTGGACGGTGCGAGTCGCCGGGTCGAGCACCAGATCTCCTACCGTGAGGGTGACCGGCCGGGGCACTGGCACCCTGCGGATCAGCGCACGCAGCCGCGCCCGAAGTTCGTCGAGCTCGAACGGCTTGATGACGTAGTCGTCGGCGCCGCAATCAAGACCCTGAACCAGGTCAGGAACCGCGTCCCTGGCCGTGAGCATCAGGATGGGCATCCACCGGCCGCGTCCTCGAAGCTGGCGGCAGACTTCGAATCCGGTGATGTCAGGCAAGCCCACATCAAGGATTACAGCGTCGAATTCTGTCTCGCTGGCCCGCCAGACGGCGTCGCTGCCCAGCGCCGCGACGTCGACCGCGTAGCCATCCTCGCGGAACGCCTGCTGCAAGAGCGAGGACATCTTCGGTGCGTCCTCGACGACGAGAAGCCGCATCAGAGTCGCTGCCAGGGCATCAGCATGTGGCCTTCCGTTGGCCGCTGCGGGGACCACGCGGACCGGGCACAGTCAGCCCGGGTGCCGCAGGGTAGTCGGCTGGGCGACGCTAGGTTACTGCCTCTCTGGTAGTAGTTGAGTCAGTAGCGTTGTATCGGCGGCCCGAGAGGACAGCAAGTGACCGGACAGATACCTACAGGCGAGATCCATCACCTGCGGTTAACAGTGACGGACGTGGACCGGAGCCGGCGGTTCTATACCAGCCTGCTCGGCTTCGACGTGGCAGTCGAGTCGCCGCCAGCTGACGACCCGGCCGCAGCCGAAGCCTTCAAGATCCTTTTCGGCGGCGTGGTCATGGTGCGCGGCAGCCTGCTGATGGGATTGCGGCCGATGGCGCCCGCCGACGACCGGTTCGATCCCGACCGCGTCGGCCTCGATCACCTCAGCTTCAGCGTCGCCAGCCACGACGACCTGGTCGGCGCGGCAGCGCTCCTCGACGAGCAGGGCGTCACGCATGGCCAAATCACGAGCATGCCGTCTTTCGGCATCGACGTGCTGTCGTTCGAGGATCCCGACGGCGTCCAGCTAGAGCTCACCGCGCCGATGGACTCAGCCGCGTCAGCCTCGTGATATGGCACACATAACCGGGCTGCTACCGGTGCATGATCAGCGGTATCCGGCTGCCGCCGGCCCCCACGCCATCCGAGCTAGCGGTGATGCCGGTCAGCAGCTCGTAACGTAAGGGCAACCGCTGGCTATAGCTCGATGGTCGTGCCGGGGGCTAGGTACGCCGCCGGCCCGGACGCGGCCGGGGCGAGGGTCAGCAAGTTCGTCATCAGATTCGAGCCTTTTGAATTCAGCAGCGCGTCGTGAATCCAGTACGCGCGCTCGGGCGCGAACCCCCGCAGGTAGCTGGCGACGTCGCTGAACTTCAGCCAGGGACCGCTGACCGGCACTAGCAAGGTCGGGATCTTGTCGTCCGGCACCGTGAACGAGTCGCCTGGATGGAAAACCTGGCCGTCCACGGCGAACCCGGTATTCGGGACGATCGGTATCGCCGTATCCAGGAACGCGTGGTCCGAGCCGTAGACGTGCACGTCGAAGCCGACCGCAGTAAATGCGTCACCGTGATGCACCGCGCGAACCCGGTCACCGAACTCCGCATACCGGTTGGCCACCGTCTCGCTCGCCCAGAGCCGCAGGCCGGCGTCGGCCGCGAACGCGGCCCGGACCGCCTCATCGTCTACGTGATCCACATGTTCGTGGGTGATGAGCACGGCGTTTGCCGCATCGAGCGCATCGGGGCCCGCCCAGACGCCCGGGTCGATAATGAGCCTCGCGCCGTCCTTTTCCAGCCGGACGCACGAATGGCCGAACTTGGTCAGCAGCATGCAGCAGAGCGTACCCAGTCAGCGGGCGGCCAGACCGCGCAGCAACTCCTCCACCACCCGCTTGACGTGCCGCGCGTCGGTCGGCTCCGGCCCGTACATGCTGGCCAGAACCGCGCCGTTGAGGAGGAACGTGGCTGCGTCGATATCGGTATTTTCGCGCAGCTCACCCGTGGCGACGCCACGGCGGAGGACCGACCTGACGACGTCTCGCTGCGGCTGCACGACCGTCTCGACGTATTTCGCCATCAGCCGCGGGTATCGCAAGCCCTCGCCTTGCAGGAGCGCGAACAGCCGGGACCGTCGCGGGTCGGCTGCCTCCTTGCAGATCGCGGTCAGGAGCGCGACAAGGTCCGCGCGTACGGATCTGCCCTGCGGCACGGGCAGGTGTGTCTCCAGGCTGCCGACCGCGTCGACGAGCATTTCCTCCTTACCCGGCCAGCGGCGGTAGATCGTCGCCTTGCCGACACCTGCCCTGGCGGCGACCTGCTCGATGCACAGAGCGTCCGGACCGGACGCTGCGAAGATGTCGAGGGCGGCCGACAGGATCGCCTGGTCGGCCTGCTCGCTGCGGGGGCGGCCTGGGCGCCTCGGCTCGCCCGTCGAGGTCATTCGCGGACCGTCCACGGGCCGTTCCACAGCTGGCGACGGATCCTGCGCCCGCATCCGGCTAGACATCGGCCGCCTCGGTCGCGCTGACGGCCTCCGCCGGGTCAAGGCCTGGCGCGCCGGGGGCCGCGGCCGGCCCGGCGGTAATCCGGCCTGGCATCCAGATCCAGACGGTGAACGCGCCAACGATTGCGATCAGCACTGAGATCAGCGCGGTCACGTGCATCGCGCCGACGAACGACGTGCTGGCGGCCGTCAGCAACCGGTCGCCAGCCGGCCCGAGGTGCGACGCGATGACCTGCGTCTGCGCGATCGAGGTGGTCGCGTTGTGGCGGGCACCGCCCGGCAGGATGGTCAGGTAGGGCTGCAGCCGCGTGCGATAGGTCTGGGCCAGTACGGAGCCCAGCACCGCCACCCCGAGCGCGACGGATACCTGCCGCGACGTGTTCGTAATCGCCGATCCGGCGCCGCCGCGCTCGCGCGGTACGACCGACATGACACCCTCGGTCGCCGCGGGCATGACCAGCCCCATACCGCAGCCCTGAATGAGGAACGTGACCAGCAGTGCCCACACCGGAGTGCTCGTCCCGAGGAAGTGGTAGCCAGCAAGCGCGGCGGACATCACCACCAGGCCCGCCGTGCACACGGCCTTCGCGCCGAATCTGCGCACCAGGCGCGCGCTCCGGGTGGCGAACAGCAGCTGGCCCACCGCCAGCGGAACGGTGAGCAGGCCGGCGTGCAGCGGGCTGAACCCGCGGACGTTCTGGGTATAGAAGCTGATGAAGAAGTACACGCCGCCCATGGCGAAGAAGACCAGGCAGATTGCGGCCGCTGCGGAGGATAGCCGGGGATCGCGGAACAGCCGCACGTCGAGCGACGGGTGATCGGTCCTGGCCTCGTACCACCCGAAAACGGCGAGCCCGCCGAGGCCGGCCGCGACCGGTCCGAGCACGTCGCCGCGCAGCCAGGAGCCGGTGTCGCCGCCCTGGATGATGCCGTAGACCACCAGCACCAGCCCGGCGATCGACAGCGCCACGCCCAACAGGTCCACGCGCCCGGGGCTGGGGCTCTTTGACTCGGGCACGAACGCGACGATCGCGGCGATGCCGATCGCCGTCAGCGGCACGTTGATGAGGAACACCGAGCCCCACCAGAAGTGGTCGAGCAGGAGACCGCCTGCGATCGGCCCGACAGCGATGGCGACGCCGACAGCTGAGGCCCAGATCCCGATGGCTCGCGGCCGCTCCTCGGGATCGAACACGTTGGTGATGATGGACAGCGTCTGCGGCATGACCGCGGCGCCGCCGAGTCCCATGGCTGCCCGGGCCCAGATCAGCTGATCGGGCGTCTGCGCGTACGAGGACAGCAGCGACGACAGCCCGAACAGCGCCATCCCGATGATGAGCATCCGGCGCCGGCCTACTCGGTCCCCGATCACGCCGAAGGTGAACAGCAGGCCGGCGAAGACGAGCGTGTAGGAGTTGATCGCCCATTCCAGCTCGCTCTGGCTGGCACCGAGCCCGCCTCGCGGCTCCGCGATCGTCTTCAGCGCAATATTCAGGACGGTGTTGTCGAGCACGATCGCCGTCAGGCTGATGATCAGCACGCTGAGTATCAGCCAGCGACGCCGGTGGACTGCCGTGCTGTCCATGCCCGCCCTCAGGAAGCGCGCGCCGCGCCCGCAGCGTTGTTGCTAGTGGCCGGCGAGAAACGATACGAGACGCAATCGTATCGCAAATAGGGCCACGGCTACCAGCCACCGCATGCCGCCCGGGCTAATTCCCCGTCGTGCAACCGTCCGCCCAAAGGTCAGCCTGGCCAGGTGCCTGCCGGTCGTGCGATCATCAGATGGTCCGGGGACGCCACAAGGGCGCAACGAGACGCGGAGGACGCAATGACTGCTGACCAAGGCCAGTTCAAGCCTGCCACGACAGCCACGCCTACCGGGGCGCCGGAACCGCTATACGGCGGCCAGGCAACTAGGCGCCTGACAATCCGTGATATCGCGGCGGCTAAAGCCCGCGGCGAGAAATGGCCCATGCTCACCGCCTACGACGCCCTCACCGCGTCGGTCTTCGACGCGGCAGGCATCCCCGTCCTGCTCGTCGGCGACTCGGCGGCAATGGTCGTCTATGGTCACGATTCCACCATTCCGGTCACCGTCGATGAGCTAATCCCGCTGACCTCGGCCGTCGTCCGGGGCACGAGCCGCGCGCTGATCGTCGCCGACCTGCCGTTCGGCTCGTACCAGGCGTCCCCGGCGGCCGCTCTCGAGGCGGGCACGAGGTTCCTCAAGGAGACCGGGGCACAGGCCGTCAAGCTCGAGGGCGGGTATCGCGTCATCCGTCAGGTCGAGGAGTTGGTGGCGGCCGGCATCCCGGTCATGGCCCATCTCGGCCTCACCCCGCAGTCCGTCAATGCCTTCGGTGGCTACAAGGTTCAGGGCCGCGGCGAGGACGGTGAGCGCTTGCTGCACGACGCCAAGTCGCTCCAGTCGGCTGGAGCGTTCGCCGTCGTACTTGAGTGCGTGCCCGCCGACCTGGCCGAACGCGTCACCGCCAGCCTCGAGATTCCCACCGTCGGCATCGGCGCCGGACCGAATTGCGACGCCCAGGTCCTGGTCTGGCAGGACATGGCAGGCCTGTCGCCCAGGACGGCCAAGTTCGTCAAGCGGTACGCCGACATCGCCGGCGTGCTGCGCGGCGCGGCGCAGGCATTCGCCGCGGAAGTTGTCGGCGGTACGTTCCCGACGCCGGAGTACTCCTACCACTGAGGCGCAGCGCCGCTACTGCTCGCGCGGCGCCGGTGGCGTGCCGGACATTAGGACGAGCCTGTCACCCTCTTCGAGAACACTCGCGCCCGGATCGTCCACGACAGCACCTGGCCGCCGCGCAGGCCCCGCTCCGGCGTAGCAACGGCTCGTTCTCGCCCTCGCGCACTGCGGCGATGATCGTCAGCCGCGGGCTGAGCTGGCGCGCCGTGAGCGCTCCGAGGACCGCCGTGTCGTCGCGGCCGACCGCGATGAGCACCTGACCAGCCGTCTGTATCTGCGCGCTGTCGAGTACATCGCGGCGCGTCGCATCTCCGGTCACGCCCGCCAGCCCCGCCCGGTTGCTCTCCGCGATGACCTGCGGCGCGCTGTCCGCGGCCACGAGCGACGTGACCGCGATGCCCGCGTCGCGCAGGGTGGCGAGGGCGCCCCGCGGTCTGCGGGCTGCGGCGGCGTGACGGGAGGCTGACCGGCGAGCGATTCAGTTCCCGGGCAGCCCCGGAATCGCCCGTCCGTACTCGGTCGATCACAATCAGTGACACTACCCACGCGTCTGGCGAGCATGGCTCAGACGTCGGTGATGCGGATCCCGGCGTGCGCCTTGTACCGGCGGTTGATGGATACGAGGTTCGCCGTCAGCGCCTCGACCTGGCCGCAGTTGCGCAGCCGGCCGCCGTAGACGCCGCGCATCCCTGGGATCTCACCGGCGATAGCCATGACCAGATCCGTCGCAGCGCGATCGTCGCCCAGCACAAGTACGTCCAGGTCCATGGTGTCCACGTCTGGATCGAGCAAGAGCTGAGCGGACACGTGGTGGAACGCGCCGACCACGGTGCTGCCAGGCAGCACCGATGCCGCTTGCTCGGCGGCGCTCCCTTCGGGCACTCCGATCGAGTATGCGCCGCGGGCGTCGAATCCAATCGGGTTGACACAGTCGATGACGATCTTCCCGGCCAGCGGACCCGCCAGCTCGCTGAGCAGATCCGCGTGACCTTCCCAGGGGATCGCCGCGATGACCACGTCCGCTTCGGCAGCGGCCTCATGGTTCAGGCCACTCTCGATGAGCGGGCCGCCGCCAAGGTCGGCCGCCGCGGCCCTCGCCCGGCCGGCGTCCCGCGAGCCGATGATGACCCGGTGCCCAGCCATCGCGAACCGTCGTGCGAGCCCGCGGCCCTGGTCGCCCGTGCCGCCCAGAATGCCGATCACCAGATCCGCCAAGTCCGAAGGCCCTGGCGCCTGCGCGCCGGTCGCGTCCGCGCTCATGCGCATGATCTTGCCAGAAGGACGCAAATTGCTGCCGGTCCGGTGGGTTGGCCGCCGCCCGGCCGGCTGGTCCGGCAGCATGGAGGCCATGAACGCCGACCAGGTCGCCGCCCTGCGCGCGCTGCTTGCGCCGACGGGGTGGCTGGACCGCACTGAGGCGTTCGCGCAGGCGCTGCGGCGCAGCGCCCGGACACCGAACGGGCTGCTGATCGTCGGAACCGCCGATGACGAGCCCTGGCACATGACCGCCCACCTCGCCGACGAGAGCCACTACGCGGGTCTGCCCGAGCTGGCACCGACCCTGGTCCGCTGGGCGCCCGTAACCGGGGCGCCCGGGCACCTCGCCGTTGGTCTTGACCGGCTGCGCGCGGCTACCCGGGCCGAAACGCTGCTGGTCGTCAGCCAGCAAGCCGCACCGCCCGAGCTGCTCGAGCGAGTCCATGACGTCCGGCGGGTCGGCGCTACCGTGTTCGCGCTCGATCAGGACGACCCGGAGCTCGACCAGCTGGCGCACGAGTCGCTGCCGGTCAGCCCGGCGACCGCGCCGGTGTCCTTCGACGGCGCTCAGCATCTGGTGAGTTCGTCGGTCGGCGCGGCGCCCAGCCAGCCAGGCACGCTGGCAAACCCTGACAGGCGGCTGCGGTCCCGCCTGGCCAGGCTCCTGGACGCTGTCAGCGGAACGCCAGCCGACTAGCCCGCCTCGTCGGGCTCGCTTCGGAGCTCCTCAGTGCCTTCCTCGGCGGCCCGGCCCGCATCGCTCGCCGGCTTAGTGCCCAGGCTGGCCGACAGCTGCTGAGCCGTCGCGCGCGCGGGCCGGCGTGCGTCGAGCCGCCGGATCCCGTAGATCGGGGGCGAAGCGACGGCGGCGAACTGCGCGATCGCCGTGCCCACGATCGTCGCCTGCACAATGTGATCCTTGCCGAACGGCACGATGGGGCACCTGCGCTCGGACAGGTGAGTCTCCATTTCGCGGACGACCACGCCTTCCGCGCCCATCCGGACAAGATCGAGCTCAAGCTCGTTCCTCGCGTCGGTACGCATCTGCCGGACCAGATAGGAGTAGCCCTCCACCTCCACGTTCCCGGCCGTCCAACGGGTTTGACCCCTGGTCAGCCAGTCGTCGTGGCGGTGGCCGACCGCCACGCCCATGGCCAGGCCGACCGGCACCCACCCGTGGGCGACGAGCTTGGTGAAGTCCTGACCCGACAGGTCGGAGGCAAACGGCCTGGCGCGGCTTGTCACCCCGCGTGCCCGCACGGCGGTGCCGAGCGCGCGGAACTCCAAGATATCCTCGTCGTCGCCGAACGCGCCGACGGTGAGCTGGACACCGATGATGCCGAGGCCGCCGAGGGCGGCGCATTCCGTCGTCATTCGGCTGATCGCGGCCCGGCGGGCCTGATACAGCGTCGCGACAAGCGCCCGCGCGGCGCCGATCGCCGCGGCACCCGCTGGTGCTATTCCAGTGAAGCGCGGGCCGCTGCCGGGCGAGCGGTACGCCGGCGTGCCCTCGCCGCGGAAGACGGCCAGCCCGTACGGGCACGCCTCGTCGCCGGCGTCGCCGACGTTATAGACGGCTGCGCCCAGCACCTGCCCGACCGGCTCGAAGCCGACGCGCGAAATGGTCGCGAACTCATCGACGGCCAGCGTCGAGCCCCAGGTGCGGGTGTCCCGCATCTCCGTCAGCCGCGCCTCCGCGGCAGCGGGCAGTTCTGGTCCTGCGCCGGTGCCGCCAGGCCCGCCCGCCGTCGCCATCGGTGTCAGGAGTCCAGGCTGAGCACCATCGTCGGCGTCTGGATGATGTGGTCGTCGCGCAACGGCCGCACCGCGGTCCCGATCGCGAAGAACTCGGTAGTGTGCGAGCCCCAGGTATGGCTGTGCTGCCGAAGCTGGACGCCAACGATGCCTTCGGCGGCGAGCTGTTCAGCCTCGGACTGCATCCGGGTCATGGCAAGCTCGCGCGCGTCATACAGCGCCTGGGTGAACTGCTCGAGCTCGACGTTCCGGCCGATGTTTCCCATCTTGCTGCCGAGCTTCTGGTGCGCAATGTGATACACGCACGAACCCATCACCATGCCAAGCGGCGCATAGCCCGCCCGGATCAGCGTCCAGAAGTCCTGGCCGGACAAGTCGGAGGTGAACGGCATGCCCTTGTTGTTGCGCCAGTTCGTCACGCCGCCGCCGCCCGCGCCAGGCTCGGCCAGGACCGCGGTGCCGACCGCGATGAACTCGGCGATGTCGGCGCCGAACTCTTTCATCTCGACGTCCAGCCGTACCCCGACGATGCCGTCGGCGCCGAGGGCTTGCGCTTCGGCTTCCATCCGGGTCATCGCCAGCTCGCGGGCGTGGTACATCGCCTGGGAGAGGACGTCCAGCTCCTGGCTCTGGCCCCAGCGGCCGAACTGGAGGCCGACGTGATAGATCGAGCTTCCGAGCACCAGTCCCACCGGCCGGAAGCCGACTTCCCGGACCAGCAGGAACTCGTTGACCGATAGGTCCGACGTAAAGATCGCGCCCGGCTGCCCAGGTCGCAGCTCGGCCAGCCTGCGCATGGCATCCTGCGGTACTCCAAGCACCTCGAGATCGGTGCCCTGCTGGTCACTCATCGCGCTCCCTCGGGTTACGTCTTGCTCAGTCACGGACCGAGCCGGACACGCGCGGCCTGCCGCCGCTGCGGATCCAGTGACATGATCGCCAGCGGCGGGGGCGGCGCGGCCCGCTGGCCAAACCGGGCGATCGCCGTGCCGATGATGGTCGCCTCCAGGACGTGGTCGCGGCGGCCTTCCTGCACCGGGCATTCGTGCTCACCGACGCGCACGTCCATTTCCTGAAGCACGACGCCCTCAGCGCCGTGCCGGGTCACGTCCTGCTCTAGCTGATGGCGCGCGTCGTGACGGGTGGCGTTCACCAGATCGGTGTAGCCCTGCACCTCGGTGTTGCCGGCGCCCCATCTGGTCTGGGTCACCGTGACCCAGTCATCGTGCCGGGCGCCGATCGCGATGCCGAGCACGAGCGCCGCCGGGACCCAGCCGGCCATGATCAGCTTGGCAAAGTCCTGACCCGACAGATCCGAGGTGAACGGCTGAGGTAGCGGCGCGCCGCCAGGCGCGCGCACCGCCGTGCCGATGGCCTTGAACTCCAGGCCGCCCGCGGGAAAGCCGCCGATCGTGAGCCGGACGCCGACCACGCCGTGACCGCCGAGGGCCTGGCACTCTTCTGTCATCCGGCTCAGGGCCTTCCGGCGTGCCTCGTACATGGTGCGCACGAGCGGCGCGTACGAGCCGAGCGTCCCGCTGCCGGAGGTCGCGGTCACGCTCACATACGGCGAGCTGCCGAACATGCCGACGCGCCCGAGACCGTAGCCGCCGCCGTAGGCCGGGCAGGCGTAACCACCGGTAAAGCCGACGTTGTACACGGCGGCGCCGAGCACCTGCCCGACCGGCTCGAATCCGCTGCTCTTGATCGAGGTGAACTCATCGGCCGTGAGCGCCGAGCCCCAGGTGCCGCTGCCCCGTATCTCGGCCAGCCGCGCCCGCGCGGCGGGCGGCAGGTCGTTGCCTGGGTTATCCACGGTCAAATCTGCGCCCCCTTGTCGCGCTTGCCGCTGGCCTCACCATACAAGACACCACGGGCTTGCTGGCTTAGCCCTGGTCCGGGCCCTCGCCTGGCCACCTGTCCTGGGCATCCCACTCCTCGTTGCGCCGCTGAACGGTCTCCAGCGCGTGCTCGGCCGCATCGCGCGTCGGGTACGGTCCGAGCCGGTCCTTGCCGGGACACCCAGGTCCCTGCTCCACGGCGTGATGCTTCAGGCAGAACCACCAGCTCTTGTCATCGTCCATGGCTACTAGAATTCCAGATGATGCCTGTTACCCTCCAGCCCGGCCTGGTTTCCCCGCTGCGCGACGTTCCCGCCCATATCGCCAGGCCCGAGTACGTCGGCCGCCGCGTCCCGCGCGTGGGCGAGAGCGATGTCAAAGACGCCGAGACAATCGAGCGCATGCGCGTGGCCGGGCGGATCGCCGCCCAGGCCCTGGTCGAGGTCGGCAAGCACGTAGCGCCCGGGGTGACTACCGACGAGCTGGACCGGATCGGACATGAGTTCCTGCTTGAGCACGGCGCCTACCCCAGCACGCTCGGCTACCGGGGCTTTCCCAAGTCGCTGTGCACCTCGCTCAACGAGGTGATCTGCCACGGCATCCCTGACGACACCGTGATCGCCGATGGGGACATCGTCAACATCGACATCACCGCGTTCATCGGTGGCGTCCACGGCGACACCAATGCGACATTCCTGGCCGGCGCCGTCGAAGAGGAATCGCGCCTGCTGGTCGAGCGGACGCGAGAGGCGATGATGCGTGGCATACGCGCGGTGGCGCCGGGCCGGCAGCTCAACGCGATCGGCCGGGTGATCGAGTCCTACGCGCGCCGGTTTGGCTACGGCGTGGTCCGTGACTTCACCGGGCACGGCATTGGCACTACTTTCCACTCCGGGCTCGTCGTCCCGCATTTCGACGACCCGTCGGTGGGCGTGATCATGGAACCGGGCATGACGTTCACCATCGAGCCGATGCTGACGCTCGGCACTGTCGAGTACGACATCTGGCCGGACGGCTGGACCGTCGTCACGGCCGACCTGAACCGCACCGCGCAGTTCGAGCACACGATCGTCGTGACCGGCGACGGCCACGAAATCCTCACGCTGCCCTGATCAGGACCGCCCTACATGCCGTGGGCGGGCATCCCGGGGAGGCCGGCCACATGCAGGCCCGGCAGCAGCCACGGGTACCAGATCGCCAAGATGCCAACTGCCGCTAGCACAACGCCCACGGCCTGGCCAAATGGCTTTCCATGGCGCCAGAGCTTTTCCGCGAAGATGACGACGGCTAGCGCGGCCATGGCGACGATGTTCATAACGCCGACGGCGATCAGCAAGATCATCAGGCCCCAGCAGCACCCGGTACACGTCGCGCCGTGGTGGAGGCCGACCCGCAGATCGCGGCCGCGCCCCCTGAAGCCCAGGTAGTACATGAGCGCGCCGATCGGCGAGCGACACCGCCGCAGGCACCAGTCTTTCCACGGCGTCAGCTGGTAGGCGCCGCCCGCGATAAAGATCGCCACGCCGAGCCACTTCGCCGCGGTCGGGGCCGCCGTAAGCAACTGCCCGGCGCCGGTCAGGAGGCCGAAGGCGACCGCGCCAACCGCGGTCCAGACCAGGAGGTAGCCAGCCAGGAACAGGCTCATTCGCAGGGCGCGGCCTGTTCCCGGGGCTGCGCCGGTGATGGTGCGGGTCCAGAGCACCGCCACGGGCGCGACCGAGGGCAGCATCATCGCGGCCATCATCAAGAGCCAGAACCCGAGGAACGGCACCAGCGACAGGCCCATGGTGCCCGGTCCGTTGCCCATGCTCCGCGCCAGCACCAGGGTCACCGCCCACGCCACCGCCGCCAGGCCGCCGGCCGCCAGCCACGGCGGCGCTAGCTGGCGGGCCGGGACGGCCTGCGTCGGCCTCCTGATCGAGGCGGGTGCGGCCTGATCAGCCATGGTCGGCTCCCGGCTAGCCTTCGTACCGGAAGTCGGTGATGAAGCTATTGGTGCCGGAGAAGTCCGCGGACCAGTGGCCGTGATAGCTGACGTCTCTGGCAGTTCCCTGCCGGACCGGCTGGGTTACGGCACCGAACGGCGCGTTCGCGATTACCGCCGGTGCTTGCCCGTCCATGCCGACCATCTGGTCGCTACTCATCGAGAGCGCGCCCGCCACCTCAGCATGCAGGGAGCCATCCGACTTCTCGAACGTGATGGTCGCCGGCGCAACGCCCGCGACCTCGCCGATCAGCGGGCCCAGTCCGGCGAGGTAGCCGCCGGCGCCGCCAGAGAACACCGCGCCCAGCGCTGCTGCCTGCTCGGCCGTAGCGCGGTCGTCGGTGTACAGGGCAACCTGCCAGCCGCCGTCCGTCATCCGCTTCGGCGAGTCCACCACCATCACGGCGTTCAGGCCAGAAAGGTCGACACCATCCTTGTCGCCCCTGGTGACGTGCCACGCGAGATAGACGTTGCAGTTGTCCTGAGTGGCCTCCCCCAGCCACACGCAGTTGCAGCTGACGTCGCAGTTGCAGACCTCGAAATAGTCACCCTCGACAGCGAAGCTCATGGCGTCTCCCCTCGCCTGAACTCAGATCAGTGCACGAGGCACAATTGCAAGGGTCTTATCACCAGCATCGCCGGTGCGCAAGCCTCCGAGCTACGTTTTGACCCGGCCGGCCGCGGCCAAGGCGGGGGCCGGAACCGGGGCCACAGGCGCCCGCACCGGCGCCGGCATCGGCGAGCTCTCGCAGGCCAGGCTCCGGCCCGGCAGCCAGCTGAGGCGCCGCGGCAAGTACCACGCGCGCTCGCCGAGCAGCGCGAGCGCCGCCGGCAGCACGACACCGCGTACCAGCGTGGCGTCGATGAAGACCGCAGCCGCCAGACCGACGCCGAGCATCTTCACGTCGATCATGTCGAGCGTCGCGAAGATCGAGAACACCGCGACCATGATGACGGCCGCGCTGGTCACGACGCCCGCGGACTTGCCGACGCCGCCGACGATTGCCTCTCTGGCGCTGATTCCGACCGACCATAGCTCTCGGATCCGGCTGAGGATGAATACGTGGTAGTCCATGCTCAGCCCGAACAGCATCACGAACGTGAACAGCGGCACCCATGGGATCAGCGCGCCAAACGACGTGAAACCGAGCACCGACTGCAGATGCCCGTCCTGGAAGATGAGCGTCACCAGGCCGTACGCCGCGCCCACCGACATGAAATTGAGCGCGATCGAGACCAGCGGGATGGTCAGGCTCCGGAATGCGAGCATCAGCAGCACGAATGCCAGTACCGCCACCGCTGCGAAGACAATCGGGGTCCGCGAGTGCAGGGTGGCCCGCAGGTCGTGGTTCGAGGCCGTGTCGCCGGTCACTGAGAAGCTCGCGCGCGGCACCTTCCCGATCGTCGCCGGCAGGATCTGGTTCTCCAGCTTCAGCACCGCGTTGGTCGACACGTCGTTCGATCCGGTTCCGGCCAGCGGCACCTGGATCACAAGCGCCTTGCCGTCAGCCACCGGCGTGACGCTCACGGGGCCGTGAATCGGCCCGCCAGCCGCTGCCCGGGCCTGCAGCGCCGCAACCTCGTGCTGCATTGCCGGGCTCGCCAGGTTGGCACCCGTCACCACTACATCAGCGGGCGCAGGCTTGGCGGGGAACTTGTGCTGGATCTCCTCGAGTACCTGAACGACACCCAGGTTGCTGGGCAGGTCGACCGACGGGTTCCCAAGGCGCATGCCGAGCGCCGGCGCGCTGAGCGCGAGCAGCGCCGCTGCGGCCACTCCGCCGTACAGCAGCGGCCTGCGCACCACGCGCCTGGCGAGGCCTTCCCAAAGCCGAGACGGCTTCGGGTGCGTCAGCCGGCGGCCTAGATACGGCAGCTGGAGCCGGTCAGCCCACGGCCCGAGCCAGGACAGCAACGCCGGCAGGAAGAACAGCGAACCGAGGACCGCGACGCCAACAACCATGATGGTGCCGAAGGCAATGCCGGTGAAGATGTCGATGCCGGTCAGGAACAACCCCGCGAGCGAGACCATCACGGTCAGGCCAGAGATCAGGATCGCGCGTCCCGATGTGGCCGCCGCGATCCCGACGACGGCCTTGTCGTCGTGCCCGTTCATCCGTTCCTCGCGCTCCCGGCGGAGATAGAACAGCGAGTAGTCGACGCCGACGGCCATCCCGATGACGAGCACGAGCTCGGACGTGCCAGAGCCGATCGGGAACCACCTGCCTGCGACGCTGAGCAAGGAAACGGCGGTCACGACGGCCGTGCCCGCGAGCAGCACCGGGATCCCGGCCGCGATGAGCGCTCCGAAGACGGCAAGAAGCAGGATCAGGGTCAGCGGGATCGACGACCACTCGGACTTGCGGAAGTCGTTGCCGAGCAATTGGCTGGCCACCTGAGAAGTGCTCGCCTGCCCGGCTTCGCGCACGCTCACACCCGGGTTGTGCGCCTGCACAGAGTGGACGGCGGCGAGGTCGGTCAGCACCGTGCTCTGGGCCGCCGAGTTCGGCCCCGCCACGGTGAACGTAAGCAGCGCCACGGTGCCGTTTTCCGTCAGTAGCCCGCGCATGCCTGGTTGGTACGGGGTCCGGATGTCGGCGGCCGCGTGCGGTCGGGCGGCCAGCGCGGCCTCGACCTCGAGTGTCGCCTTGCGCACTTGAGCCGCGGCGTCAGCGGCCAGGTGCTGCTCCCCAGCGCGGGCCTCGATCAGGACGTTCTCGCGCGGCGGCGTCACCACGCCCAGCTTCGTCAGTACTTGCTCACCCCGGCCAGACTGGCCCGGGTCGTACTGGTGCTGGCCGGAACCGGCAGCGAACTGGCCGCCGATGAATGCGGCGACCATGAAGCCGAGCCAAAGGGCCACAGCGGTTTTGCGATGTCGGGCACTCCAGCAGGCAAGTCGCTCGACAAGGGGGCGCCAAGCACGACCGGACGAAAGGTCAGCAGGGCGTGCCGGGCTGGGGAGCAGGCGCACGATTGGGGATCTCTGGCTCGAGGAGCTGTCACCGGAAAATCAGCCGCTCCCGGGCCCAGGGCAGGGAGCACCGGTCAGCTAACTGCGGCAACTGTAACCCGGTGACAGCGATGCGTGAGCCGGTATTGACCTGTCCGGTCCGATCTTTACCGACTATGCGGCCGCTATGGGGAGAGTTTCCAGCTGACCGTCAGGCCCATGGTTCCGCGACCGTGATCGCGGCCACAGTGACCGGGCCTGCGGTGGGCGCAATGACATGATGCTGGACATGGGCGAGCTGATCTTGATCAGGCACGGGGAGACCGAATGGAGCCGGTCGGGCCAGCACACCGGGCGTACAGACGTGCCGCTGACCGCTGCTGGGCGGGCCGCGGCTACCCGGCTCGGGCACGCCCTGGTCGGCCGGGCCATCGTGGCGACGTTCAGCAGCCCGGCTAGCCGCGCTATGGAGACGGCCCAGCTCGCCGGGCTGCCTGACCCGCGGCTCGACCTGAACCTGCAGGAATGGGATTACGGCGGATACGAGGGCCTGACGACCCCGGAGATCGCGCGTCAGAAGATCGACTGGTACCTGTGGCGGGACGGCGTGATCGCCGGGGACGCCGACCATCCGGGCGAGACCGTTGAGCACGTCGGGGCGCGGGCCGACGAAGTGCTGACGATCGTCACGCCGATGCTGACGCAAGGTGATGTCGCGCTCGTCGCGCACGGCCATCTGCTGCGCGTGCTCGGCGCGCGCTGGCTGGGCCTGCAGCCGGACGCGGGCCGGCTCTTCAAGCTGGACACGGGCACGCTCAGCTTGCTGGGCTTCGAGCACGAGGAGCCCGTGTTCAGCATGTGGAACGTGCCGCCGGACGGCCTCGGCTGACCCGATGACCGTGCCGTTCCCTGCGCCGGCAACGCCAGCTGCGTCCCGAGCCGAGGTCTTCCTCGGCTACCTGGATTTTTACCGCCCGGCTGGTCAGCAAGCTGCAGTCACTCCCTGCCGCCGAGATGCGCACTAGCAGGCTGCCATCGGGATGGACGCCGCTCGAGCTCATCAAGCACCTGCGTTATGTAGAGCTGCGGTGGCTGGAGTGGGGCTTTGACGGCACCGCCGTCACGAATCCGTGGGGCGATGAGCTCGCTGGCCGCTGGCACGTGCCGGACGAGGAGACGTTAACGGCGCTTACCGCGAATCTCGCTAGCCAGGCCGAACGCACCAGGCAAATCGTCATGTCACACGATCTTGCCGACCTTGGCAGGCCCGGCGACCGCTGGGACGGCGCCGACCCGGCGCCGCTCGAGCGGGTGCTGTTCCACGTTCTGCAGGAGTACGCACGGCACCTCGGCCAGCTCGACGTCGTCACCGAGCTCGCCGGCGGCGACGTCGGCGAATAGTCCGGACTCGCCGTCGGCCAGACGGCGGACTGTCGCGTCTGCCCCGCAGTGAACTACGCCAGCCGGCTCACCTCCCGGACCAGCGGCAGCACCACCACCAGCTACGGCTACGACGACAACGGCAACCTCACCCAGGCCGACGGCCAGGCCCTCACCTACGACGCCCGCAACCAGCTGCTCACCAGCACCACCAGCGCCGGGACCACCACCTTCACCTGGACACCGCGCGGCACCCAGGCCACCATTACCAGCCCCGCCGGCAACACCAGCACGACTAGTGACGCCTACGGCCAGGCCATCACCCAGGCTGGTCAGACCTACGCCTATGACGCCAATGGCAGGCTCACCGCCGCCAGCGGCAAGGACGCCTTCACCCTCACCTACGCGGGCACCACCAGCCAGATCGCCTCGGACGGAACCTGGAACTATGCCTACGACCCCGGTGGCACCCTCGCCTCGACACGAGTGTCCGGCGGCACCACCGGCCAGGCCACCCTCGCCTGGACCGACAACCATACCGACGTCGTCGGCCAGTTCACCCCCGTCGGCACCAGCCTCGCCGGATCCGCAAGCTACGACCCCTACGGCAACATCACCGCCACAACCGGATTCGCCGGCACCGTCGGCTACCAGTCCGACTTCACCGACCCCGGCACTAGCCTCGTCCACATGGGCGCCCGCTGGTACGCCCCCGCCGACGGCCAGTTCACCAGCCGCGACACCACCCAGGTCAGCCCCGTTCCCGACCCCGCTGCCGCCAACCCCTACGCCTACGCCGCCGACAACCCCCTCACCGGCACCGACCCCACCGGCCACATGCTCGTCGCAGATCGCAGTGGCGGCGGGTGCGCCCCAACAATCCCTGGATGCCCGGCTACAGGACGACTGTCCACAAGCAGCCTGCCTACACCACCGGCAGCCACTACTACTGCCCCAGCTACGCCCCAGGCTGTCCCGGCTACCACCGTTACAGCCCTCCCCACCGGCGAGTCGTGCACGTCAACGACGGCCACGGGACCGGCGACACACCCAACTGGATGCTGCAAGCCGTCCAACGCTTGAACTTCACAGGGTTGCGCCACATCAACTGGGGCAGCCTCGCGTGGCTGGTCCACAACGGGGCCCTCATCGACCAAATCGCTGCCGCAAGCGCAGCCTTGGCGAATGTTGATTACTCGCACCTTCCGCATGTGAACTTCAGCAAGCTGCCGAAGGTCACCTGGGGCAATCTCTCGGGTGTACCCAAATCATGGATATGCCTCGGGTCCCAAGGCTTGCGCCATCCGGAATGCTCAGACCACGGCAGCGGCCTCAGCTTCCTCGCCGGCATCGGCCACGCCGCCGCCAGCCTGGGGGACTTGGGGTACTGCTAAATCTCAGGCACGACCGGCTGCGCGCTGGACGTTGTCAACGGCCACCTTCCTTCCCAGCGCTACACCAGATGGATCGCCAGTAAGCGAATCGACACCGGCCCCGAGAGCGCATACATTCCCGGCAGCTGGTTCGGCAGCTTGATGCTGGCAGGCCTCGGCGGAGTTGGCGCCGCGGGAGACGCTTCAGCCGCCGCCACAACCGTCGATGATGCCGCCGCCACAGCCGCAGAAGACACGGGGACCGTGGCCAGCAGCGGTAAGTTGTTCGTGACAAGTGGTCGCGGTACCACCTATGACATCCCGAAGGGATGGGTCGGCAGGGAAGCTGACAACGGCCAAGGCCTGGTGTATGAGCGGCCTTGGGCTGTGGGAAATCAGGGCTCTATTCGCATCATGGAGCCTACGATGAAGTACCCAGAGGGCTACGTGCGTGTTTACAATTCGGCGCCGCCTAACGGCCAACCAATTGATGTGTTCGGGAACCCAGGCCCCCCCTGGGATACGCACATCTCTCAGCTGTAACCGCGGTCCGTGGCCAGCTTGGCCAGGTCAGTGATGGCTGCGAGCCTGGAGCGTCAGGCCAGTCTGAGCAGATGGCTGTTGCCCTTCGCTGAAGATCGAGTCATATGGTGCTGCATTGACTACGCGGTGTCTCTTGGAACCGAGAGCGAGATTTCGGTCCGGATCGAGCAGCCCTTCATCTACACGAGTGCAGCTGGAATCGAACATCTGATCGTTCCGGAGGGCGATCCGGTCCGGGTCGCGCCTGTGCTAGCTATCGCTCGGCTGTCTGTTCGTGACGGCTTTGCCTATGACGATGGACATCTAGAGATGACGTTTAGCGATGGCAGCGCGGTTGGCGTCCCAGGCACGCAGGACTACGAGCCTTGGGAGCTGACCGGCCCCTACGGACTAAAGGTCGTATCGATACCTGGGGGTGAACTGTCGATCTGGCGCCCCACGTCAG
>DATIOU010000093.1:0-11631 GCA_035472835.1 Streptosporangiaceae bacterium | reverse complement strand
AGATGCTCCCGTATCTGAAGCCGGGGCAACCGAATGTGCTGGAGGCCCACGCGTGTCCGAACTCGGCGTCATAGGCATCGCCTTTGCCGTGACATTCCTGGCTGAGCTGCCGGACAAGTCGATGTTCGCGTCGCTGGTCCTGGGCACCCGGCACCGCGCGGCGTGGGTCTGGGCCGGGTCGGCGGCCGCGTTCACCGTGCACATGGCGATCGCCGTGACAGCGGGACAGCTGCTGACCTTGCTCCCGCACCGGGTTGTCGAGGCTGTCGTAGCGGGCCTCTTCGTGGCCGGCGGGGTCTACCTATGGGTGACCAGCAATCGCCAGCACGGGCCGGACGGAGGAGAGGCGGCGAGTCAGGGCGGCGGGCCGGCTTCCTTCTGGCGCGTCGCCGGGACCAGCTTCACCCTCGTGTTCGTCGCCGAATGGGGCGACATCACGCAGATCACCGCAGCCAACCTAGCGGCCAGATACAACCCGCTGCTGGTCTTCGTCGGCGCAACCCTCGGCCTGTGGGCCGTCGCCGCCACCGCCGTCAGCATCGGCGCCAAGAGCCTTAGCCTGATCCCGATGGCCTGGATCAGCCGGATCACCGGCACAATCTTGCTCGCGCTCGGCATCTACTCCGCGATTGCCGCCAGCCAGGCGTAGCGCGAGGCTCATCTAACGCGTGACCGCTGAGCGGGCCGGCCGCACGATCAAGCCGGGGCGCCCAGCAGGAGCATGACATGGCCAGCCTCGCTGGCCGGTCCTGCCTCGAACAGTGGCTGCTTCATCCCCACCTTCAGGTGGCAGGCGCCTGCCGCGGGTACCGCTGTCCGCTTGACGACCACGCGGGGCTATGACTCACTTATCGCGAGGCCGTCTGGAAGCGCGACAACTGGGGGTAATTCGGTGACTACCGTCGACGTCGAGGCGCTGCGCGTACGGTACGCGCACGAGCGGGACAAGAGGCTTCGGCCAGATGGCAACGAGCAGTACCTTCAGCTGAAGGGACAGCTCGACCGCTACCTCGACGACCCATACACCGAACGGGTCGAACGCGAGCCCAGGCGGGACCACGTGACGGTGGCTTTCATCGGCGGCGGCTTCGCCGGCCTGGTGACGGCGGCGAGCCTCAAGGATGCGGGGATTGACGACGTCCGCATAGTCGAGAAGGGCGGCGGTTTCGGCGGCACGTGGTACTGGAACCGCTACCCGGGCGCACAATGCGACACGGCAGCGATGATCTATATGCCGCTGCTGGAAGAGACCGGCCACATGCCGACGGAACTGTACGCGCACGCGCCCGAGATACTCGAGCACTGCGACCGCATCGGCAAGATCTATGGCCTCCACGACGGCGCCCTCTTCCACACAGAGGTCACCGACCTGGCGTGGGACGCAGGCCAGAGCCGGTGGATCGTCAGGACCAACCGGGGCGATGAATTCACCGCCCAGTTCGTTGCGATGGGAACAGGGCCGCTGCACGTCCCGAAGCTCCCCGGTATCCCAGGGATTGAGTCCTTCGGTGGCCACTCATTCCATACGAGCCGCTGGGACTACGCCTACACCGGGGGCGACCCGGCTGGCGCGCCGATGGACCGCCTCGCCGGCAAGTGCGTAGCCATCATCGGCACTGGCGCTACCGCGGTGCAGTGCGTCCCGCACCTCGCCGAGGCGTGCGGGGAGCTATTCGTGTTCCAGCGGACGCCGTCATCCGTCGACGAGCGGGGCAACCGGCCCATGGAT
Organism: Streptosporangiaceae bacterium; assembly: GCA_035472835.1. GTDB lineage: Bacteria > Actinomycetota > Actinomycetes > Streptosporangiales > Streptosporangiaceae > JAJYUU01. The sequence continues at coordinate 9,902 of DATIOU010000093.1, read as the reverse complement.
CCGACGTGGTTCGCCGACGTCGCCACGCCAGGCTGGCAGCAGCGCTGGCTCGACAACTTCTGCGCGAACATGGCGGCCGGCGAGCTGCCCGCCGAGGACTTGGTCAACGACGGCTGGACAGACCTCGCCAAGCGGATCAGCGGCAAGTTGCTGGCTCCGCGCTCGCAGCCAGCTACCTTCGAGGACCTGCTGGCCGACTTTGAGATGGCTGATCACGAGAAGATGAGCGAGATCAGGGCCAGGGTGGACGCGATTGTCGATGACCCAGCCACGACCGAGGCGCTCAAGGCCTGGTACCGGCAGCTGTGCAAACGCCCGTGTTTCCACGACGAGTTCCTCAACGCCTTCAACGTGCCGACCGTGCACCTAGTCGATACGGACGGCAGGGGAGTGGAGCGGATCACGCCAACAGGCGTTGTCGTGGCGGGTGTCGAGTATCCCGTCGACTGCATTATCTACGCCTCTGGCTTCGAGGTGGGCACCCTGCCGATCCGGCGGTACGGATTCGACATGACCGGCAGTGACGGCGTGCGGCTGTCGGAGTACTGGTCCGCTGGGATGCGCAGCATGCACGGCGTCCACGTGCACGGCTTCCCGAATGCGTTCCAGGTGCAGCTCTTTCAGGGCGGTAGCTTCGTGGCCAACGTGCCGCACAACCTCAGCGACGCCGCGAAGTCGGTGGCCGCGGTCGTCGGGCACGCGACCGAGCAGGGCTACCGCGAGGTCGAGGTGAGCCGCGCTGCCGAGGACGCCTGGATGGAGCAATTGGTCCCGAACCCTGTTATTACCTCATTCCTGGCAAATTGCACGCCCGGTTACTACAACAACGAAGGTCAGGCATCGGGTCCCCTGTTCGGCGGATACCAGCACGGAGCGCCCGCGTACTTCAGCTACATCGAGGAGTGGCGTAACTCGGGGGAGTTCGCTGGCCTGGAGTTCCGCCGCTGAGCCCCGGCCCGGGATTGCAGCCAGTCGCCGCCAACCCGCGGCGCGGCTAAGGTCTCGCCTGCTCACCGTGAAAGGTTGAGGGCGTGGCCAGGCTGCTCGCGTTCGTCCTGCCGCTGGGCCTCGACTCGTTCGCCGTAGCGGCGGCGATCGGAGCCACAGGCGCGGTCGGCTGGCGCGCGCGCCTGCGGATCTCCCTCATCTTCGTGATCTTCGAAGCCGGCATGCCACTGATCGGCCTCGCCATCGGCGGCGGCCTCGCCCGCGTCATCGGTCCAGCCGCCGACTATGTCGCCGCCGCGGCCGTCATCGCGCTGGGTGCTTGGATGATCTTCGAGGCGGCTCGCGACGACGACGCTCCCGCCGAGCGGCTGGCCGGGGCCAGTGGCCTGACCGCGATCGCGCTGGGCCTCAGCATCAGCCTCGACGAACTCGCAATCGGATTCAGCCTCGGCCTGGCCCGCCTGCCCGTGGTGCCGGTCATCATCGCGATCGCGGTGCTTGCTGTGATCGCCAGCCAGCTCGGGCTGGCGATCGGCCAGGTGATCAGCGCGAGGTTCCGCGAGCACGCCGAACAGGTCGCAGGCATCGCGCTCATCGCCCTAGGCGGGTATCTCATCGCCGAGCGCGCCGTCGGCTAACCCGCGGTCGTCGCCGGGCTGCGACCCAGATCCGCCGAAATACAGCAAGAGGTACCCGGTGATCCTCATACAGGAGCACCATTCGATACCTGTTGCGCTAAATCCCGGGTCTTACGGTTCTGATCCCCGCGCACTATCAGACCGGACCATCCGCACCAGCGCGCGCAGCCCGGTGAGAAGTTCCTGATGATCGCTGATCCCGTCCAGCGTCGCTTCGATACTGCGCGCCATCTGATCGATCCGGCGCTCAAGGTCTTCATCACGGGAACGGGCCGCGACGAGGTCGGTCGCCTGCGCATCCTGCAGCCGATTCAGATCGGCGGTCAGGATCTCTCGTGCGTGCGCGATTCCGTCGGCAAGTCTGGACTCTGTCCGGCGCAGATCCTCGTTGACGGTCCGGAGGTCGATGCGTAGGTCGTCGACGGACTCCTCAATCACTTCCGCCTTATGCAGCAGCGTCGCTACGTCATCGCGCGGATGCGTTGTCTCGCGGGTCAGTACCTTGATCCGCTCGCGGACGTGGACGAAGTATGCGGCGGCCGGGCGGAAGGTGGTCGACAGGAGCGAGACGCCTGCGATGTAATACCCGATCTCGTTTCCCGAGAAGAACGCGACGGCTGCAGCCGCCGCTGCCGTGCCGACGTGCGCGCTGAGCGCGAACCTCAGCATCCGCCGCGAGATCCGCCCGGCCTCCTCGTCGTAGCTTGTTCGGATGGCGATGCCGCGCTCGCGCGACACAGCCATCTCTTGTGCCGCTCGCCTGGCGCCGAAATACAGGTTCCATGGCACCGTGGTCAGCACGATCAGCCATGACAGCGCGATGATCACAGCACCCGCGGTCAGGAACGTAGCCAGCGGGACACTCACGACGCGGGCGAGCCAGACGATCAGGAGCGCCACACCTGCGCCGACAAGAAGGAGGAACCACCCGGCGATCAGCCGGTTCGATCTGTTCATGCCCTCATCGTGTTCGCCCTGCGCCGCGACCTGCATCGGCTGCCGTACTCAGCCGGCCTAAGTACATTGACCTGGAATTGCGAGCGAAGACGAACCACACCGGGCCCACCCGGACGCTGGCCGATTGCCAGTGCGCGTCCAGCTGTCCGCCTGTGATTCCTCGCTCGCTGTAATCTCCAACTTCAGCAGTGCAGAGCCGGGCGCGGCGGTAGGCGTCGCGCTCGCGCTCGCCGCTGGCTGCGTCGGCTGCACGTCCCTGCCACTGGTCGCGTGCAGGACAGACGGCACTGCGATCGCGACGGCGACGGCCGCGGCCGCGCTGGCTGCGCCGGTACTTCGAAGATGGCACGACGCCGACGCCAGATGCCGGGCAGGAGACTGGGCGACGGACGCTGTTGCGCTGCTTGCATCGCAGTGCGCAGCCAGCGTTCGAGATCATCCATGGCTGGCTCTCCGTGGTGATGTCGGGTCGGTTTGCCGCTGATCGCCGGACACGGCAGGTTCTTCCTCGTCGGCGATCGGGACGATGCCCCGCAGCTTGCTCAGCGCGCGAGACGATTGGGTTTGACCGAGCCAACTGTGCAGCCGAGCACGGCCGCAGTCTGCGCCTCGGTCAGATCTGGGCCAGCCAGTCCGGCTAGGGCCGGCACCGGGCTGTCAGGTGCAAACGGCAACTCGGGCCTGCGCCGCACCAAGCGCCAGCGGTCGACGGCGGCGTTGACCAGCATCCGGCGCACGTACGGACCCGGATCGCCGGTCCGGCAGATGCCGCGCCACCGGCGGAAGGCGCGTTCGAGTACCGTCTGCAGCAAGTCCTCGGCATCGGCCTGACTGTGACCGGTCAGCAGTATGGCCATCGTCAGCATGCGCGATGACGAACCCTCGACGAATTGCTCGAAGGACACGCGGTCTGTAGCGCCCGGCACGCTGCTTTCACGTCGCGGCACGAGAAAAAGTTGACCGCACCGCACTCATCAGCGGCAAGTCGTCGTACCGATGCAGAGCGACCCGATGGCCGCACGCGGAGCGGGTCCTCCAACGGTCCATGCTGCGATCAACGACGCGCTCGGCTTCAAGGTCATCAGCACACGCACGGAGTGGCAGGCTGACGTCAGCGGAATTGTCCGCCCACTCCGCTGACCCGTCCCGCGCATCGGTCTGGCTGAAGGAGATAATTGATAGTGCCGAGCTCGGCCTTTGTCGCTCTCGACCAATCCGGCCTCGCCTACCGGGTCATCCGGCACGGCCCCGTGCGCAGCCTGGCTGAGGCCGCCAGGGCCCGCGGCGTCGAGCCTGCCGACGTCGTGAAGACGATGGTGGTGCGACGCGGTGAGGGCGACTACGTCTTCGTGCTCGTGCCCGGCGACCGCGCCATCTCCTGGCCCAAACTGCGCGCCTTGCTCGGCGTTAGCCGCCTCTCCATGCCAGACGCCACGGTAGCCAGGGAAGTCACCGGCTATGAGCGCGGCACGATCACACCGCTCGGATCGACGACAGCTTGGCCGGTAATCACCGACGAGCGCGTGCTCGGCCGCGAAATCACTCTGGGTGCCGGCGAGCACGGCGTTGCCGTGGCGGTGCGGGCCGAAGACGTGCTGGCCGTGCTCAACGCCACGGTCGCGGATGTGACCGAACCCGAAGATGCATCGGCGCCCGGGCCATCCTGACCTGGAGGAGCGCTGCCTACATTGAGAGAAAAGGCGTGAACAAGCCGACTTCGCTGCCTGCCAGCTTTGCTCTGAGCTCTGCGCTCGGCTCACCAAGGAGTTCGCCCGAGACCGATCCGGCCGCCAAGATTGCATCCGTTGTGGCGCCGAGGTGCGCGAAGTGCTCGATGAGCGCCTCGGAGTCCCGGTACCACTCATGGACGATGCATTCGGACTGGTCGACGTTGAAGTAGATGTCGTACTGGAGCGTTCCAGTGTCCTTGGTCCGCACGATCTCCATGCATTGAGCGGACAAGCGCTTAAACTCCTCGAGCTTGCCCTCGTGAATCTTGAACCGAGCGATGCCGTGAAGCTCACTCACTGCTCCGGCCTCCAGGTCTGTTGCGATCCTGTGCCTGCCAACGGAAAGGTCAAGACGCTCGGGCGCGGGCAGCCTGGCGAACCAGGTGGTTCCGCTCGGCGACGTTCGTGGCCCGGCGGGCGGCCTCGGCGTACGCCGTCGCGGCGGCGGGCAGGTCGCCCGCGAGTTCGTTCAGGTAACCGCGCACGGCGTACCACCGGTGCCGCTCACCGATCACCTCGCGGAGCCGGTCCGTCTCACGCAGCCCGGCGACGGCGCCGAGGACATGGCCAACCGCGACCGCACGGCCGAGCACCGCGGCGGGGTCCTGGCGCACGGGGTCATCGGTCAGCGCGAGCAGGTCGTCATACCAGGCGAGAATCTGCGACCAGTCGGTCTCCTCGGGGCTTGCCGCATCGTCGTGCAGGGCGGCGATCGCGGCCTCGGCCTGGTAGCGGCCTGGGCGTCGTTCCTCCGTCTGCATGGCGAGCGCTGACTGCAAGACGCGCACGCCCTCGGCGATCTCGCGCGCGTCCCACCGGCCGCGGTCCTGGCGGTCCAGCGTGACGATGCGGCCCTCGGGGTCGAGCCGCGCCGGGAGCCGGGCGTGGTTGAGGAGCATCAGGGCGAGCAGCCCGCGTGCCTCGGGTTCCTCGGTAGCGAGGGTGAGCTGGCGGGCGAGCCGGATTGCCTCGCCGGCCAGGTCGACACGGTCCGCGTGGCCAGCGGTGTAGAGCAGGTAGAGCACGCGCAGCACGACGGCGAGGTCGCCGGGCTGGTTCAGGCGGCGTCCGCGCAGCATGCGCTTGGCGCGGCTGATGCGCTGCGCCATCGTCGCCTCGGGTACGTAGAAGGCGTCGGCGATCTCCCGGGTGGTGAGGCCGCCGACGGCCCGCAGGGTGAGTGCTACCTGGGACGCGGGCGCAAGGTCGGGGTGGCAGCAGCAGAAGAGCAGGAACAGGGTGTCGTCGCCCTGCTCCGTATCGGCGGGCCGCGGATCTGCATACGTGGTCTCCTCGCGGCGGTGCCGGGCCGCCTCGCTGCGCCGGGCGTCGACGAGCCGCCTAGTTGCCACGATCGTCAGCCACGCGCGCGGATCGCGCGGCGGGTGCTCGGGCCATACCCGCAACGCCTCCAGCAGCGCCTCCTGGAGGGCGTCCTCGGCGGCGTCGAAGTCCTCACCGCGGCGGACCAGCCCCGCGAGTACCCGAGGGACGAGGGCGCGCAGCGCGCCCTCGTCCAGCCGCTGCGCCGGCTCGTCGGTCACGCCGGGTCAGTCCTGCGCCGGCGCCTCAGACATGACCTCCCGCACGTCGATCCACTCATACAGGGGCTTGCCGCCGGGGCCGGGCTCGGAGGAGACATACGCCGCCAGCTCGACGGCGCGCTCGTAGGACTCAACATCGATCATGTACCAGCCGGCGACCAGGTCGCTGGTCTCGGGCAGCGGCCCGTCGGTTGTGACTGGCGCCGCCTCCGGGCCGCCGTAGCGCACCCAGGTTTGCGCCGGCGTGAGCGCCTGCGCGCCGACATACTCGCCGTTCTCCTTGAGCAGCTCGCCGACGTGCCCGAGGAACGCCATGTGCGCCTCGACGTCCTCCGGCGCCCACTGGTCCATCGGCGGCACGGGACGGTGCGGCTCCGGGCCGCCGCGGTAATGCTTGAGCAGCAGGTACTTCGGCATCGTGGTCTCCTGGTGTCGTGGGCCGCGCCTGTCGAGGCCCTTCACCTGTTGAGCGGAGCCGGCGGGCGCTTTTCGACATCATGCCGTCAGTGGTGAGCGTAGACCTCGGCGCGGCCGTCCCTTTGCCGCCCTTCTGCTGGTCGCTACTCATCCCGCCCACTCAGACGTGGCGAGATGAAGAGTGGTGGTGCTGGCGCATGGTGACAGCGGACAGCAATGCAGCGACTCCGAGCAGGGCGGCCGAGAGATAGAGCGCCGCGTGCAGCGCGTTGGTAAACGCCGCGAATCCGGCCTGGATTATCTGGCCCAGCGGCCCGCTGCCCGCGGCTGAGCTGGCACGGTTGAGCGAAATCGAGCCTGTCTCTATCACCTGAAGCACGTATGCCTGAAGCGCGGCCGATGCGTGCAGGTGCGTCATGCGGCTGACTAGCCCGGACCGCAGCTCGGCGTTCACGACGGCGCCAAGGATGGCGATGCCAGTGACAGCGCCGAATTCCCGGCTGGTATTCGTGGCGGAGGCGGCCATCCCCGACCGCTCGGCGGGTACCACTGCCAGCACGGACGAGGTGATCGGCACGACGCAAAGGCCGATGCCAACGCCAGCCACCCCCAGCGCCGCGGCCAGCGGCACGTAGGCCGCGTGCGGGTTGATAGCCAGATTGGTCAGGAGCAAGCCGACCGCGAACAAAAGACAGCCGGCGACGAGCAGCCAGCGAGCGCCGACCGAGGTCGTCCAGCGGCCAGCCAGCATGGCCGCAATGATCATCATGACGGTCATCGGCAGGAACAGGGCCGCCACGCGGTAAGCGGAATATCCGGCGATCACTCCTAGGTAAAGCGCGGTGAAGAAGAAGATCGCGAACGTGGCGAAGTACGTGCAGTACGCGACCACGTTGGGTGTCACAAACCGAGGGACTCTCAGGTACCTCAGGTCTAGCAGCGGGAACGGGGCTCGGCGCTCCCGCAGCACGAAAGCTGCCCCCGCGACCAAGGAGACCGCGAAGAGCGCCAGCACCCGGGGCGCGGCGTAGCCGATGGTCTCGCCATCGATAATGCCGAAGATCAGCGCGGCGAGCGCGCCTGCGCCAAGCACCGTGCCTTGCACATCGACGCGGCCCGCTCCTGGATCGGCGCTCTCCGGCAGGATCATCGCGGCCACCAGCAGGGCAGCGAGGCCGAAGGTCACGTCGAACCACATGATGCCCCGCCAGCTCCACGCCCCGACCAGCGCCCCGCCCAGAACCGGGCCGAGCGCGAGCGAGAAACCGGATACCGCGGCCCAGACGCCGAGGGCGCGGTTGCGACTGCGCTCGTCTTGATACAGCTGGCGGATCATCGACAACGTGCCTGGTTCGCTCGCCGCCGCTCCCAGCCCCATGACCGCACGGGCCGCAATCAGTACCCCGATGCTCGGAGCGACTGCGGCCAGCGCGGCGCCTGTGCAGTAGACGCCAGCTCCGCACAGCATAATTTTTTTGCGGCCGAATTTGTCGCCCAGCATGCCGAAGGCGAGCATGAAGCTAGCGAACGTCAGGGCGTACGCGCCGACCACCCACTGCAGCGCGGATACTCCGCCGTGCAGGTCCGATTGAATGCTGGCAAGAGCGACGCTGACGACCGTGTTGTCGAGGAAGGTCAGGAACAGCAGCGTGCACAGGGAGGCCAGGGCCAGGGGGCGGCGCCGCGAGCCGACCATGCCAGCCGTGGCGGGCGTGAGCGCACTGGCCACGCGGCTAGCTCCCGCAAACGGCAGGCACCTTGGGGCCCTTGTTCGAAGCCGCCAGCTTGGCCAGCCCACAGAAACTTGTGATGCCTACCTTCCAGACACCGCCGAGGTAGACCGCGGCGCCCACCTGCTTCTTCAGTAGCGGCGTGCCGAGCAGCAAGACCTCGTAGTCCACCGTGGCTTGTGACGGCGACGTAATCCTTACTGAACTGACGGTCGCGGTCGACCCAGTCGCTGCCTGTCCATACGAAGTCTTGGCTTCGGCCTCCACAAACGCCGCAATCTGCGACCCGTCTTGCACCAGGGCGAGCCGATTCGGGATTGAGACCTTGCCGTTGAAGACCGTTTTCCAGTTGGCCGTGATCGCCGCGACAGCCGCCGGGCCACTGGCTGGTTCGGCCGGCGCGGCAGCGCTCGGGCTCGGCCGCTTCGCCGAATGGTGTTGGTTGCCCCCGCCACCCCCGCAAGCGGCCAGGAGCAGGCATCCCGTCACCGCCAGCGCGGCGGACGCCTGACGCGGCCCCGGCCAGTGCACGCTCCACATAGCCGAAGTGTGTCAAACCAAAGGCGGCATGATGGTTCATATCCATTTATAGGGCCCGGCATTGAGCGTCCAGCGCTGGGCAATCCGCGTCTGCGTCAGTGAATCTGGTCAGTGAGCTGCGTTGGGTCCAATTCTGCCCGGGTGACGCCCGCCCTGCAGCAGACCATGGTCAGCCCTGTTTCAGCGTCGGCGGCACCTGCCCAAGGCGTTTCCTGGTCGGCCGGACGGTCAAATCGCTCGGTGACCACTGGTGCAGGCGCCGCTGCCAGGTGTCATCGGTGACAAGCGCCGCGGCCGGGGGGAACGCGAAAAGCAGCGCCGCCTCGGAGCACTGCGACGAGGCCGAAGTAGATGACCGTGCCGGCGGTGGCGCGCAAGGTGGCCGGATCGGTGAGGGAGAGCCCGTAGCCGCGAGAGGCGGTGTAGCCGCGCGCGCCAAAGATCCAGACGCCGACCGCGACAGCACAAGCGACCGCCACGACGCCTGCCGAGGTCGCAGCGATCACGATCGCCGCGGCCTTCGCCCCGAACGCCGCGGCCTTCGCCCCGCGGATGAAGCGCTCGGGGGTGGGCTGCGTAGTCGGCAGCCATCAGTTCCCGCCTCCGAACCAGGTGGTCAGGGCGCCGCGCAATCCGGTGTCGGTGCCATCTCCTACCCAGGCGACGTACCCGTCAGGGCGGATCAGCACGGCGGCCGGGGCGCTGACTGCGCCCAGCACCGGAAGCTCCCACAGGCCGCCGTATTCAGCATCGATCAGCTGGACCCGGTCAGTCCAGGGTGTGATGTCGAGGATGCGCGGCTGATCGAGGTTGAGTAGCACCGGCTTGGCGCCGTGCAGGAGCTGATAGACGCGCCGCGGGCCACCGGCGGTGGCGATGTCCAGATCGGGCATGCGCCGCCCGAGCAGGGGATGTCCCGGTCCGAGGTCGTAGTGGATGTCGAGACCCGACATCATGGCGGCGATACTGCGACGCGGCTCGTCCATGGCCAGTAGCTCGGTCATGGTGTTGCGCAGGGCCTGGTGACGGTCGCCGGGCCTGGTCAGTGCGACTTGGGCCATGGTGTTCTGCAACACTCGGGCGCCGGCCGGATGACGTTCGTCGTGGTAGGTGTCCAGCAGGCTCTGGGGGGATGTCTTGCTGACCACCTGGGCCAGCTTCCACCCCAGGTTCACCGCATCCTGGACGCCGGTGTTCAGACCTTGACCACCGAGCGGGGCATGCACGTGCGCCGCATCGCCGGCCAGCAGGACGCGTCCCTTGCGATACGACGCCGCCTGCCGGGTGTTGTCGGTAAAACGGGACGGCCAGCTCAGGCTGTGCACGCCGTAGTCGGTCCCGTCCGCGGCGATGAGCGCCGCGCTGACGTCCTGCAGGGTGGGCTCGCCGGCGTGCTCG
>DATIOU010000092.1:0-20397 GCA_035472835.1 Streptosporangiaceae bacterium | reverse complement strand
CTCGAGCTTCGCTCCAGGGTGCGCTGGCGGGCCGAGATCGCCGAGCTGCTGACGGCCGGGGCGGCGGGTTGCACTCCATCCTTGAGCGGCGGTATCAACGCGACGTCGAGAAGCCACATGGGCTGCCGACCGCTCAGCGCCAGGTACAGTTCCGCAGCGGCGACCACAACGAGTACCGAGATGCCCTGTACGCGGCCTACGGCACCGCCGTCGAGCTTGACGGCGACGCCATGCACGCCGCGGATGCTCGCTGGCGAGACGTCCGCCGCGACAATGCAGCCGCCGCCGATGGCATCGTGACGCTGCGATACGGCTGGTTCGACGTTAGCCAGCGGCCGTGCGAGGTCGCCGCCGAGGTGGCGCGGGTGCTGGCCGACCGCGGCTTTGCCGGTGCGCACCCGTGCTCGGCGTCGTGCCCAGTGGCCGACCCTAACCGCCGACGCCGGCCGTCGGCGTAGCTCCTGGGTTTGCGCGAAGGATTCGACGCGGCTGGACCCGCCGAGAATTACGCGATCATGGACAGGGCCCGACCGAGCCAGTAGCCGGCGACGACTTGTGCCGCCGCGACGAGGAGCGTCAGGCCGAACCCCACGGACGCCGACGCCGGCAGCCCGGCAATCGCGGCGATCACGCCCGCCAGCGCCCTGTAGGGCTGGCCGTGCAGCGCCGCCCACGCCAGTGGCGCACCCCAGCCGACCACCGCCACGGCGATGACGGCTGGCAGGGCGACGCGGACGCTCCAGGCGCCGATCCGGTTCGCGACTCCGGCCAGCGCGCCGACGAGAAACGGACCGAACCACCAGCCCACGGCCGCCGCGCCAACGATCAGCGCGCTCCCGGCCGCCAGCCCGAGCAGCCATACTGATACCGGAAAGTGGTGATTCGCCCGGATGAACCGGGGCTGGAAGGGAACTGGCCGGACACCTTCGCCGACACCCTGGGCGCGCAGCTGGCCGAGGCGGTACGCCCCGCGCTTGCCGAGGCGCCTGAACTCAGCGGTCACGGCAGCAGCCTGAGCGGTATCAGCAGGAACTGCCAGTTCCAGGCGCCGTGCCCGGGCACGACCAGCGGGCCGAGCGCGGGAACGCCGCCAGTACCCCGCCCGAGCAGCGCGAGCAGCACGGCCGAGACTGCCAGCGCTGCGACCGCGTTCGTGAGCAACAGCGCGCGCCGGACCCGTGCCGGGCGTCCGCCGTCATCGCTCATGGTCATCCCGTGCCCCCGGATCCTGAGGTGACCCGCCGACGCTGATCGAGTGCAGCCGGCACACCGATGCTAAGACACCCGCTCTCAGCTGGATCGACCACGGGGTCCGCGCGACACCGCCCGAAGATGGCTCGACAGGTCATTGCGGCTGGTGCTTCTCGCCTGGCTTAGGCTCAGCCGCCTTCGGCGCTGCCTCCGTTTCCGGGTCAGGTTCGGGTGCGCGCCAGCTCCGGCGCGGTGCCGGCCGCGACCGCGCCCTCGCAGATCGTCGACTCGCCGCTCGTCCCGCCTCCCGCCATGGCGGCTCCGGCCCGGCATCGCTTCCTGCTAGCTGCAGGTGCGGCACGACAGGCTCCAGCCAGCTCGGCATCCACCAGGCGTGCTTGCCCAGGAGCGTCATGCCCCCCCGCGCGGGGGTGTTCCCCCGGCTGTGGTGGTTACCTCACCAGATCGGCGGGTGCCGGTGCGCCCACGGGCTGGCGGCTTCCAGCTGCGCCGACAGCGAGATCAGCGTCGCCTCGTCGCCCATCCGCCCCGCGAGCATGATGCCGATCGGCAGGCCATCGTCCGTCCAGTGCAGCGGAACGCTCACGGCTGGCTGGCCAGACAAGTTGTACAACGCGGTCCATGGCGTGAACTGCGTCTGCCGGATGAAGTTAATTTCCGGCTCGACCTCGTCGAACCAGCCCACCGGCCGTGGCGGCAGCGCCACCGTGGGGCTCAGGATCGCGTCGTAACCGCCGAGCGCCCGCAGCGCAGGCCGGACGCTGCCCTGGAGGATGGCCTGGTGGAAGAGCAGCTCAGCGGCAGATAGCTCCATGCCCTTGCCGCGCAGGTAACGGGTCAGCGGCAGCAGGTCGGCTTCCTGCTCGGGTGCGATCGGCGCCAGCGTTGCCATTGCGTACCACAGCGCGAGGAACGACGGCACGGCCTCGGCCGGGAACGGCAGGTCCACGTCCTCGACCTCGTGCCCGAGCGAAGACAGCAGGCGGCTAGCCGCCTCGTACGCTGCGACGCAATCTGGGTGGACCTCGGCGCCGTCCACGAGCGTGGTAAGCGACCGGGCGATCCGCAGCTTGCCAGGCTCCCGGCTGGCAGAGCTCAGGAACGACTCGCCAGACGCCAGCGGCGGCAGCGTGTACATGTCGCCTGGGTGGTTGCCTGTCATCGCGTCCAGAAGCAGGGCGGCGTCGGCCACAGTGCGCGCGAGCGGGCCGTCTGTGGACAATCCGACCAGGTCAGGCATCATCGGACCTTGGGAGATCCGGCCGCGGGTCGGCTTGATGCCGAACAGCCCGCAGACGCTCGCCGGAATCCGGATCGAGCCGCCGCCGTCACTGCCCTGGGCAGCAGGCGCGAGGCCTGACGACACTGCCGCCGCCGCGCCGCCGCTGGAGCCGCCGGCCGACCGACTCAGGTCCCAGGGGGTCCGGGCCGGGGGGCCGATCTTCGTCTCGGTATAGCACGGCAGGCCGAACTCCGGCGTCGCGGTTTTGCCCGTGATGACGATGCCCGCGGAGCGAAGATGCTCGACAACGTAATCGTCCTCGGTGGCGACGTTGTCAGCCAGAATCGCGCTGCCATACGTGAGCCTGACGCCCGCGACCATGTTGAGGTCCTTGATGGGAATAGGCAGGCCGGTCAGCGGCGGCAGGTCGCTGCCGTCCTTGCGGCTCGCCAGCACCGCCTTGTCAGCCGCGGCGGCCTGCTCGCGGGCCAGGTCGTGCGTCACCGTGTAGAAAGCACCCACTCGCTCGTTGAGACGGTCGATACGGTCGAGGTAGTGCTCGGTGATCTCGGCCGACGAAGCCTCGCCGGTGCGGATCGCGGTCGCCTGCTCGATGGCAGTGAGGTCATGAATCTGGGTCACGTTACCGAACAGTAGACCAACGCGGTATTTGGTCCAACCCCGGCGGTGATCCCGTTGCCAGTAGCCGCTCGGTTACGCTGGGGGTGTGGACCGGGAGACCGGGCCTGAGCCGACACCGAGTGGACCAGCGGACCCTGCCGACGAAGCGCCGCACTTTCCGGTCCCCTCGCGTGCGATCATGCACGAGCTGGCCGCCGATCCGCGAGTGCCGATCTGGACTCGGCGCGCCATCATCTCGGTCATCGTCGCCGCCGCCTTCACCTTCTGGAAGGGCTGGCGCGTCGGGCTTACAGCCGCCGCCATCTTCGCGATCGTCGACACTCTCTACTACTCCAAGACGATGGCCCTGATTCCGGCGGCAGCGCGGGTCACGTCCGCGCAGCGCCGGACCAAGCGGCGCCTCTACCTACTGCGCCCCTTTGGCTACATGGCGATTCACGCCCGCGGGATCCCCGGCAGCGACTCTGTCATCGACCATCTGGTCATCGGGCCCGGCGGGGTCTTCGCCGTCGACTCCGAGCGCTGGGACCGGCGGCTGCCGGTCCGGACTATCGCCGGCGGCTCAGGTTCGCCGCCGATGCTGTATCACGGCCCGTACAGCCAGAAAGACAGGCTTGCCCACGCCCGCTGGGAGGCGGCGCAGGCGGCCCAGGTGCTCAGCGAGGACCTAGGCGAAGAGGTAGATGTCCACCCCGCGATGGTCATCTATGGCCCGACCGTGCCCTGGGGCGTGACCGCCCTGCGCGGCGTCGACGTGTTCGCGGGCCGCCGGGTCGTCAAGTACTTCCGCACCCGGAAGCGGGCCAACCGGTCGTCGCACAGGCTCGACTGGGAAGAGGCCAGCGCCATCTACGCCGCGGCAGAGCGAGTGCTGCCGAGGCGGTAAGCGGGCGAGGCCCGCGCCCTGCTCGCAGCGGCCTGCGGGCTAGTCTGTGACATCCCTCCGACTCACCTGAAAGGGCGCACAGTGGCCGATCTGCGGACCTGGGTGGCCGGCGCGCGGCCGCGAACCCTGCCCGCCGCGGTTGTGCCGGTCGTCGTCGGCTCGGGTGTCGCGTTCGGCTACGGCAAGTTCTCGCCCTGGCGTGCGGCGCTGGCGCTGGTAGTCGCGCTCGCGCTCCAGGTCGGGGTCAACTACGCCAACGACTACAGCGACGGCATCCGCGGCACCGACGAAGTCCGGGTTGGCCCGGTCCGGCTCGTCGGCTCGGGCCTGGCGAAGCCGCGCCACGTGCTGGCCGCCGCGCTCGGCTGCTTCGCCGCGGCATGCGCGGCCGGCCTGGTGCTCGCCGCGGTGACCTCGTGGTGGCTGCTTCTGCTCGGCGCCGCCGCGGTGGCGGCGGCATGGTTCTATACCGGCGGCAGCAGACCGTACGGCTACCGCGCGCTCGGCGAGCTGTCGGTCTTCGCGTTCTTCGGCATCGCCGCCGTCGCGGGCACGGCGTACGTGCAGATGCAGACCCTGACGTGGCTGCCATTCGCGGCGGCGGCGGCGATCGGCCTTCTCGCCTGCGCGCTGCTGGTCATCAATAACCTGCGCGACATCCCGACCGACAGCCAGACCGGCAAGCGCACGTTGGCCGTCGTGCTCGGCGACGCCCGGACCCGGGTCTTGTACGCCGCGTGCATCCTCGTGCCGTTCTGCGTCGCGGTGCTGCTGGCACCGGCTAGGCCGCTCAGCCTGCTGGCCCTGGCCGCGCTGCCGCTGGCACTCGCGCCGGTCCGGCACGTGCGCGCGGGCGCCACGGGCCGCAGCCTGATTGTCGCTCTGGGCCAGACCGGGCGGCTCGAGCTCGCCTACGGCGTGCTGCTGACGCTTGGCCTGGCGATAAAGCCCTAACTATCCGGTTGCGGCGCGCAGGCCAGCCGCGTAGCGGCCCGACCATACGAAACGGCCGGCCCGCCACCCCGCAGTCCTGCGTGTCAGGCCGTACTCGCCGAGCCGTTAGCGCCCGCGTCAGCGTCCAGCGCGACCGGCAAGGCGACCTCAGGTGGTGGGGGCGGTTCCGGGATGCCCGCGATTGCCGCCGCCAGCACCGGTTGCGCGGGCTCGGGTGGGCCGCCGCCCCCCTCCAGCGCCGCCTCGTTCCGGACGACCTCAGCCAGGGCGGCGTCAGCGGCGCCGTCCGCAGCGCCGGCGGTTAGCCCGGGACCAGGGTCAGTCGCAGGCCAGGCCGCGCCGGCGGGCGGCGAGCCGGACGCTTGCGTGCCTGCGCGGCTGCTGTCGAATGCCGTGCTCAGCGCCTTGAGCGCGCTGGTCACCTCGCTCGGAATCATCCACATGGTGTTGCCGGGACCACTCGCGATCTGCGGCAGCGTCTGCAGGTACTGATAAGCGAGCAGCTTCGGATCCGGGTCGTTGCGGTGGATCGACTGGAACACCGACGTGATCGCCTGCGCCTGGCCCTCGGCCTTCAGGACTGCGCTCTGCTTCTCGCCTTCGGCCCGGAGCACCATGCCCTTCTTGTCGCCGTCAGCGGTCAGAATCTGTGCTTGCCTCAGGCCCTCGGCCGTGAGGATGGCGGCGCGCTTCTCCCGCTCGGCGCGCATCTGCTTCTCCATCGCGTCGATGACGCTCTTGGGCGGGTCGATGGCCTTGATCTCCACCCTCGTCACCCGGATGCCCCACTTGCCCGAGGCGTCGTCGAGGACGCCGCGCAGCATGGGGTTGATCTTGTCGCGCGACGTCAGCGTTACCTCCAGGTCCATCGACCCGCTCACGCTGCGCAGCATGGTGGCCGTGAGCTGTTCGATCGCCTGGATGTAGTTGACGATCTCGTAGTCGGCCGCCCGCGGGTCGGTGACCTGGAAGAACAACACGGTGTCGATCTTCACAACCAGGTTGTCCTCGGTGATGACCGGCTGGCCGAGGAACGAGACCACCTGCTCGCGCAGGTCGATCAGCGGCTTGACTCGATCGATGAACGGGATGATCACGTTCAGGCCGGGTTCCATCGTCTTGTGGTAGCGGCCAAGCCGCTCCACGTTGCGGGCTCGTGCCTGCGGCACGATTCGGATCGTTCGCATCGCGGTCAGCACGACCAGCAGGGCGACGACGGCGATGACTACACCGGCAGCCTCAGCGAACATAACTACTCCCTCGGGTATACGAGCGCCGAAGCGCCCTCAATCTGCAGCACGTCCACCTTGGTGCCGGCCGGGATGACCAGCGTCTCGTCATACGGCCGGGCCGACCATTCCTCGCCGCCGATCCGGACCCGGCCGCCGTGGTTGCTGACTTCCTCGAGCACGTAAGCGGTCCGCCCGACCAAGGCGGCGGTTCCGGTCCGCAACACGGGGGGCTGCCTGACGTGCCGCATGGCGAACGGGCGGGCGACGCCGAGCCCGAGACCCGACGCGAGGACGAACGCGCCGAATTGCAGGGCGGCGTTGCCGCCGAGAAAGCCGGCGCCGGCCGCGATCAACGCCGCGGCACCGAGCAGGCCGAAGGCCAGCGTGGTGGTCGCGATCTCGATCGTGCCGAGCACGGCCGCAATGATCAACCAGATGATCCAGCTATGCATCGCGGCGCTCCGAAGGCGAAATGACCGTCACCTGAGACACTAGACCCGTCGCGCCGCCTGCGCATCTCGCCGCGGGCGCTAGCCCTCGATCGCGGCAGCGACCCGCTTAGCCGCGGCCTCGACCTCCGCGTCGGGGACGTTCGGCAGCACGTCTTCCCAGATCGGCAAGTACATGCCCCGGGCCTCTGTCATGCCGAGCGGGCGGGGCAGGAACCAGACGTGGAAGTGCGCGCCGCCGTCACCCCAGCGGTACAGGTGCACCCGGGCGACGTCACCTTGCGCCAGGATCGCGCGCTCGACGCGGGCCGCGACTTCGCCGAACGAAGCCGCGTAGCTCGCGGGCATATCGGCGAACGAATCGAAGTGGTCGCGGCTGGCGAGCCACACGCTACCCGGCAGGCTGCACCCGACCGGCGCGTGCAGGGTCCACTTGTCATCGCTCCACAGCACGCTCGTCGCCTCCCCGCCGCAGATCGCGCACGGCTCGCCGCCCGGCTCACCGCGCCGCGGTGGCTCTGGGATCACGCGCGCACCCGGTGCCTTCGCAACCAGCGGCTCCTCATAGGGCATCGTCATGGCGGATCACTCCCACTCTGCTCGACATCGCCGTCTCGATGCTTCGACGCTATGACCGCAGCTACGCCGGCCCAAGGCCGTCGTCGGCCAACCCGTGTCGCGCTCCTGCCAAAGTGGTCACCTTCACAGAGCATGGCGGGAACGGGGATTATGGGAGCTAGCCAGCTTCTGGAGGCCAGTCATGCCCGTAGCCAGTCATCTGTCCTACAGCCACGGGGCCTCGGCCGAGCCGCTGCTCGGTGAGACCATCGGCGCCAACCTGCACCGGATCACCGCAGCGCATGGCCCGAATGAGGCGCTCGTGGACGTGCCCGCTGGCCAGCGCTGGACGTACGCGCAGCTCGACGCCCACAGCGATCTCGTCGCGCTCGGCCTGATAGCGGCCGGGGTCAGCAAGGGCGACCGGGTCGGCATCTGGGCGCCGAACTGCGCCGAGTGGGCGCTGCTGCAATACGGGGCGGCGAAGGCCGGCGCAATCCTGGTGAATATCAACCCTGCCTATCGCAGCCATGAGCTTGCCTATGTCCTGCGTCAGTCCGGCACGAAGATGCTCGTCAGCGCCGAGAACTTCAAGGCCAGCCACTACCGCGCAATGATCGATGAGGTCCGCGGCGACCTGCCCGAGCTCGAACACGTCGTCTTCATCGGCACTCCGGACTGGACCGGGCTCGTCGCGAGGGGCGTGGCGGCCGATCCGGCGCTGCTGGCCGAGCGCGAGGCCAGCCTGGCGTTCGACGACCCCATCAATATCCAGTACACCAGCGGCACCACCGGATTCCCCAAGGGGGCGACGCTGTCGCATCACAACATCCTGAACAACGCCTACTTCGTCGGCGAAGGCTGCGGCTACACGGCCGCCGACCGTGTCTGCGTGCCGGTGCCGTTCTACCACTGCTTCGGCATGGTGATGGGCAACCTGGGCGCGACGACCCACGGCGCCTGCATCGTGATCCCGGCCCCTGGCTTCGACCCGGGGGCAACGCTCGCCGCCGTCGAGGCTGAGCGGTGTTCGTCGCTATACGGCGTGCCGACGATGTTCATCGCCGAGCTGGCCTTGCCCGACTTCGCCAGCTATGACTTGTCAAGCCTGCGCACTGGCATCATGGCCGGCTCGCCGTGCCCGGTCGAGGTCATGAAGCACGTGGTCAGCGAGATGCACATGACCGAAGTGACGATCTGCTACGGCATGACCGAGACATCGCCGGTGTCAACCCAGACTACCGCTGACGACGACACGGACCGGCGCGTCTCGACCGTCGGCCGGGTTCACCCCCATGTTGAGATCAAGGTCATCGACCCTGAGACCGGCCTAGTGCTGCCGCGCGGCGGCCACGGCGAGCTATGCACTCGTGGCTACTCGGTCATGCTCGGCTACTGGAACGAGCCGGCCAAGACCGCCGACGCCGTCGATGCAGGGCGCTGGATGCACACCGGCGATCTAGCGGTCATGGACGAGGCCGGGTATCTCAACATCGTCGGCCGCATCAAGGACATGGTTATCCGCGGCGGCGAGAACATTTATCCCCGCGAGGTCGAGGAGTTCCTGTACACCCATCCCGACATCGAGGACGTGCAGGTGATCGGCGTGCCCGACGTCAGGTACGGCGAGGAGCTGTGCGCCTGGGTCAAGCTCCGGCCCGGCAGCGCCCTGGATGCCGAGCAGGTCAGGGAGTTCTGCGCCGGCAAGATCGCGCATTACAAGGTGCCCAGGTACATCCGCGTGACGACCGACTTCCCGATGACGGTCACCGGCAAGGTACAGAAGTTCAAGATGCGCGAGACGTCGATCGACGAGCTCGGGCTAGCCGAGGCCAGTCAGACCAGGACGGCGTAGCCAGCGACGGGCCGGCCGAGCGCCAGCCGCCAATGGACTGGCGTGACAACGCCGAGAGGATCGATCTGTCGCTCAGCGCCGACAGCACCGAAAATAGGCAACAGAAGCAACTGACCGACCCGATCGACAACATGGATCCGGCTGAGCCGATTGACAAGATCGATCCGGCTGAGCCGATTGACAAAATCGAGCCGGTCGACCCGATCGACAGGATGGACCCGCTCGACCCCATAGACAGGATCGAACCAGCCGAGCCCTGCGATCGGGGCGACCGGTGCGCAGTCCCCATGACGGCAGTCTCGCACGCGAGCCGACGCGACCAGGAGGTCGGCCTGATGGCTGACTATTTCGATCTAGGCAGCTGGACGCGACCGGTCACCACGTCGTCCGATGAGGCAAAGGCGTGGTTCACGCGCGGCCTGGCGTGGACCTATGCCTTCAATCACGAGGAGGCGATCGAGTGTTTCGAGCGCGCCATCGAAGCCGACCCCGGCTGCGCTCTCGCGCACTGGGGCGTCGCGTATGCGCTTGGTCCAAACTATAACAAACCATGGGAAATGTTCGACCCGGTAGACCTGACCTCGGCGCGCTCCCGCGCGCACGCCGCGGTCGCGACGGCCAGGGACTGCCTGGCCGGGGCGTCGCCCGTCGAGCGCGCGCTGATCGACGCGCTGGCCTGCCGGTACCCAGCGGTGACGCCGGCCGCCGACGGATCGGTGTGGAACCGGCGGTACGCAGACGCAATGCGTGCGGTGTACCTCGCCCACCAAGACGACCTCGACGTGGCGGCGCTGTTTGCCGACGCGCTGATGAACCTGACGCCATGGGCACTGTGGAACATCACTACGGGCGAGCCCGCTCCGGACGCCGCGACGCCCGAGATCCGCGCGGTGCTCGAGCGGGCGCTGGCGAGCGCCGCGGGTCGCACCCACCCCGGTGTCCTGCATCTGTATATCCACCTGATGGAGATGTCGCCACACCCCGAGGACGCTCTGTGGGTCGGCGACCTGCTCCGCGATCTGGTAGCCGACGCCGGGCACCTACTGCACATGCCCACCCACCTGGACGTGCTCTGCGGTGACTATCGCAGCGTCGTGTCCAGTAACGAAGCGGCCATCGCCGCCGACGAGAGGTTCGTCGCCAAGCGTCCGGCAGCCACGTTCTACACGCTGTACCGGGCGCATAACTATCACTTCAAGATCTACGGGGCGATGTTCCTCGGCCAGTCGCAGGCCGCGCTCGCCGCGGCCGGCCAGCTAGCCGCCGCGATCCCGGCGGATTTGCTGCGCGTGCAGGTCCCGCCGATGGCCGATTGGCTCGAGGGCTTCGTGCCCATGAAGCTGCACGTCCTGATCCGCTTCGGCCGATGGCAAGAGATCATCGACGCGCCGCTCCCCGACGATCGCGACCTCTACCGCGTGACGACCGCGATGCTGCACTACGCCAAAGGCGTCGCCTACGCCGCGACCGGTGATGTTGGTGCTGCCGGCACGCAGCAGGCGCGGTTCGCGGCGGCGGTGCCCCGCGTCCCCGAATCGCGGACTGTGTTCAACAACAGCTGCCTGGACATACTCGCGGTGGCGGCCGCGATGCTCGCAGGCGAGATCGACTACCGGAAGGGCGACTACGAGGCGGCGTTCGGTCATCTGCGCCGCGCCGTTGAACTCGATGACGGTCTGCCTTATGACGAGCCGTGGGCGTGGATGCAGCCAGCCCGGCACGCCTATGGCGCGCTGCTGCTCGAGCAGGGCCGCGTCGCCGAGGCCGAGGCCGTGTATCGCGCCGACCTTGGCCTCGATGACACCCTGCCGAGGGCCTGCCAGCATCCGGCCAACGTGTGGAGCCTGCACGGATACCACGAATGCCTGATGCGCCTTGGCAAGCACGAGCAGGCGCGCATCATCGGTCAGCAGCTCGCGATCGCGTCGGCCCGCGCGGACGTGCCTATTCGGGCCTCCTGCTACTGCCGCCTAATCCCGGCCGCCGATAGCTGAGGCCAGCGCAGCCTGCACGCCGGCAATGTCGTTGACACAGACCGCATCGACGCCCGCGCCGGCTAGCCGGACGGCGCCGGCCGGGCCCGGGCACCACGCCAGAACCTCCAGCCCGGCCCGGTGCGCGGTCCCTATGGTGTGCTCGGGAGTCGCCGTCAGCGAGCCCGTGTGCAGGCACACCGCGTCGAGTCCGAGGTTGGCCGCGGCTGGTACGGCCTGCTGCGCGGGAAAGTCAACCGCTGTGATAAGGCCGAGCGCGACGTCGCCGATGAAGTCTCGCTGGCCCGCGAGGAAAACGACGGCTGCCGGGTCAAAGGACGAGACAAGGAAACGCCGCGAGCCCGCCTCGCTGCGCAGGACGTCAGCCACCAGCGCATGGGTACGCCGTGCGGGCGGATCCACCGCGTCGTCCATGATCGTCTTCACGTCGATGTCGACTGCAACGTCCGCGGGAAGCGCGGCCAGCACCTCGGCCAGGGTGACGACCCCCTCCGCGGCCAGGTCGGCGGCAGCGCCGGTCGCCACGGCAGCACCAGCGGGTGTCACCGGGTCGTGCCAGACCATGAGGTCACCTTCACGGCCACGGCGCACGTCGAGCTCGACCCAGGACAGGCCGGCTGCCGCCGCCGCCAGGAACGAGGCGATGCTGTTCTCGCGGCGGCCGTCGCGGAGTCCCGCGCCCAAGCCGCGATGGCCGACGATGGATGGCTTGCCGTCGAAGATCATGATCGGTCCCTAGCCGAGCTAAACGTCCGGTACGAGTAGATATAGTCGCAGCCAATCGCGATCTGACGCGCACGGCAAGACCCGAGCGGCACGGCGGGCTAGCCGCGCCGTAAGGTGGCAGAGGCTGATCGACTTAGGGATGTCGTGGGGGTCCGATGGACGAGAGCGTGGCGAGGCAGCGGCTGATAGCCGAGCGCGCCGAAGTGATGCGGCTGCTCAAGGACGCCGAATCCGCAGCCACGCAAGACCGCGACGCCGAGGACGAGCCGGGCGACTACGCGGACGCGGCCCAGCCACTGACCGCGCAGGGCATGGACGACGCGCTCGCGGAGGGCTTCCGGGACCGGATCGCGGCTATCGACCGTGCGCTGAAGCGCCTCGATGACGGGACATACGGCCTTTCGGTCCGCAGCGGCGCGCCGATCCCGGACGACCGGCTGGACGCCGATCCGGCCGCCGAGCTGACCGTCGAAGAAGCACGCGAGCGCGTCTAGCCGGCCGCGGCGGTTTAGCTGGCGTTCACATCCAGCGTGATGGTGGTGCCCGCAAGCGCCTTGCTGACCGGACAGTTCGCCTTCGCGTCGGCCGCGATCCTCGCGAAGTCCGCCGCGGTGACTCCCTGCGCGGTCCCGCCGACGGTCAGCTTGATCCCGGTGATCCGGAATCCGCCGGCGGGATCCGGGCCGAGCGTCACGTCCGCCGTCACATCCAGCACCTGCCCGCTCCCGCCGGCCGCGTCGAGTAGTGCCGAGAACTGCATCGCGAAGCAGCCTGCGTGGGCCGCGGCGATTAGCTCCTCGGGACTGGTAACGCCGCCGGCGTCGTCGGCCGCGCGCCTAGGGAAGTTGATTTCGTAGCTGCCAAGACCCGAGCTGGCCAGCGTGACAGTGCCAGAGCCGTCCTGGAGTCCGCCAGTCCAGCTGGTGTGCGCGGTGCGGGTGGGCATAGGTGTCTCCCTTGTGATTCTGCTCGTCAGCGACAGCCTGCCATGCGAGGCTACGCACGGGAGTGACTCATGACGGATCCATTCGGACCAGCCCGGCTCGGGCCGGTCAGCTTGCGCAATCGCGTGCTCAAGGCCGCCACCTTTGAGGGCATGAGCCCGGGCGGTGTGGTGTCGCAGAGCCTGATCGACTTCCATCGCCGGATCGCGGCCGGCGGCGCGGCCCTGACGACCGTGTCCTACATCGCGGTCTCGCGCGATGGCCGCGGCGCACCCAACGAGATCTACATTCATGACCGCGCGGCCGATGGCCTCGCAGCGATCGCTAGCGCTGTCCACGCCGAGGGCGCGGCGATCTCCGCCCAGCTCGGGCACGCTGGCGCGGTCGGCACGATCCGCAAGCGGTACCTCGGCCCGTCAGCGGCCCGCACCATCGCGGGCACCAAGGTCCAGGCGATCTCCCGGGGCGAGGTCGACGAAGTCGTCGCCCAGTTCGCCAGCGGCGCCGCGATGCTGGCTGAAGCCGGGTTCGACGCGGTGGAGCTGCATTTCGGTCATCACTATCTCGTCTCTGCGTTCCTCAGCCCGCGGTGGAACAGGCGGA
Source organism: Streptosporangiaceae bacterium (assembly GCA_035472835.1). Lineage (GTDB taxonomy): Bacteria > Actinomycetota > Actinomycetes > Streptosporangiales > Streptosporangiaceae > JAJYUU01. Next base: position 7,120 of record DATIOU010000092.1, on the reverse strand, counting down.
CCGACGACTACGGCGGCCCGGTGGCGCACCGGGCCAGGCTTGCGCTGCGCATCCTGAGCGCGGTCCGGGCCAGCGTCGGCGACCGGCTCGCGGTTACGGCCAAGCTCAACATGACCGACGGCATCCGCCGCGGGCTCGACGTCGCCGACAGCATCGAGGTCGCGCGGCTGCTCCAGGCCGAAGGCGGCCTCGACGCGATCACGCTCAGCGGCGGAGGCTCGCAAGCGAACCAGATGTTCATGTTCCGCGGCGACCCGCCCCGGAAGGAGATGGCGGCCGCCCTCCCCGGCCTGCAGGGGCTGGCTTTCCGGTTCGCTGGCCGGGCGCTATTCCGCGCCTACCCGTTCGAAGAGGCGTACTTCCTGCCCCTGGCCCGCCAGTTCCGGGCCGCGCTGACGCTCCCGCTGATCCTGCTCGGCGGCATCACGACGCGCGCCTCGATCGATGGGGCTATGACCGAGGGATTCGACTTCGTCGCCCTGGGCCGCGCCCTGCTGCGCGAGCCAGACCTGGTGCGCAAGTTCGATACTGGCGAGTCAGTCAAGGCCACGTGCGTCCACTGCAACAAGTGCGTCCCCAGCATCTACTCGGGCACGCGCTGCGCCCTGGACTATCCCGAGCCGCTGATCGTGCGCTGAGCCTCAACGACGAACCGCTGCGAGTGGCTGACGAACGAGCCGTGCCGCTGAATGTGCTCGTGCATGCGCGCCAGCGGCTCGGCGTAGCCGGCCACCGTGAAGCCAGGCACCGTCCACAACACCTTCTTGAGGAAGTAGACGACGGCTGCTACGTCGAAGAACTCCACGCGCAGGGCCTGGTCGCGGATGTCGACGACGTCGAGCCCGGCTCGTCGGGCCGCGCCGATAGCAGCCCGCGGGCTGCGGGTCCGGCTGACCGGCTGCGGCCCCATCATGAAGTCGGTGAGCTCGCGGTTGGAGCCCGGCCCGACGTGCTGCGCGATGTAGCTGCCGCCCGGCGCCAGGACGCGGGCGATCTCCGGCCACACCATGTTTGTCGGATGCCTGCTGGACACGAGATCGAAGGTGGCGTCCGGGAAGGGCAACGGCGCGTCGTCGGCCACCTCGACGACGATCCCGCCGAGCGGGGCCAGCACGCGGCGGGCCAGCTCGACGTTCGGCGGCCACGATTCGGTCGCGGCGAGCCGCCGAAGCCAGCCGTTGCGGCTGCGCTGCACCGCCTGGGCGAGCACCTCGCCGCCACCGGTCTGGATGTCGAGCACCGTGTGCGCCCGGCCGATCCGCTCGCTGAGCAGCCCGGCGTAGCCCCAGGCCGGCCGCTCTTCGGTCGCGCGTCCGTCGAACCAGGAAAAGTCCCAGCCCTCGGCAGGCACGGCATCACCCTCGGCGACTAGCTCCGCGAGCGACCGCATCAGGTCAGGCCGAGCAGGCCGTCCAGGCCGACAGTCAGGCCAGGCGGCAGGCCGCCGACGCCGCGAACGGCCACTAGCACGCCCGGCATGAAGGAAGCGCGATCGAGTGAGTCGTGCCGGATCGTAAGGATCTCGCCGTGACCGCCGAGCAGCACCTCCTGATGCGCGACCAGCCCGGCGAGCCGGACCGAGTGCACGCGCACGCCGTCGACCGCTGCCCCCCGCGCACCTTCGGCGGCGGTGGCGGTGGCGTCCGGCATGGGGCCGGTCCCCGCCGCCGCCCTGGCGGCGCTGATCACCGACGCCGTGCGGCCGGCTGTCCCGGACGGCGCATCGATCTTCCCGGCGTGATGCATCTCGATGACCTCGGCTGACTCGAAAAACGGCGCGGCCAGCTCGGCGAACCGCATCATGAGCACGGCGCCGACCGAGAAGTTGGGCACGACAAGCACGCACGCCGCGGGCCGCTCGAGCCAGCCAGCCACTTCGGTCAGCCGGGCGTCGTCGAAGCCCGACGTGCCGACGACGGCCGCGATGCCATGCTCGACGCACCAGCGCACATTGCCCATGACGGCACCCGGATGCGTGAAATCAACCACTACGTCCGCGCCGAGGAGCTGGTCGAGCGAATCGCCTACGTCCACTTGCGCGGTCAGTGCCAGGTCGGATGCGAGCTCCACTGTGCTGCACACCTGGGACCCCATGCGCCCCTTGGCGCCAAGCACGCCTACCTTGATCATCACGTTCCCCTCGCTCCCCGTTTCGACGAAGCCTAGTGCGGTACGGTGCAGTCATGACCGCGTGGAACTCGTTCACTACGGACTCGGCACAGGGCATCACGTCCGAGGTGATCACGTACCCCGGCGGAAACGGGGACCAGATTCACGCGTACGTGACGCGGCCGACGGGTGATGCTGTCAGGCCAGGCGTGGTCGCCGTGCATCACATGCCGGGCTGGGATGAGTTCTACCGCGAATTCTCCGACCGCCTCGCACGTCACGGCCACACCGTCATCTGCCCGGACCTGTACTGCCGCTACGGGCACGGACATCCCGACGACATCGCCGCCAAGGTCCGCGCCGAAGGCGGCGTGCCCGACGAGAGCGTCGTGGCCGACTTGGAGGCCGCCCACGAATGGCTGCTCACACGGCCCACCAGCAACGGCAAAACCGGGATCATCGGCACGTGCTCGGGTGGCCGGCACGCCCTGCTGACCGCGTGCCGCAGCGAAGGCTGGGACGCCGTCGCTGACCTGTGGGGCGGCGGTGTCATCGCGAGCCAGGAGGAGCTCACGCCGGCCCGCCCGGTCGCGCCCATCGACTACCTGCCCGAGCTGGCCGCACCGCTGCTTGGCCTGTTCGGCAACGACGACCGGTACCCCACGACCGCGCAGGTTGACCACCTCGAGGCCGAGCTGAACCGCCTTGCCAAGGAGCATGAATTCCACCGGTACGACGGCGCGGCGCACGGGTTCTTCTACTACATGACCCCGGCCTACCGGCCCGAGGCCGCGATGGACGGGTGGGAGAAGGTCTTCGCCTTCTTCGCCGCGCGCCTGGGGGAATGACCGGGGCATCGGACCCCGTTCCTATCTAGTCGTGATGACGCTCACCGATCGGCTGCCCGCAGGCGCGGACCCGGACGAGGTATTCGCGGCCTTTGCCGATTGGGCCGCGGACCAGGGCCTCGCCCTGTACCCGCACCAGGAAGAGGCGCTGATCGAGATCGTCTCCGGGGCCAACGTGATCTTGTCCGCCCCGACCGGATCGGGAAAGAGCCTGGTCGCGACCGGGGCGCACTTCACCGCCCTGGCGCGGGATGACCGGACCTTCTACACGGCGCCGATCAAGGCGCTGGTGTCGGAGAAGTTCTTCGCGCTGTGCGACGTCTTCGGGCCGGACGAAGTCGGCATGATGACCGGCGACGGCAGTGTGAACCCCGGTGCTCAGATCATCTGCTGCACGGCCGAGGTACTCGCCAACATCGCCCTGCGCGACGGGGCCGCCGCCGATATCGGCCAGGTCGTCATGGACGAATTCCATTTCTACGCCGACCCCGACCGCGGCTGGGCCTGGCAGGTACCGCTCATTGAGCTGCCGCAGGCCCAGTTCGTCCTCATGTCAGCGACGCTCGGCGATGTCAGCAGGTTCGAGAAGGACCTCACGCGCCGCACGGGCCGGCCGACGGCCGTCGTTACGTCCGCCGAGCGACCGGTGCCGCTATCGTTCTCGTTCGCGATGACGCCGTTGCACGAGACCGTGGCGGACTTGCTCGCGACCCACGAGGCGCCGATCTATATCGTGCACTTCACCCAGGCGGCCGCCATCGAGCAGGCGCAGGCGCTCATGAGCGTCAACGTGTGCAGCCGAGCCGAGAAGGACGCCATCGCGGAGCTGATCGGGAACTTCCGGTTCGCGCCGGGTTTCGGCAAGACGCTGTCCCGGCTGGTCCGGCATGGCATCGGCGTGCATCACGCCGGGATGCTGCCCAAGTACCGGCGGCTTGTCGAGACGCTCGCTCAGGCCGGCCTGCTGAAGGTCATCTGCGGAACCGACACGCTCGGCGTGGGGATCAACGTGCCGATCCGGACGGTGCTGTTCACGGCTCTGTCGAAGTACGACGGGAGCAAGACCCGGCTGCTGATGGCTCGCGAGTTCCACCAGATCGCCGGGCGGGCCGGGCGGGCGGGGTTCGACACCCTTGGCCGCGTCGTCGTGCAGGCGCCCGAGCACGTCATCGAGAACGAGCGGGCGCTGGCCAAGGCCGGCGACGACTCGAAGAAGCGGCGCAAGGTCGTGCGACGCAAGCCGCCCGAAGGCATGGTGTCCTGGGGGCAGCCGACGTTCGACCGGCTTGTTGCCGCCGAGCCGGAGCCGCTCAGGTCGAGCTTCACTGTCAGCCACGCGATGCTGCTGAACGTCATCAGCCGGCCGGGCAACGCGTTCGCGTCGATGAAACACCTGCTGACCGACAGCCACGAGGATGCGGCCGCCCGGCGCCGGCACATCAGCCGCGCGATCGCCATCTACCGCGCGCTGCTAGCGGGCGGCGTGGTCGAGCGCCTCGACGCCCCCGATGACGAAGGCCGCTGGGTGCGGCTGACCGTGGACCTGCAAGACGACTTCGCGCTCAACCAGCCCCTGTCGCCGCTGGCACTGGCGGCGATTGAGCTGCTCGACCGGACGTCGCCGGAGTACGCGCTGAACGTGCTGTCGGTGATCGAGTCCACGCTCGAGGACCCGCGGCAGGTGCTGTCGGCACAGCTGTTCAGGGCCCGCGGTGAGGCCGTGGCGGCCATGAAAGCCGAGGGCATCGAGTACGAGGAGCGGATGGAGCTGCTCGAGGCCGTTTCGTATCCGCGACCGCAGGCAGACCTGCTCGAGGCGGCGTACAACATCTACAAGCAGGGCCACCCGTGGGTCGCCGACCACGAGCTGTCGCCTAAGTCGGTGGCGCGCGACATGTACGAGCGGGCGATGACGTTCGCCGAGTACATCAGCTTCTACGGGCTGGCTCGCTCCGAGGGCCTGGTCCTGCGTTACCTGGCCGACGCGTACAAGGCCATGCGGCAGACCGTCCCGGAGGACGCCCGGACCGAGGAGCTCGCCGACCTCATCGAGTGGCTGGGCGAGCTCGTGCGGCAGATCGATTCAAGCCTCATCGACGAGTGGGAGCGGTTGCGCAACCCAGTCGAGGAGGCGGCGCACCTGGCCGCGGCTCGCCCGCCAGCGGTGACGGGCAACAGGCGGGCGTTCCGGGTCCTGGTGCGCAACGCGCTGTTCCGCCGCGTTGAGCTGGCCGCGCTGCGGCGCTGGGAAGAACTCGGCGAGCTCGATGCGGACGCCGGCTTCGGCGCCGAGACCTGGGCGGCCGCGCTTGAGCCGTACTTTGACCTGTACGACGAGATAGGTACCGGGGCCGATGCCCGCGGCCCGGCCCTGCTGATCCTGGCGGAGCAGCCGGGCGTCTGGACAGCCCGGCAGATCTTCGATGACCCGGCGGGCGATCACGACTGGGGACTCTCCGCGACCGTCGACCTCGCCGCGTCCGACGAGGCAGGCGTCGCCGTCATCACCGTCACCGCCGTTGGGCAACTCTAAGGGGGCCGCCGATGCTGCAGGACCTGATCGAGCGCGAGGTGCTCATTGAGGCGTCACGCGAGCAGGTATGGGCGGCGCTGACCGCCTGGCGCGACCGAGGCGCTCGCCAGGCGGTCGTCAGGAGCGCGGAGCCGCCGAGCTTCCTGGCCTACCGATGGGCGCGCAGCGCTGACACAGATCTCGCCGCGGGTAACTCCACGCTCGTCGAGTTCAGCCTGACCGATCTGTTCGCCGGAATGCTGCTGCGGGTCGTGGAGACTGGCTTCGCCAGCCTCCATGTCACCCAGGCCGAGCAGGACAAGGCGCTGCAACAAAGCGCCGACGGCTGGCAGTCCGAGCTGGCCGAGCTCAAGGAGCACGCGGAACGGCCCGCGGTCTGACGCCGCCCCGGCCGGTCCGGCCAGGGGCCGCTCAGAGGCTGGGTACGGACGCCCTTCAGCTTACATTCAGACTTCTGCCCGAGCATCCTGACGTGACGCAGCACGCCTCAGTCAGCCATGCTGGCCGGGTGGCACGCAGGCCGGCTCCCCCGCCGCGGCCCCGGTTCGTCGATGCATGCGCGGCTGCAGCGGGCGTCGGCCTTGGCGCCGTCGTCGCCTCCGTCATCCTGGGCGAATCGCACGGGTCGCTGACGGCTGCGGGCGGACCCGTGACCGCCCTGGGCAGGCTGGCGGGGTTCACCGGGGCCTACCTCATCCTCATCATGGTCGTGCTCACCGCGCGCCTGGCCTGGCTGGAGCGGGCGGTCGGGCAGGACCAGCTCATCCGATGGCACCGCATGCTCAGCCCGTGGGCGATCGGCCTGATCACCGCGCACGTCCTGCTGATCACGATCGGGTACGCGCAGGCGGCCAGGTCGTCGGCGCTCGGCGAGGCCTGGCTGCTGCTTCGGTCCTACCGCGACATCCTGGCGGCAGCCGTCGGCTTCGGGCTGATGATCCTGGCCGGGATCACCTCGTACCGCGCGGCCAGGCAACGGCTGCGGTACGAGACGTGGTGGGTCATCCATCTGTACCTCTACGTCGGGCTCGCGCTCGCCTTTGCTCACCAGATCGTCACCGGGATCAGCTTCATCGGCCATCCGCTCGTCCGGGCCATGTGGATCGCCATCTGGCTGAGCACCGCCGGCCTGGTGCTGGTGTTCCGCGTGGCCCAGCCCGCCTGGCGGAGCGTGCGCCACCGGCTCCGGGTCGTGGAGGTCAGGGACGAGGCGCCGGGCGTCGTCTCCGTCATCTGCCAGGGGCGGCACCTCGACAAGCTCCCGGTATCGGGCGGCCAGTTCTTCCTCTGGCGGTTCCTGACCCGAGAGCTCTGGTGGCAGCCGCATCCGTACTCGCTGTCGGCGCTGCCGCAACCGCCGTATCTTCGGTGCACAGTCAAGGTGCTTGGCGACTCGAGTCGCGCGCTGGCGAGCCTGCGACCAGGGACCATGGTCGCGTTCGAGGGTCCCTACGGCGCGTTCACCGACCACGCCCGGCTGTCGGACGGCGTCTTGCTCGTCGCCGCGGGCGTCGGCGTCACACCGCTGCGAGCGCTCCTCGAAGACCTGCCGCGTCACGCTGATGTCGTCGTCATCGCCCGCGCGTCGACGCAGGCCGACCTCGTGCACCGCGCGGGGATCGCGGCGCTC
>DATIOU010000091.1:0-110034 GCA_035472835.1 Streptosporangiaceae bacterium | reverse complement strand
CCTGCTCAAGCTCGGCAATCGCGGTGTGCATCGCTGCGGTCCTCAAGTCAGTCATCAGCGCACGCCTGCGAACGCGCTGGATCGTATGGGTGTGCCAGGCAGGCACCAGGCAGCCCCCCGGCAGTGGAGCCAGCGGCAGGGCAGTGCCTTTTAGTGTGCCACATCTTCGTCGCTAATCGGAAAGCCAGCCTCCGCAAGCACCTCAAGGTCCCGGACGCTAAGGTGTCTGCCCTGGTCAGCGACCTGGCCGACTAGACCAACGGGCCCGGCCCCCAAGAGCCGGGCGACCAGGTCCGGCCTGTTCTCAGCCGTACGGCGCAGGGCCATGTCCCGCCGCCATCGAGCGATCGCGCCGTGGTCGCCGGACAACAGGACCGGCGGCACCTCGCGGTCGCGCCATACCCGGGGCCGGGTGTAGGCAGGCCCTTCGACCAGGCCGGCCATGGGGCTGCCGGCCGCAACGTCGCCCAGTCCGAACGAGTCGTCAGCGGCGGACGCGGCGTTGCCGAGCACGCCCGGAAGCAGGCGGGCGACCGCCTCGATCATGACAAGTACAGCTGGCTCGCCCCCGGCGAGCACGTAGTCGCCGATGCTGACCTCCTCGACCCGCATCCGAGATCGCGCCTCGTCCGTCACCCGGCTGTCGATCCCCTCGTAGCGCCCGCAACCGAAGATCAGCCATGGCTCGGCCGCGTACCGAGCCGCGTGCCGCTGGGTGAACGGGACACCGGCCGGCGCGGGAATCACGAGCAGGGGGTCCCCGCCGGCCCCCGAGACGGCGTCGAGTGCATCGCCCCAGGGCTCTGGTTTCATCACCATGCCCGGACCGCCGCCGAACGGTGAATCGTCGATCGTGTGATGCACGTCGTACGTCCATTGCCGCAGGTCGTGCACGGCAAAGGTAATGTCGCCGCGCCTGGCTGCCTTGCCGATGAGCGAGACGCCTAGCGGGCCAAAGTACTCGGGGAAGATCGTGATGATGTCGATCCGCAATCTGGCCTCCGCTACAGCGCGTCCTCCGGATCCAGCAGGCCTGTCGGCGGATCGATCCGCAGCACACCGGCCGCGAGGTCGACCTCCGGCACGATGGCCGACACAAACGGAATCATGATGTCTGTCCCGGACCGCTTGCCGCTGCCGCTGACCACGAGCAGATCCTGGCCGTAGTGCAGGACGTCGTCAACGTCGCCGACGTGCTCGCCGTCCGGCCCCAGGACGGCAAGCCCGATCAGCTGATGATCGCGAAACTCATCGGGGTCAGCGACGTCCTCGAGCTCCTCGGAATTCACGAGGAGGAGTACACCGCGGAGGTCGTCGGCCCCGTTCCGGTCGTCGATGTCTTTGAATGTCACCAGCAGCCGTCCAGAGTGCCAGCGGGTGCGCACCACGGTGAGCGGGCCGGCCGCCGCGGGCTCTGTCGCCAGGACGGCGCCCGCAGCAAGCCGCAGTTCCGGATCATCGGTCCGGACCTCGACGGCCAGTTCACCGCGAACGCCGTGCGGTCTGGAGACGCGGCCGACCACCAGCTGCATGGCAGCTAGCGGACCTCGTCGGCATCCAGCAGGTCGACGCGAACGTAATTGTTACCGGCCAGGGAGCCGATCACCGTCCGCAGGGCCCGGGCTGTGCGACCGCCCCGGCCGATGACCTTGCCCAGGTCGTCGGGATGCACATGCACCTCGAGCACGCGACCCCGGCGCAGGCCGCGGCTATCTACCTGGACGTCGTCTGGGTGCTCGACGATGCCCTTGACCAGATGCTCCAGGGCCTCTTCGAGCATGTCAGGCCCCGCTGCCTTCCGTCTCGCCCGCTTCGTTCACGGGCGCACTGTCCTCGGCAACCTCGGCGATGGCCTCGGCCTTCGCCTCGGCGGTCGCGGCCGCGTCCGCGGCTGCGGCCTCCTCGGCCGGAGCTTCGGCTGCCGCAGCAGTCTCGGTTGGCTCGGCCGCGGCAGCAGTCTCGGTTGGCTCGGCCGCCGCAGCAGTCTCCGGTGGCTTGGCCGCGGCAGCGGTCTCGGTTGGCTCGGCCGCGGCAGCAGTCTCGGTTGGCTCGGCCGCCGCAGCAGTCTCGGTTGGCTCGGCCGCAGGCGCGGCCCGGGCCGGCTCGGCCTTCTTGGGCCGGGCGGGCTTCTCGGCCTTACCGGTGTCGGCCTTAGCCGGGCCAGCCTTAGCGGTGTCGGCCTTGGCAGTGTCGGCCTTGGCAGTGTCGGCCTTGGCGCTGTCGGCCTTCGCGCCGCCCGCCTTTGCCTCGCCGGCCTTTGCGTCCGCTGCCCTGCCCTTGGGCTTGGACTTCGCGCCGCTCTCGGTCAGGTTCTCGGCCACGGCGGCCGCGAACGCTTCCTTGCGGTCGGCCCTGGCCTCGGCGGTCCGCAGCGTGCCCTCGGCGCCCGGCAGGCCCTTGAACTTCTGCCAGTCGCCGGTGATCTCGAAGATCTTGCGGACCGGGTCGGTCGGCTGCGCGCCGACGGACAGCCAGTGCTGAGCCCGTTCCGAGTTCACCTCGATGAACGACGGCTCGGCCTTCGGGTGGTACTTGCCGATCTCCTCGATCGCGCGCCCGTCTCGCTTGGTCCGGGAGTCGGCGATGACGATGCGGTAATACGGCGCGCGGATCTTGCCCAGGCGCTTCAGCTTGATCTTGACAGCCACGGCTGTGGTCTTCTCCCAGCGAATTGGTGTCGGGCAGCTGGCCGCCGGAGTGAGGACCGGACGTGCCACTGCCCAGATGGTGCCGGCTCAGCGAGTTAGAGAGGGCCTCGCGCGACCGGGCATAGTGCTCCCATTCTGCCAGACGCAAAGCGTCGGAGCGTAATCGCGAGCCACCTGACGGCTGACCCGGCCCAGGCAGCTGCGCCGACGGCGGCAGGGCGCGCCGCGCTAGCGGCCTTTCTTGCCCGGCCGGCCCCGGAAGCCTGGCGGCAGGGCGGACTGGCCGGACCCTGGGCTGCCTGGCTGGCCGGGCAGCTTGAATGCGCCGTCGCCGCCGAGCCCGGGCAGTGCGCCGAAACCGGGCAGCGACGCCGGGCTGGCGCCGCCATTACCCAGACCAGCCTGACCGGCGGCGGCGGCCGACCCGAGGCCAGCCTGCTGCTCCAGCCCTTGCCGCGCGGTCTGCGGACCGCGGCCGGCGCCGACCGGGCGCCCGCCGCTCTTGCCCTTCTTCTTTGCCTTGCCGCGGCTCTTGCTCTGCCTTCGCATGCCGCCCATGCCGGGCATACTGCCCACCATCTGCCGCATCATCTTCTGGCCCTCGAGGAACCGGACGATGAGCTGGTTGACCTCACCAACTGTGACACCCGAGCCGCGCGCGATCCGGGCCCGGCGCGAGCCGTTGATGATCTTCGGGTTGCGCCGCTCATCCACGGTCATGGAGTTGACGATCGCCGCCGCCCGGTCCAGATCCTTGTCGCTAATCTGGCTCAGGGCCTCGCGATTCTGGCCGGCTCCGGGCAGCATGCCGAGCAGGTTGCCTATCGGGCCGAGCTTGCGGACCATCGCCAGCTGCTCGACGAAGTCTTCGAGCGTGAAGCCCTCACCCGAGGCGAGCTTGCCCGCCATCGTCGCGGCCTGCTCCTGGTCGAAGGAGCGCTCGGCCTGCTCGATCAGCGTCAGGATGTCGCCGAGGTCGAGGATCCGGGACGCCATCCGGTCAGGGTGGAAGACGTCGAAGTCCTCGAGCTTCTCACCCGTCGACGCGAACATGACCGGCTTACCGGTCAGCTGCCTGATCGACAGCGCCGCGCCACCACGAGCGTCGCCGTCCAGCTTGGTCAGGACCACGCCGTCGAACCCGACGCCGTCGAGGAAAGCCTGCGCGGTCTGGACGGCGTCCTGGCCGATCATCGCGTCGACCACGAACAGGATCTCGTCCGGATCGACAACGTCCCGGATGTCGGCGGCCTGCTGCATCATCTCCTGATCGATGCCCAGCCGCCCGGCCGTGTCGATGATGACGACGTTGTACAGCTTGCGCTGGGCCTCGGCGATGCCGAGGTTCGCCGCCTCGACCGGATCGCCGACCCCGCTCCCCGGGAACGGCGCGAAGACCGACACTCCTGCCCGCTCGCCGAGGATCTGCAGCTGCTGGACGGCGTTGGGGCGCTGGAGGTCGGCCGCGACCAGCAGCGGGGTGTTGCCCTGCGACCTAAGCCAGAACGCCAGCTTGGCGGCCAGCGTGGTCTTTCCTGACCCCTGGAGCCCGGCGAGCATGATGACAGTAGGCGGCACTTTGGCGAAGCGCAGTCGCCTCGCCTCGCCGCCGAGGATCTCGATCAGTTCCTCATTGACGATCTTGATGACCTGCTGGGCCGGGTTGAGCGCCTCGGAAACCTCGGCCCCGCTAGCGCGTTCCCGGACACGGGCGATGAACTCCCTGACAACCGGCAGCGCGACGTCAGCCTCAAGCAGGGCGATCCGGATCTCCCGGCACGTCGCGTCGATGTCGGCCTGGGACAGGCGGCCGCGCCCGCGCAGCGAGGAGAAGACCTGGGTTAGCCGATCGGAAAGTGTCTCGAACACTCGGGCTGCCGTCCTCCCACATGATTTTGCTGCTCCTAAGGCTATCGGGTGAGGGCCGCCACCCACGCACAGCGACGGCTGGCGCCTGGCACCCAGCGCGCTAGCTCCTTCTGCTGGCCGGGTCCGAGATTGTAGGTGTTCGGCGGCGAAATCGGACGGTTGTAGGCGTTCGGTTGGAATGAACCGGTCATATCGTCCAGCAAAACCCATCTAGCGCCTACAACCCCCGGCAGCGGTAGTACGCCCGAAATGTCACGCTCGGTCAGCAGCCCGGGTCCTGGAACTCCTGGGAGAATGGCTTGCAAGGCACAGTCGCCGACGACGGCGGGGCTGGCCAGCGGCGCCAGGCGCAAGGTCCGAAATGCGGTGAGCGGCGCATGTAAGAAACAGAGCCGGTTAATTTCATCTTGTCGCAGTCATTTCTTACACGTAGCGTTCTTCATAAGGAGAATTTCTGATATCGCGTGCCGCGGAGGTTCCCGTGGATCTGCTTGAGCGCAGTTATCGCGCAGATAAGGGTGCGCGGTTATCGAGGCGATCATCGCGTCGGCCGACTCGCATCCATAACGGCCGCAGGCCGGCTAGCGACGATCGGCTGTTAACCGAGGCGGTCAATTTCGTCACGTTATTTCATGCGGAGTGTCCGGCCGCTGAATCGGCGGCCGAGCGCATCGTGCAGATACGACGCGAGATCACGTCGACCGGCACCTACCGTCACACCGCGGCCGAGCTTGCGTTCGCCGCGCGGGTGGCCTGGCGCAACAGTTCGCGGTGCATCGGGCGGCTGTACTGGCGGAGCCTGCGCGTGCGGGACCGGCGGCACATCAGCTCGGCAGCGGAGATTGCGGGCGAGGCCGTGGCCCACCTTCGCGCCGCCACGAACGGCGGCCGGATCCGGCCGCTGATCACGGTGTTCGCGCCGGACGCGCCAGGTAAACCAGGTCCGCAGATCCTCAGCTCGCAGCTTGTCAGCTACGCCGGGTACCCCGATTCCAGCGGCCAGGTTCTCGGCGACCCGGCAACCGTCGCCCACACCCGGGTGGCCATGGACCTTGGCTGGCAGCCGCCGGCGCCGACTAGCCGTTTCGACGTGCTGCCGCTGGTCATCGAGGCGCCTGGCGCATCCGCGACGTGGCATGAACTGGCGCCCGACGCCGTGCTCGAGTTACCTCTGTACCACCCTGACTACACCTGGTTCGCGGACCTGGGGCTCCGCTGGTACGCCGTCCCGGTCATCAGCGACATGCAGCTGGAGGCGGGCGGCATTTGCTACCCCGCCGCGCCCTTCAACGGCTGGTATATGTGCACCGAGATCGGGTCGCGCGACCTGGGCGACGTCAGTCGCTACAACCAGCTGCCCGCCATCGCCGAGCGGATGGGCCTGCGCACCGGCAACGACCGCACGCTCTGGAAGGACCGCGCCATGACCGAACTCAACGTCGCCGTCATGCACTCGTTCGCCGCCGCAGGCGTGACGATCACCGATCACCACACCGAGTCGGTCCGGTTCCTGAAGCACCTTGAGCTGGAAGAGCGCCAGGGGCGAGCCTGCCCAGCGGACTGGAGCTGGATCGTCCCGCCGGCGGCCTCGTCTGCGACTCCGGTCTTTCACAGGTACTACGAGGATTTCGACCAGTCGCCGCACTTCATGCGCCACTCAAGAATGGGCCAATCGACGGCGAATACTGCTAATAATCGCACTAGCTAAGTGCTAACTATCGCGCCAATTGGCGCTCAGGCGGATATGGGCCAGCCGTCGGCTATTACCGCTCGCAGCCGTAATTGCCAGGGCTGGCCCGCTCATTTAAAGCGGCTCACCGCCAGCATCCTGGCGCGCTTCGAGCAGCCCGAGCAGCCGCTCGAGCTCTTGTCTCGGCCAGATGGCGGTTAGTTCCCAGCCCTGCTCCGTGGCGTAGTCCACGATGTGCCGCCACGCCTCGGCCGCCTGGGCCAGCCACCCTTCGCGTTCGAGCAGGAAGGCCGCTGAATCTCGGCCGGAAACAGCGTCTCGGCGGCAAACAGGGCGGAACCCACGCCTCTGCGGGCTCGCCCTGCGCGGTGCGGCTAGGTTCTAACAGCCGTTCCTGTCGGTCGCCTGATCTCTAGCTACCGAGTATCGCATCGACGAAAACCTCCGGGTCGAAGTACGCCAGGTCGTCTGGTCCCTCGCCGAGGCCCACGAGCTTGACCGGCACCCCGAGCTCCCGCTGGACCTGGATGACGATGCCACCCTTGGCGGTGCCGTCGAGCTTGGTCAAGATGATCCCGGTGATGTCGACCACCTCGGCGAACACGCGCGCCTGGCGCAAACCGTTCTGCCCGGTGGTCGCGTCTAGCACCAGGAGGACCTCGTCGACGGTGCCGTGCCGTTCGATGACGCGCTTGATCTTGCCAAGCTCATCCATCAGCCCGGCCTTGGTGTGCAGGCGACCAGCCGTGTCGACGATAACCGTGTCGACTGCCTGCTGGATCCCGACGTTGACGGCTTCGAACGCGACGCTCGCCGGGTCTGCGCCCTCCCGGTCCGAGCGGACGACCTGCGCGCCAACTCGCTCGCCCCACGTCTGGAGCTGATCAGCCGCCGCTGCGCGGAATGTGTCAGCAGCGCCGAGCACCACGGTCTTACCGTCGCCGATCAGCACCCGCGCAAGCTTGCCGCAGGTAGTTGTCTTGCCCGTGCCGTTGACGCCGACGATCAGCACGACGGACGGCCGGTCCCCATGCCTGGCAAGGCGCAGCGTCCGGTCCATCTCGGGGTTGATCATCGCCACGAGATCGGTCCGGAGCAGCTCCCTCACCTCGGCTGGTTCTTGGGTGCCGACGACTTTGACCTCGGTGCGCAGCGTCTCGACCAGCTCGCGGGCCGGGCCGACACCCATGTCCGCGCTGATGAGCGTGTCTTCCATCTCCTCGAAGGCCTGCTCGTCGAGCTTGCCGGACGAGATGAGGTTCAGCAGTACGGAGCCGATCGCGGTGTGCGACCTGGCCAGCCTGCTGCGAAGCTGGGCGAGCCGGCCAGCTGACGGCGGCGGCCGCTCTACGGCAACGCCGGGCGGAGCGGCAACCTCAGGCGGCGGGGCTACCTCAGTCGGCCTGGTCGGCGCCTCGGGCTCGGCCGGCGGGAGCGTGGCCGTGCCGACGGCCGGCTCCTGCTGTCGCTCGAGGGTGCCGACACCGCCCTGCCCGGCCGTGCCCGGGGGCAGCGACCTGCGGCGGGTGCGCACATACGGAATGAGGGCTACGGTTCCGCCGCCGACGACGGCTACGACAGCGGCGATGACGAGGTCGGTTACCATGGCGCACCAGTCTGACAGACTGCGCGCGATGCGCTCGCCCCCGCTGTCCCTCAACACTGCGCCGTCGGTACCCAGCGGACCGCACCAAAGAAAGCCCGGCTACACCGCTTCGCGCTCGCGCAGCCGCTGGCTGATCACTGTCGACACGCCATCGCCGCGCATGCTGATGCCGTACAGGGTGTCGGCCACTTCCATCGTCCGCTTCTGATGGGTGACGACGATGAGCTGTGAGGAGTCGCGCAGCTCGGCGAGGATCTCGAGCAGCCGCTGGAGGTTCGTGTCATCCAGTGCCGCTTCGACCTCGTCGAGCACGTAGAACGGCGACGGCCTGGCTTTAAAGATGGCCACCAGGAACGCGATGGCCGTGAGCGCCCGCTCGCCGCCTGAGAGCAGCGACAGCCGCTTGACCTTCTTGCCCGGCGGCCTCGCCTCGATGTCGATGCCGGTCATCAGCATGTCATCCGGATCGGTCAGCACGAGCCGGCCGTCACCGCCGGGGAACAGCCTGGCGATGATCAGCTCGAACTCGCGAGCCGTGTCGGCGTACGCCGACGTGAACACTTGCTGCACGCGCTCGTCGACTTCCCTGATGACGGTCAGCAGGTCGCGACGCGTCTTCTTCAAGTCCTCGAGCTGCGCCACCAGGAATGCGTGCCGCTCCTCAAGCGCGGCGAACTCCTCGAGCGCGAGCGGATTCACCTTGCCGAGCTGGTCGAGCTGACGCTGCGCCTGCTGCGCGCGCCGCTCCTGCGCCTCGCGATCGTAGGCGACCGCGACCTGGTCCTCGCGCGCGCCGGGCACCAGCACGTCCGGTCCGTACTCGGCGACGAGAACGTCGGCCTCGATCGCGAACTCTTCGAGCGCGCGCCCGCCGATCTGTTCAAGCTGGACCTGACGGGTGGCGCGCGCGACCTGAGCGGCGTGCGCGCTGTCGATCACCTTCTCCAGCTCGTCGGAAACATCCCGGATCCGCGCCCGGACTGCCTTCAGCTCGCCGTCGCGGCTCCTATGCGCCTCCTCGGCGTGCAGGCGGTCTGCGTCCGCCGCCGCGGCCGACTGCTCGATCCTGCTCAGCGTGTTCCTCGCGCCCTCGGCCACGGCGCTCGCGACGAGGGCGCCAGCGGCACGGCGCTCCGCCCGAGCCAGCCCCCGGGCGGCAGCCTGACGTTCGGCGACTGCGGCCGACATCAGCGCGTCGGCGCGGCCGGAGATGGCGCGCTGCCGTTCCTCGACGGTGCGTACCTCGAGCCTGGCCTCCATTTCGGCACCGCGAGCAGCGACAGCAGCGTCGGCGAGCTGCTGGCGGTCGGTCGGCTGTTCGCCGTCGTCGAACCCGTCGGCCGCCTCGTCGCCCGCCGCGTTCGCCTGGGCCGCGCTCGAGTCCTGCGCCTCTTGCTCGGCCAGCCTGGCTTGTGCCTCCTCGACCTGCGCGAGGCTGTGCTGGCGGGACTTCTCCGCGGCGGCGATCGCGGCGGTCAGCCGCCCCATCTCGTCCCTGGCCGCTCTGGCGCGCCCCGCCAGGGAGCCAAGTTTCCCGGAGGTCTCCGCTGCGGCCGCGTCAGCCTGCTGGAGGCCGGCGGCTGCCTCGGCCAGCGCATGCCGGGCCTGCTCCTCGTCCTCCAGCGCCGCCGCGAGCTGCCGCTCGGCCCGCTGGCACCGATGCTCGGCGTCGCCGACTTGCGCCGCGGCCTCACTAGCTCCGGCGCGCAGGCTCAGCAGGCTCTGGTCGCCAGCCGAGCCGCCCCGCGCCCAGTACGTGCCAAGCACGTCGCCGTCATTGGTCACGACCCGCAGTCGCGGGTCGGCCCGCACTACCCGGACCGCGTCTGCGAGGTCGGCGACGACCACAACGTTGCCGAGCAGGCTCGCGACCGCGCCGCCGAGATCATCTGGTGCACTGACAAGATCCAAGGCGTGGGTAACGTGGCCGACTCCCGCCTCGGCCGCCAGCCGGTCGAGGTCGGCTGGCGTTCTGTGGGACACCGCATGCGGCGGCGCCTGGCCGTCGGCGTGCGCGGCGATCACGAGACTCGCTCGCCCGGCGTCGTCGCTGCGCAGCTTCATCACGATCGCGGCAGCCGAGTCGAGGTCGTCGACGACGATCGATTCCGCCGCTGCGCCGAGCGCGGCTGCGATCGCTTCCTGAGCGCCTTCGCGCACCGAGAGCAGCTGCGCCAGCGGCCCGAGGACGCCGGCGAACATCCGCGGCGAGGCCAGGAGCACCTGCGACGCGTCCGCGCCGCTCGTGACGGCTTCGGCCAGGGCTTGCGCCCGCGCCCGCAGCGCGGCGCGTTCATCGCTAGCGGCGTGCTCAGCCTTGCGCCGCTCGGTCACTGTCCCTGATGCGGCCGCCAGCGCCGTCGCAGCGCGCTCGTGCGCGACGGCGAGGTCGGCGCGACCCTGCTCGCGACCCGAGACCAGATCCTGGAGCGCCGCGTACTCGACCTGGGCCTGCTCCGCCCTGGCCCGCGCCTGCGCCTGCGCCTCGCCGAGCCGCCCGGTCTCTTCCTGGGCAGCAGCGGCCCGTGACTTGGCGGCTTCGACCTGGCTCCGCAGGCGGGCCATCACGTCAGCGCGCTGCGCCGCCGCCTTGGCATCCGCCGCCAGCCGCCGCTCGTTCTCCGCCAGCGCGGCCTCGGCTCTGGTCCTGCTCGCCACCGCGGCAGTGAGTTGCTGGCGAGCCTCGCCCAGGCGCTCGGCGAGGTCTCGCTCCTGCTCCCGCAGCTCTGCGGCTTCCTGCTCCAGTTCCTCGGGGTCGCGGCCTGTTCGCTGCGGCTCTGGTCCCGACAAGTGCCGGTGTCGCTCGCTCGCAAGGCCCTGGATGCCACGCATGCGCTCGGCGAGGCTTGACAACGCGAAGAAGGCTTCCTGCGCCGCCGCCAGCCGCGGTGCGTGCTGCTCCTCGGCCGCCTCCAGTGCGGCTTCGGCCTCCCTGGCATCCGCGAGCGCGGTCTCGAGTGCGGCGCGCACCTGGACCGCTGCCGCCTCGTCGCTTTGGTCCTGTTCCAGTTCGGCGGCAAGCGTGGTGTAGTCGTCGGCGAGCAGGCGGAGCTTCGCATCGCGCAGGTCCGCCTGGATCCCGGCCGCCTTGCGGGCGATCTCGGCCTGACGGCCGAGCGGCTTGAGCCGCCGGCCGAGCTCGCCGGTGAGATCGACAAGCCGCGTCAGGTTGGCCTGCATGGCGTCGAGCTTGCGGACCGCCTTCTCCTTGCGACGGCGGTGCTTCAGAACGCCGGCCGCCTCCTCGATGAGCGCGCGGCGCGCCTCCGGCCCGGCGTTGAGGATCTCGTCAAGCTGGCCCTGACCGACGATGACGTGCATCTCTCGGCCGAGCCCGGTGTCGGAAAGCAGCTCGGCGATGTCAAGGAGCCGGCACTGATCGCCGTTGATGGCGTACTCGCTCTGACCCGACCGGAACAGCAGCCGGCTGATGGTGACTTCGGAGTAGTCGATAGGCAGGGCGCCGTCGCTGTTGTCGATGGTCAGCGAGACCTCGGCCCGGCCGAGCGCCGGCCGGCCTGACGTGCCGGCGAAGACAACGTCCTCCATCTTGCCGCCGCGCAGCGGCTTGACGCCTTGCTCGCCCATCACCCAGGAGAACGCGTCCACGACGTTGGACTTGCCCGAGCCGTTGGGGCCGACGATGCACGTTATCCCGGGCTCGAACTTGAGGGTCGTGGCGGACGCGAACGACTTGAAGCCGCGCATGGTGAGGGTCTTCAGGTACACCTGCCGGCTCCTCCCCAACCTGGCCACCTGGCCATGGAGCATGTCATGGCGAGTGGCCACCCTCGCCAGCACTGTACCGCGAGGCGGCAGCGGCCCTGGGCATTCGCGGCTGCGACCGCGACGATATATGGGGCCTTGACCGATAAGACTGTTCGCATAGCATTTTCCAAGCGGGTCCCGGGCCGCGACCGAAAAGTCGCCAATGGCGGACTACCTTCCCTGCGGCCCGCCAGATATTGGGCGGCTGCGCGGGGGGGACGATGAGCGGCGAAGAGCCGGGCCAGGTCGCAGACCGACGGGTATCTCGCCGCGCCCTTCTTGCCGGCGGCCTGGGGATTGCTGCCGTTGGCGGCGCGGCGACCGCCTATGAGCTCGTCCAAGCTGGCGTCCTGCCTGGCAAGTACGCGTTGGCTCGCCTGGACGGAGCGTGCGGATCCGCGCCTCCGCTCCCGCCGGGCCCGGCCCCGACGCGCCGCGAGGTGGCCTTCTACTCCGCGCACCGCCGCCGGACTGTCACGATGGTGACGCTCACCCCGGCCGGCGTGCCCGCGGCGGGGCTTCCCGTCGTCGTCGGGTTGCACGGCACGGGCTCGGACGCACGTCAGCTCGCGAGCCAGCTCAGCCGCGCGATAACCGCGGCCAGGATCACCAGGTTCGCCGCGGTGACCATTGATGGCGGCGACACGTACTGGCATAGGCGCGCTGACGGCGACGACCCAATCGGGATGATCATCTACGAGGCGCTCCCCCGGCTGGCCGCTGCCGGTCATGACACCGCCAGGATCGCGCTCGAGGGCGATTCGATGGGCGGTTACGGCGCGCTGCTGCTCGCCGAGCAACTGGCGCGCGGACGGCCCGGCGTCACCGCGGTCGCCGCGCTTTCACCTGCGATCTTCGCCAGCTACGCCGAAGCCGTCGGGGCCAACCAGGGGTCGTTTGACAGTGCCGGCGACTTCGCCCGTCACGATGTCGTCGCTGGCGTTTCGGCGCTACGAGGCGTGCCCGCGTGGATCAGCTGCGGGAATGAGGATCCGTTCGAGGCCGAGACGACAAGGCTGCGGACCAGGCTGGCGGCCGTCACGGGGGTCAAGCCAGCGGGCGGGATCTTGCCGGGATGCCACGACGACGCGTTCTGGGCGCGGAACCTGCCCGCCGCGCTGACGTTCCTGGCTCAGCAGATCTTGCTTCAGAAGACGGAAGAGGGACGCTAACCGCGTCCCTCGCCGTTCGGTAGGTTGGCCCCGGTGCTCGATTAGGTGAGCGCCGGCTCGCGAACCGGAATCAGCAGGTCCTGGCCGACCGAAGCGACAAGCACATCGTTCTCATCCTGGAGCCTGGCAAGCTCAGCCTCCAGATCACGTACTCGTTGCTGCAAGCGGCGCATCTCTGAGACCAAGCGGGGATCCGGCCCGCCGACGTGGCCGAGTAGAGCCTTTGCCATTGTGTTGGGTCCTCCACACTGAGTGACCAGAGTGGGCGTGCGCGCATACGCATGACATGGCTGCGCGCTGGCTAACACTTATATGGTCCCACCGTCAAGGGTATCCGGTCAAGTTTGACGATCATGCAGGTCACAGGCTGGATGCGACCTTCAGCCTAGTCACCTGCGACCAGCCGGAATGAGGCACACCGCACCCGGCTGACCGCCCTTGTGCCGATCCGTCACGATCACACTCAGCGATCACGAAGCCACCGGTGGTAACCGTTCGGTAAAGCCGGACATGTCCCCCGTCGCAGCGGCCCACCGGTGCGTCACGCTCGTCACCCGGCCCGGCCGGACCCGCAGGCCGGAGCCGACCTGGCCGTCCTCTAGCCGCGCCAGGAGCTCGCGGCAGCGGTCCTCGGTTCCCTCAGCGATGACCTTGACCCGGGCATCGGCCAGGTTCTCGGCGAAGCCAACGAGGCCGAGTTCGAGCGCGTTGGCCCGGACCCACCAGCGAAATCCGACGCCCTGCACGCGCCCGTTCACCCAGGCCGTCAGCCGGACGTTGGCAGGCACGTCACCACCTGCCGTTGCGGGGCCGAGGCTGGCAGACCGGGCAGGTGTATGAGGACCGGTTCATGAACGGATCACGCCGAATGAGCGCTCCGCAGCGGCGACACGGCTCGCCTTCGCGCCCGTAGACGTTCAGCGACCTCTCGAAGTAGCCGCTCTCGCCGTTGACGTTGACGTAAAGGCTGTCGAAGCTGGTGCCGCCGTCTTTAAGCGCCTCGGCGAACACCTCGCCGACTGCCTCCATCAAGCCCGCCACGCGCCCGGGCCGCAGCCGGTCGGTGGCTCGGGCGTAGTGGAGCTTGACCCGCCACAGCGCCTCGTCAGCGTAGATGTTGCCGACACCGCTGACCAGCGACTGGTCGAGCAGGGCGCGCTTGATGCCGGTCCGCCTCGCGCGCAGCCGCGCCGTGAGCCAGCCCATGTCGAACGCGTCCTCGAGCGGATCGGGCGCGATGTGAGCAATCACCGAAGGCAGCCCCGCGCCGCCGGGTGAGACGAGCACATGCCCGAACGTGCGCTGGTCGGTGAAACGCAAGTCAGGGCCGCCGTCACCGAACGTCATCCGGACCCGCACGTGCGGCGAGAGTGGCGCCTCGGCGGGACCGACGGTCAGCTGACCGCTCATGCCGAGGTGGGCGAGGAGCGCGTCCTCGCCGGCCGGCAACCACAGGTACTTGCCCCGTCGCCTGGCTCCCTCGATTGACCGGCCGGTCAGGCGGGCAATGAAGTCAGCAGCGCCAGCCTCGTGCCGGCGGATCGCGCGCGGGTGCAGCACCTCGACCGAATCGATGCGCCGTCCGACGACGAGCTGTTCAAGCCCGCGCCGGACTACCTCGACCTCGGGTAGCTCGGGCACTGACGTGGCCTAGGCGGGCGAGCCGTCGGACTGCGCTGTCTTGGGCCGGCCGGCAGCAGACTGGTCCGCGGCAGTGTCCTTGCTGGCCGGTGGCACTGGGCTGGCGAGGCCCTCGGTAATCGCGTTCCAGGCTGCCTCGGCTGCCTGCTGCTCGGCTTCCTTCTTGGAGCGGCCTTCGCCTTCGCCGTAGGTTTGCGCCCCGATCCGGACGAACGCCCGGAACGACTTCTGGTGGTCGGGCCCGCTCTCCTCGACGTGGTACTCGGGCACGCCGAGGAGCTTGTCGGCACACAGTTCCTGAAGCGAGGTCTTCCAGTCCAGTCCGGCGCCCATCTGGGCAGCCCGCTCGATCACGCCGTCGAACAGGCGGTGCACCAGCGCGTCCGCGGCTGCCAGGCCCTGATCTAGGTAAACGGCGCCGATCACGGCCTCCAGCGTGTCGGCGAGGATCGATGACTTGTCGCGGCCGCCGGTGCCTTCCTCGCCCTTGCCGAGCCGGACGTACGAGCCGAGATCCAGGCCGCGCGCAACGATCGCCAGCGCGCGCATCTGCACCACCGCGGCCCGCAGCTTGGCGAGCTCGCCTTCAGGCCGATCGGGGTATGAGCGGAAGAGCGTGTCGGTCACGATGAGGCCGAGCACTGAGTCGCCGAGGAACTCCAGGCGCTCGTTGGTCGGCAGACCGCCGTTCTCGTACGCGAAGGAGCGGTGCATGAGGGCTCGCTCGAGCAGTTCGGCGCCCACCGGCACGCCGAGGACTTCGAGGAGGCCGTCGTTGGGTCCGGCTGGCCTGCCAGCGGCTTCGGCTTGCCCGTTAGCCGATGCGTTTGTCACCGGGCCGCCCCTTCCTGCAGCACCCCCATGCGATCACGTCGCCCGCCCGTAACGGCATTGTCAGGAGGGCGTGATGACCTGGCGCCGGTTGTACACGCCGCACGTGGGGCACGCCGTGTGCGGCAGCTTCGACTCACGGCAATTGGGGCAGACCATGAGCTGCGGTGCCGTTGTCTTCCACTGCGCGCGCCGCGACCTGGTATTACTGCGCGACATCTTGCGCTTAGGTACCGCCACTTCAGTGCTCCTTTGCGTGTCCCGGCGCGGTATCTGGCCGCTCCGCCTGAAAGTCCTTCAGCGCTGCCCACATGGTGCCGCGCTCCTCGTGCCGGTGGCCTGGCGCAGCGTCGGCCAGCCGAATCCCGCACTCCACACACAGGCCCTGGCAGCCGGCCTCGCACAGCGGCGAGAGCGGCAGCTCGAGCACGATGGCGTCGCGCAACGCGGGCTCGAGGTCCAGCAGCCCGCTCGGATTGAGACGGTAGCTGTCCGCATCCTCCGCGTCGTCCGCCGGGCCCGGCTGGTCGCCGACCGTGAACAACTCCTGGAACCGCACCTTCACGGCGGACTCGAACGGCTCCAGGCATCGCGCGCACTCGCCAACTAGCGGTCCGCTCACGGTCGCCGTCACCAGCACGCCCTCGGCTACGCCCTCGAGCTGAATCTCCAGCTCGAGATCGGCCCCGGCCGGGACCCTTGCCAGCTCAACGCCCATGATCCCAGGGGCGGGGATCGTACGGGTCAGCGTACGCGCGACTCCTGGCGCAAGGTCCCTGGTATCGAACACCAGCGGATTGCGGGAATCGAGCCCCTTGGGGTGCTTGGTCGAAGAATGTGGCATGGCGGTCGGTCAGCTTCGCGGCATAGCAGCCAAGGGTAGGGGCACGGTGTCGCAATAGTTTACCGGCCGGCCAGCAGCAATCCCAACTTGGCCGGAGATCGCAGGGCCGCGGCCGCGGCCGCCAGGACGCGGTCAGGCTTCGCTCAGGCGGGCCGTCAGCCGGCTGAGGACACCTGGCGGGACTAGACCGCTCACGTCGCCGCCGAACTTGGCGAACTCCTTGACCAGGCTCGAGGACAAGAACGCGTACTCCGGATTCGTGGTCATGAACAGCGTCTCGACGCCCGCCTGGCTGTAGTTCATCTGCGCCATCTGCATTTCGTAGTCAAAATCGCTGACGGCTCGCAGACCCTTGACGATGGCGGAGATGTCGTTGCGACGGCAGAAATCGACGATCAGGCCCTCGAACCTGTCGACCCGCACGTTGTCGAGCTGCTTGGTGGCCTCGCGGATCAGCTCGACCCGCTCGGCCGCAGTGAACAACGAGCTTTTGCTGGGGTTGAGCACGACGGCGACGACGACCTCGTCGTAGAGCTGGGCCGCGCGGGAGATGATGTCGAGATGCCCGTTAGTAACGGGGTCGAAAGAGCCTGGGCAGACTACGCGCCGCAATCGGGTTCACTCTCCCGTCGGGGTATCGCAGCAGGTTGGTGCGCCTGCGGCCAGACCGTACCAGAGCGTTGCCTCGCCGTATTTGCGGGATCGGTCATGTTCGTACCCTGACGGCCAGGTCGGGGGTCCGGACCGGGTCGCGCGCTCGAGGGCGATAAGGGCGCCCGGCGCGAGCCAGCCGTGCTGGAGCAGCGCCACCAGCACACGGCTGAGCTCATAGTCGCTGACCGCGTACGGCGGATCGGCGAATACGAAGTCCCGGGGCGGGCCATCAGGCCGCCGTCCAGCCACCCGCTCGACGCGATCAATAATCAACCGCGCACCCGGCAGGCCCACCGCCGCCATGTTCTGCCGGATCGCCTGCGCGGCCCGGCCGTCCGATTCCACCAGGAGCACGTCGCTGGCACCGCGGGAGAGCGCCTCGAGCCCGACGGCGCCCGACCCCGCGTACAGATCGAGCACAGCGGCACCGTCGAGGTCGCCCCGTATTGCCGCCACGGTGGCGAACAGGCCTTCCCTGGTCCGGTCGCTGGTCGGCCGCGTGGTGCGGCCCGTGGCCGTCACCAGCCGACGGCCGCCCGCAACTCCCGCGATGACCCTGGTCACGCCTTTTCCAGGAACGTGGATCTTTCCACGTCGATGAGGACTCGCACGGCCGCGGCCAGCCCTGGTGCGTCAGCAAGGGCCGGATCGGCGGCCACGAGATCGGTCGCCTCGGCGCGCGCCTGTGCGATCAGGTCCTCGTCGTCGAGCAGGCGTAGCAGCCGGAGGCTGGACTTGCGGCCGGCCTGGGCCGTGCCGAGCACATCGCCCTCGCGCCGCTGGACCAGGTCAATCCTGGAGAGCGCGAACCCGTCCAGCGTGCCCGCCACCGCGTCGAGTCGCTCCCTGGCAGGCGCGTCCTCCGGAGCCTCCGTCACCAGCAGGCATAGGCCCGGGTCGCTGCCGCGACCGACCCGGCCGCGGAGCTGGTGGAGCTGAGATACGCCGAACCGGTCAGCGTCCATGATCACCATTACCACGGCGTTCGGTACATCGACGCCGACCTCGACCACGGTGGTGGTGACGAGCACGTCCACCAGCCCGTCAGCGAAGGCCAGCATTGCTTTTTCCTTTTCCTCGGCCGGCAGGCGGCCGTGGAGGATGGCCAGGCGCAAGCCAGCCAGCGGACCGGCCCCGAGTTCGGCGGCCAGATCGAGGACCGCGATCGGCGGCCTTGCCGGACCCAGCTCGTCCGACGGCGCGAGCGCGTCCTCAGCGTCGGCCGGCTCGTCGCCGCCGATTCGCGGGCACACGACGTACGCCTGGCGGCCGGCGGCGACCTCTTCCCTGATCCGCTCCCACGTCCTGGCCAGATAGTGCGGCCGCTGAGCCACCGGGACGACATGCGTCGCAATCGGCGACCGGCCGGCTGGCAGCTCGGTCAGCGTGGACATGTCCAGGTCGCCGAAAACGGTCATGGCCACCGTCCGCGGGATCGGCGTCGCGGTCATGACCAGCATGTGCGGCCGTCCGTCGCCTGCCTTGTCCCGCAGCGCGTCCCGCTGCTCGACGCCGAACCTGTGCTGCTCGTCGATCACGACGAGGCCGAGATCGGCGAACTGCACCCTGTCCTCGAGCAGCGCATGGGTGCCGATGATGATCCCGGCTCCGCCCGAGCCGGCCTCGAGCAGCGCCTTGCGGCGCGCAGCGGCGCCTAGCGAGCCAGTCAGCAAGGTGAGCCTAGTGGCGTGCTCGGCGCCGCCGAGCTGGCCCGCCATGGCAAGCGGCCCGAGCAGGCTTGAGATCGACCGGAAATGCTGCTGGGCGAGCACCTCCGTGGGCGCCAGCAGGGCCGCCTGACCAGCGGCGTCAATCACCTGGAGCATGGCGCGCAGGGCGATCACCGTCTTGCCGGAGCCGACCTCGCCCTGTAGCAGGCGGTGCATGGGATGCGGCCGGGCTAGGTCGTCGGCGATGGTGGCGCCGGCCAGCTGCTGACCCACCGTGAGCTCGAACGGGAGCGTGGCGTCGAACTCGGCTAGCAGGCCGCCTGCCACCGGCGGCCGCGGGATGGCGCTGTAGCTGGCGGCCGCGAGCCGGCGCTGCGCCAGCAAGACCTGCAGGGCGAACGCCTCGTCCCACTTCAGCCGCGTCCTGGACCGGCTGACGTCGGCCTCGTCGACGGGCCGGTGGATGCCGCGAAGGGCGTCAGCGTAGCCGCAGAGGCCATGCCGGCCCCGGACTGACGCCGGCAATGGATCATCGGGCACGTCGAGGACGTCCAGCGCGACCCGCACCGACTCAGCGATCTTCCAGGACGACAGCTGGGCGCTGGCCCGGTAGACCGGGATCAGCTCGGCGGCGAACTCGGCCGCCCTGGCACCGGCACTGCCGGAACCCAGCAGCTCGTACTCAGGGTGCGTGAGCTGTCGCTTGCCGTGGAAACTGGATACCTGACCGGAGAACAGGCCGCGAACGCCCGGGTGGAGCTCAGATTCGCGCCAGGTCTGCCGGCCACGGCCGAAGAAGGTCAGCGTCAGGCGGCCCCGCCCATCGGTCACGACCGCCTCGAGGATGGATCCGGGCCGGTTACGCATCCTGCGCTCCGACACGGCGGCGACCTCGGCCTGGACGGTGACGTGCTCGCCCTCCCGCAGGCTGGCCAGGTCGGTCAGCTCGCCGCGCCTGTCGTACCGGCGCGGGTAGTAGCTGAGCAGGTCGCCGACGGTGTGCAGGTCGAGCACAGCGGCAAGCCGCTTGGCGGCTTTGTCTCCGATGACCAGGCGAAGCGGATCAGCCAGGACGGCCATGCCTGCGTCCAGCGGTTTCCACGACCCTCATCATCCCGCCAGGATAGGCCGCGCTGCCGTCAGCGGGCCGGTCTGCGAGCCGAACCGGCGCTTACTGACCGCGGCCCGGCCAGCGGCCGGTCATGCTGCTCAGGCGCCCGGCTCGCGCGGCACCCACTTCGTCGGATATTCTTCGACGACTGGCGTGCCCCTGCCTCGATTGGCTCGCGGCCTGCCAACGACCCTGACTTACTTCCCGAACTGGAGCAATCCCGTGGCTTCCGTCTGCGACGTGTGCGGCAAGAGGCCGAGCTTCGGCAACAACGTGTCGTTCTCACACCGCCGCACCTCGCGCCGCTTTAACCCGAACATTCAGCGCGTGCGCGCCATGGTCGGCAAGACGCCGCGGCGGCTGAACGTGTGCACCTCCTGCATCAAGGCCGGCAAGGTCAGCCGCTAGCCGTCGGTGCTCATCGCGGCGCGCATGCGCCAGGCGTGATCGACAGGTCCGATTCCTGCGCCGAGCGGGAAGCCGGCCGCGATCGCGCCGGTGACGTATGCCTTCGCCGCTTTGACGGCGCTCGGCACGTCGTCGCCGATCGCCAGCCTGGACGCGATGGCCGACGCTAGCGTGCAGCCGGTCCCGTGCGTGTGCACGCTGTCGATCCGCTCGCCGGGGAAGCGGATTAGGTGGTCTCCGTCGAACAGCACGTCTACCGGGTTTCCCGGCAGGTGACCGCCCTTGACGAGGACCCACCGCGGTCCCATCGCGTTGATCTTCGCGGCCGCCGCGAGCACATCGGCCTCGTCGCTGATCGTCATCCCGGTGAGCAGCTCAGCTTCGAGCAGATTGGGCGTGACGACGGTCGCCAGCGGCAGCAGCCGCTCTCGAATCGCTTCCACCGTGCCGGCAGACAGCAGGCTATCGCCGTGCTTGGACACCGCGACCGGGTCGACCACGACGGGCGCCGCGGCGTCAGCCAGCGCGTCGCACACGGTGCCGACGAGCACCGGCGAGGCCAGCATTCCGGTCTTGACAGCCTGCGCGCCGATGTCGCCGAGGACCGAGTCGAGCTGGGCCCGCACCGCCTCGGCGGGCAGCTCCCAGTAGCCCTGGACGCCAACCGAGTTCTGGGCCGTAACGGCGCAGATCACCGTCATGCCGTGCACGCCCATCGCGAGCATGGTCTTCAGGTCGGCCTGGATGCCCGCGCCGCCACCGGAGTCGGAGCCTGCGATGGCGAGCACGCGGGGTGGCGCTTCGATCATGCCGACCAGCCTATGACCAGCCGGTCAGGACACCTTCAGCGTCCCGCCGACCGCGAGCGCCACGGCGTCACCGCCTACCTCCGCGCCTGCGTCTCGATTTCGAGCCTGCATTTGCCGGCCGAATCCGCGTTCCGCCGCGGCGGCGCGGCGGCTAGCCGTGCTGCAGGATGGTGAACGCGCAGCTGGCGCCGTCGAAAGTACAGGCCTGCGGCGACACAAACGTGCCGGTGCCGAGGACGACAAAGGTGGCGCCTTGCCCGTCCGATGTGCGGCCGCCGCGATCGCCGCCGTCGCCGGTACGCACCTGCCACGGAGTGTTTCCGGCCGGCCAGCTCGCGACTATGCCGTAGCGACCTGACGGGCGCCACGCGGCCCCCTGGACATCGGTGATCCGGTCGCCCGGCATCGTGAAGGCGAGTCGCCACGTGCGCGGGACGCGGTTGCCGGACACGCTGATCACCATGCCGAATCTGCCCTGCGACTGCCAGAGGACCCGGTAGGCGAACTTCAGGCGGCGCACAGCGGATCCCGGGCCGGGAGACTTGCCAGCAGACTTGACCCCTGATCCCATCGGCAGCAAGCCGGACCCCGCGGGTGCGCCCTTGCCGTTCGGCGTCGGAATCCCGCAGCCCTCGGTCTGGCACGGCACCCTGCCCACAGCGCCATTAGGGAGCCTGAGCTGGGCGTGCGGCGAGTAAATGAAAAGCCCGGCCGCGACAACGACGCCGGTCGCCGCCGCGAACCACGGCGTGACCATTAGCCGGCGCACGGCGCGGGCCGCGGGACTCGCGCCCCCTAGCGCCTCGGGGCCAGCCGGAGACGCGATCTGGAGCAGGCGCCGCCGGTACGCGGGAAGGGGCAAGGTCGGCGCGGCTTCCGCCGCCTCCTCGAGCCTTGACGACTCCACCGTCTGCGCCATCGCGGGCGCTGGCGGTGGTCCCGCCGCGTGCGCCGCAGCAGGAATCGGGGCGCGTCGGGCCGCGATTACGGCTGGCCGTCGCGCCCTGTGCTGGGGCACGCGCTCTCTGCGATGGCGGGGCATCAAGGGCGTTATATCAAGCACGGCTGTGATCGGCCAGTGCTCCTATGGTTACCGGCCCCGATTTAGCTCCCCAGTTTCGGGAAGTGATCCCAGCCGGCGGGTCCGGTCCAGACCTGTCCATCGACAAGGACTCCGCCACCGCGACCGACACGACCGCGACCGACAGTGCCGATCAGCGTCCACATTTCCGGCACGTCCCCCATTTCCGGGAACGTGGCCGCGAGCGCGTGATCCTCGCCGCCCCCAAGCGCCCACGCGTGCCAGTCAGTGCCGAGCGCAGCGGCCGCGGCCGATAGTTCGCGCGCGCCGGGCAGGCTTTGCGTGCCGACGTTCAGGGTGACGCCGCTGGCGACGGCGATGTGGCCGAGGTCGGCGACGAGTCCGTCGCTCACGTCGATCATCGCCGTCGCCCCGGCCGCCGCTGCCAGCGGGCCAGCCCCGTAATCAGGCCGAGGGCGGCGGTGCGCGGCGACGAGTGCTGATGCGGCCGGCGAACTGTCGGTGGCGCCGGCCTGAAGCAGGGCCAAGCCGGCCGCAGACCGGCCGACGGGCGCGCTGATCGCGAGCACGTCACCGGCCTTGGCTCCCGCCCTGGTTACCGGCTCACGGCCGGCTAGCTGGCCGAGCGCCGTGATGGCGAGCATGACGGCGTCGGCGCTAGTGACATCGCCGCCGGCGATGGCGGCGCCGGCCCGGCCGCACTCGGCCGCCATTCCCCTGGTGACGTCCAGCACCCAGGCCACTTCGATGTCGCCCGGAATGGCGAGCCCGAATAGCATCGCCGTCGGCAGGGCACCCATCGCGGCGATATCGGCGAGATTTTGCGCGGCAGCCTTTGCGCCAATGTCCTGCGGAGCCGACCAGTCCCGGCGGAAGTGCCGTCCCTCGACGAGCAGGTCCGTGCTCGCGACGACGCGGCCGTCGGGAACCGGCAGCACCGCCGCGTCGTCGCCCACGCCGACAATGGCCGACGGATCCGGCGGCAATACCGCCTGGATCGCCGCTATTAGTCCGAACTCACCGAGATCGGCGACGGTAATGACAGCCTCCGGCACACCGACTCACTGCTGATCACTGGGCGTCCCTACGGTAGCGTTGCCGTGACAACCACGACCGTGGAGGGCGACATGGTGCAGGCGTACATTCTCGTCCAGACCGAGGTCGGGAAGGCAGCCGACGTAGCCGTCGCTATCGCGCAGATCAGCGGCGTTACCCAGGCCGACGACGTCACCGGGCCATATGACGTAATCGTCCGTGCGGAGTCGGACAACGTGGATGATCTTGGTCGCCTCGTAGTCGCCCAGATCCAGGGCGTGGCGGGCATCACCAGGACGCTCACGTGCCCGATCGTGCACATTTAGGCAGCTATTACCGAGCACTCGGCTAGCCGATCGCGGTGATCGGGTTAATGGGTGCGGAATTACTGTCGCTATCGGCGCAGCAATTTCACACCCATGACCCGGCCGCGACGAGCGCCCGCGTCCGGGGCCCGAGTCCTATCTTCGCCGCTGCACGCAGGTCGTCCATAGTGTCGACGTCCCGGCGCAGGCCGATGAGCTCATCGGTGCTCAGCTCCGTAAGGCCTGCGGCCAGGTGCAGGTCGCGCGAGGCGGGGCCGAATTGCGGCGCGAACCGCGCGCCCGGCGGGGCGGCGTACAACGTAGTCCCCGTTCCGTCTGCATCGGGCACGAACGCGGCGCCGACGCGCGCCGATGCGGCGAGCGCAGCCGTCAGCTCTCCTGGTCTGAGCGCCGGCAGGTCGCCGGCGAGCCCGGCCCGGCCACGGTCTGGCCAGCGCTGCTCGGAGTACGCGGCGCCGTGCGCGAACGCCTCGTTCAGCCCGGCCTGGGGCGTGTCCGCGAGAACGATGGCACCGAGGCCCGCCGCGATGTCGCCGACTTCCGGATCATCCGTGACCACGAGCACGGCAGCCACCGTGTCCGCCGCCACAGCCGCGGCGATGGTGTCGGCAGCCATGGCGAGGGCGACCTCTGACCGCCTGTTATCCGCTATTCCGGTGAGTCGCGATTTGGCCTGGGCAAGTACTTTGACGGGGACTACGAGCGACCAGTTGAGCGTGGCCGCCCGGGCGGCCGGGAGGTCGGCGTGGAGAGCCATGCATATGATCCTCCCGCGACGCCTCGACAGGGCAATGCAGGACCGGACAGACTGAGGCAGATCATGGCGCCACGGGTGACGTGGTGGCCCGCGGCCCGGAGGGAAGCGATGGCAGGCAAGAAACCGCGCAGGCTGGCTGATGGCAGCTATTCCAACGCCTGGCGGAACTTCTCCAAGATCGTCCTGCGGCCCGGCATCCGGATGATGATGCACCTCGACTGGACCGGCCAGAAGAACATTCCGGCCGACGGGGCGGTCATCCTGGCCGCCAACCACCTTTCCTACATGGACATCTTCGCCGTCGCGCTGTTCGCCGATAGCGCTGGCAGGTACCCGGTCTTCCTGGCCAAGTCGTCACTGTTCAAGATCCCCGTGATCGGACCCCTCATCGGCAGGCTCGGCCAGCTGCCGGTCAACCGCGGCCAGGCCGACGCGGCCCTGGTGCTGAGGCAGGCCGCCGAGCAAGCCGCCGGGAACAACGCGTGCGTGATCTTCTACCCGGAAGCGACGGTCACGCGGGATCCCGAGCAGTGGCCGATGGTCGCCAGGACAGGCGTCGCCCGGCTGGCCTTGGAGCAGAACATCCCGGTCGTGCCGATCGCCCACTGGGGAGCGCAGCAGATCCTGCCCTATGGCAACCACGTGCCCAAGTTCCTGCCGCGCAAGACCGTTCAGGTCGTGGCCGGGTCGCCGGTCGACTTGTCGGAATTCGCCGGCCAGCCGCTCACCAACCCGCTCCTCCGGGCCGCCACCGACAAGATCATGACTGCGGTGTCCGGACTCGTCGGGGAGCTGCGGGGCCTGACGCCGCCGGCCGAGTTCTACCACCCGGCCGTGGCGCGCCGGAAGCTGCGCCAGGATCTGCGGGTGCTTCAGGAGGCCCGCGCCGCTGATCTGACGGAACCCAGCAGCGCGAACGGTTCCGGGAGCCCCGGCGGCAGTGCCGGAGCAAACGGCACGGATGGCAACAACGCCGAATCAGCGGGTGACCCCGGTGCTGACGGGCCCGGGGCTGAGACGTCTGGCCCGTGAGGGCACTACCGTGAAAGCCGCCGTGCTGGGCGCGGGCGCGTGGGGTACCACGTTCGCGCAGGTGCTCTGCGACGCTGGCACGCCGGTGACGCTGTGGTGCCGTCGGCCCGAGGTCGCCGAGCTCATCAACTCGCGGCATGAGTCGCCCAAGTACCTGCCCGGCATCTCGCTGCCCCCGACGCTGCACGCGACCGCCGACCCGGCTGAGGCCCTCGCCGGCGCCGACCTCGCGGTGCTGGCCGTGCCTGCGCAAACGCTGCGGCAGCACCTGACGCTGTGGCGTGACCTGGTGCAGCCCGGCGCGGTGCTCGTGAGCCTCATGAAGGGCATCGAGCTCGGTACCGGGTTCCGGATGAGCCAGGTCATCGCCGAGATCACCGGCGCTGGCCCGGACCGGATCGCCGTGGTTTCCGGGCCGAACCTGGCGCCGGAGATCGCGGCTCGGCAGTATTGCGCGAGCGTGGTCGCGTGTGCCGATCTCGGCGTGGCTGACCAGCTCCAGAAGGCGAGCCACACCGCCTATTTCCGCCCGTACACGAACCCGGACGTAGTCGGCTGCGAGCTCGGCGGCGCTGTCAAGAACGTCATAGCGCTCGCAGTCGGGATCGCGATGGGCATGGGCCTCGGCGATAACACGCGCGCGATGCTGATCACCAGGGGCCTGGCCGAGATCGCCAGGCTTGGCGCCGCGCTCGGCGCGGACCAGCACACGTTCGCCGGCCTGGCCGGAATGGGCGACCTGGTGGCGAGCTGCAGTTCACCGCTAGCCAGGAACCGCGCGTTCGGCGAGAAGCTGGGCCGCGGCGTGCCGCTGGCGGACGTGCTCGCCTCGACCACCCAGACCGTCGAAGGCGTCAAGTCAGCGGAGTCTGTGCTGCTACTGGCGCGCACACACGACGTGGAAATGCCGATTACCGAGGTGATCGCGGGCGTCATGCACGACGGCCTGGAGATAGGAGAGGCGGTACTGCTACTGGCTAGCAGGTCGGCCAAGCCGGAGCGTTACGGCGTCTGACGCCAGGGCACCACAGTACGGGCGTGGTGCACAGGACTGGAGGAGTTCGTGAGCGAGCAGCGCAAGATCAGGGTCGCGGTCGTGTTCGGCGGCCGCGGGCCGGAGCACCAGGTGTCTTGCATGGGCGGCGGAAACATGCTGGGCGCCATCGACAGGTCACGATACGAGGTGATCCCGGTCGGCATCACGACCGATGGCAGCTGGGTGCAGGTGGCTGACGCGCCCGAGCGGCTCGCGGTCACCGACGGCAAGCTGCCGACTGTCGAGGCCGTGGCCGAGTCCGGCCCGCTGGTGCCGTGGTCGGGCAGCGCCGCCGTCGCCACGCCGGCCGGTGGCGGCTTCGTGGCCAGCGGGCCCGCGGAGATCCCGCATCTGTTCGGCGACGTCGACGTCGTGCTGCCCGTGCTGCACGGCCCTTATGGCGAGGATGGCACTATCCAGGGCCTGCTGGAGATGGCTGGCGTGCCCTACGTCGGTGCCGGCGTGCTGGCGAGCGCCGTCAGCATGGACAAGGAGTACATGAAGCTGATCTTCACGGCGAAGGGGCTGCCCGTCGGTCCCTACGTCGTGGTCAGGGAGCAAGACTGGCCGGTGGCCGATTCAGGTGATGTCCTCGCCGTTGAGGGCAAGCGGGTGCTCGACGACATCGCCGACCTCGGCTGGCCGTTGTTCGTCAAGCCGGCCCGCGGCGGGTCGAGCATCGGCACATCCAAGGCCCACGACATGGCGCAGCTGCACGAGGCCATCGCACTGGCCCGGCAGTACGACCCCAAGGTGCTCGTCGAGGCCGCGATCGACGGCGTGGAGATCGAGGTCTCGGTGCTCCAGGGCATCGAGGGCGCGGCGCCGGACACCAGCATTCCGGG
The DNA here is from genome assembly GCA_035472835.1 of Streptosporangiaceae bacterium. GTDB lineage: Bacteria > Actinomycetota > Actinomycetes > Streptosporangiales > Streptosporangiaceae > JAJYUU01. The sequence continues at coordinate 83,240 of DATIOU010000091.1, read as the reverse complement.
CCAGCTGCTCGTTGACGGCGGCGAAGAATTCTGGGACTTCGAGGCCAAGTACCTGGACGCCGCGAGCGGCATGGTAATCCCGGCGCCGATACCCGACAGCGCGCTCCAGGAGATCCGCCGCGTGGGCGCGGCGGCATTCGACGCGGTGTCCTGTGAGGGACTGGCCAGGGTGGACTTCTTCTACACCACGGACGGCGAGGTCCTCGTCAACGAGATCAACACGATGCCTGGCCTGTCGCCGGCTTCGTACTTCCAGAAGATGTGGGAAGTCAGTGGGCTGCCGTTTCCCCAGCTAATCGACAGGCTCCTGCAGACAGCCCTCAAGAAGCGACCCGGGCTGCGCTAACGGGTCGGCTACCCGTCTGAAGCGCGGGCGGACTGCGTGAACCGGCGGCTAACCATGCCATTGGGCGTGGCCTGGCTGGTGGCGGTAGTGGGCGGCCCGGTCACGGCCGTCGCACTGCGCGTCCGGCGGAACCACAGCCAGCGGCGCGCGGTGCTCGGCGGCCTCGCGACCGGCGGCGTGGCGCTGCTCTTCCTTCTACTCCTACGCCGCCGCGGCAGGCGTCTCGGTAGCAGGCGCGTGGAAGGCGCTGCTGCCGATGGTCGTCGTCACGGCGGCTGAGCTAGCCGTGGCGCTCCGGCTGCGCCGCCACTGCCGCGAGCTGGACCAGCCAGCCTCGCCGCCGACTGAGCAACCGCCGGAAGAGCCCGAGGCGTCCGCCTGAACGCTGGTGGCCAGCCTGCGGGCGCCCGGTCGGTGGACGCGGACGCCCGCGCTTGTAGTCTCCTGGCCGCTTGATGCGCTAAGCGCTACCGACCACGCCGCTTGGCGTTCACCATGGCCTTGAAGTCCGCCCCCGCGCGGAACTTGGGCACAGATGTCTTAGGTACCTTGACAGCTGCCCCGGTAGCCGGGTTCCGCGCGGTGCGGGCCGGCCGGACCTGCTTCTCGAAGACACCGAATCCAGTGATTGACACCTTGTCACCACCAGCGACTGTTTTCTGGATGGTGTCGAGTACGGCGTTAACAGCCTCCGTGGCCGTCCTCCTGTCCCCCATCCGGCCAGAGATCGCGTCGATCAGGTCGCGCTTGTTCATGTCCTCACTCCTGCGGTTCCCCCATGTGGGAGGTCGCGGGATGCCAACGCCGTTGGTCGCGACCTCTGATGGCCCTGAAATTAAGGTATCCAGTGACATCGCAACTACACCGGGGTCGCTAAACCTGCCTGCGCGGCCTGAACGCGGAGGATGCAGCTGCGGTGCGTGGCCAGCCGGATTACCGATTCTCCGAGCGATGTCCGTATCCGTGGAATTTGGCCGCGGCTTGGTCCAGAGCGGCGAGAAAGGCCGCTAGCCGCCGCTGGCCGCTCGCCTCGTCGGCCCCCGCGGCCTTGACGGCGTCGCACACGGCGATGAACTGCCGGTGCAGCCGCGCGGCCAGCGGCCGCGGCAGGTCTAGTTCTGCCATCCGCCTGCGCGCCTCGGCGAGCTGCGCCGACAGCGTGCTGCCGTCGGGTCGCGGCGAAAAGTCAGGCATGAATCGGTCTCCTGGTGCTCGATGATTCGCGGCGCACCCACGACCATACGACGGGGACGGGGGTGCTACTACTGCCCGGGTCACCGAACCGGAACGGGGCTTTCGGCCCAGACGATGGGCCTTTGGTGCACTGCCGCTGCTGGGCGGCTTGCCTGTACGGTCCATACTTGACCGTGCGGCCTGGCGGTAGGCCGCGTTTTTGCCCCCAGCCGACCGAGCGAGGTCTGCCCATGAAGGTGTCGGTGGTCAAGGAGACCGCGCCAGGCGAGCATCGCGTGTCGCTGGTGCCGGAAGCCGTGGTAAAGCTGCGCGCGGCCGGCCTAGAGGTACTCGTCCAGTCGGGCGCTGGCGACGGCGCCTGGCTCACCGATGACGCATACGCCGAGGTCGGCGCCAGCATCGTGAGCCGCGCGGACGCCCTCGCTGCCGATGCCGTGCTCATGGTTGGCCGGCCAGACGCCGCGACGGTCGCCGCTCTCCGGCCCGGCCAGGCAGTGATCGGCTTGCTGTCCCCGCTCACCGACCCCGACCTGGTTCGGTCGCTGGCGGAGGCTGGCGTGGTCGCGGTGAGCATCGACATGATCCCGCGGACCCTGCCGAGGGCGCAGCCGATGGACGCGCTGTCGTCCCAGGCCAACATCGCCGGCTACAAGGCGGCTTTGGTGGCGGCCGCGGAGTTTGGCCGGTTCTTCCCGCTGCTCATCACCGCGGCCGGTACCGCGCGGCCGGCGAAGGTGCTCGTGCTCGGCATCGGCGTGGCGGGCCTGCAGGCCATCGGCACCGCGCGCCGCCTGGGCGCGCTCGTCAGTGCGTATGACGTCCGGCCTGAGACGCGAACCGAGGCGGAGTCGGTGGGTGCCACGTTCATCGAGCTCAGCACCGTCGGGCCAGCCGGTGGTGAGGGCGGTTACGCCCGCGCGCTGACCGACGACGAGCGGCTCGCGCAACAGCAGGAACTTGCCGGCCACATCGCCCGGCACGACGTGATCATCACGACTGCCCAGGTGCCTGGCCGACGACCGCCGCTGCTCGTGACCGAGGACGCGCTGAAGGCCATGACGGCCGGGTCGGTTGTCATCGATATGGGCGCGAGCGTTCTGGGCGGCAACGTCGCTGGCTCCGTTCCCGGCCAGACGGTTGTCACCGAGCACGGCGTCACGATTGTCGGCGCATCCGCTTTGCCGTCGAGTATGGCGCCGGCGGCCTCGGCCATGTACGCCCGCAACATCAGCGCGCTGCTGCTCTACCTGGTCAAGGACGGCCAGCTCGCGCTGGATCTGAACGATGAACTCCGCGCCGGAGTCGTGATCACGTCCGGCGGCGCGGTCGTCCATCCGGCGCTGCGCCCGTCCCAGGCGCCCGCAGCCGAGCCGTCCCTACCCACCCGCCAACAGCCACCCGGAGCCCAGCTCGACGAAGGGGCCGTTCGTGAATAGCTATCCGGCGTTGCTCGTTGACGTCACCATCTTCGTGCTCGCCCTGTGGGTGGGGTTCGAGGTCATCAGCAAGGTGCCCGCCACCCTGCACACTCCGCTGATGTCGGCGGCGAATTCGATCCACGGCATCGTGCTGGCCGGGGCCATCCTGATCGCGGTGACTGCGCACAATGCCGTCGGTTACGTGATCGCGTTCCTCGCCGCGGCGTTCGCCGCAGCGAACGTTGTCGGCGGCTACGTAGTGACGGGCCGGATGCTGAAGATGTTCCGGCGCCGGCCGACCCTCCCCGCCACGTCTGCGGCTCCTGCTGTCGGAGCGGCAGCGGCGCATCCGAGCGTCAACGGTGATGGGCCCGCGGCATGAGCACGTTCGACTGGGTCATCCAGCTCATCTACGTGCTGGCAGCGTCGTGCTTTGTGCTGGGCTTGCACCTGATGAACACGCCGGCCACCGCGCGGCGCGGCAACCAGGTCTCTGCGGCCGGCATGATCACTGCAGTCGCTGCCACGCTGGCGATCGTCGTGCACGGGAACCTCATCAGCGTGACCGGCTGGATCGTGATGATCACCGGCGCCCTGGTTGGGAGCGCGGCGGGGCTGTACTCGGCCAGGACAGTCCAGATGACGGCCATGCCGCAGCTCGTCAGCATGTTCAACGCGGTGGGCGGTGGCGCCGCAGCGCTGGTGGGCGTTCATGACTACATGAACGCGGGCGCGAGGGTCTCGGCGACCACGTCGGTGACCACGTTGCTCGACGTGATCATCGGCGCGGTGACGTTCTCCGGATCGCTGATCGCGGCCGGGAAGCTGCAGGGCCTGATCACGTCCGCGCCAGTCACGTTCCCAGGCGCTCGCATCGTGAACCTGCTGCTCGCGGCCGTCGCGCTGGGGCTCGGCGCCTTTGTGATCGCATCGCCCAGCGTCGGGCTGCTGCTCATCATCATCGTGGCCGCGCTGGCGTTCGGCGTCTCGATGGTCATGCCGATCGGCGGCGCCGACATGCCTGTCGTGATCTCCCTGCTGAACGCGTTCACCGGCACGGCCGTCGCGATGGCTGGCTTCGTGATCGGCAACTGGGCGCTCATCATCGCTGGCGCGCTCGTTGGCGCGTCCGGCGGCATCCTGACCAAGCTCATGGCCGACGCGATGAACCGGTCGATCCGCAACATCATCGTCGGCGGCTTCGGCACCGGTGACGCCGCTGCGGCGCTAGCCGGCGGGCCCGGCGGTGACGTGAAGTCGATCGAGGCGGACGACGCGGCGATCCAGCTTGCGTACGCCTCGAAGGTCATCATTGTCCCCGGCTACGGGCTCGCGGCCGCCCAGGCACAGCACGAGGTCGCGGCGCTCGCTGAGGAACTGGAGTCGCACGGAGTCGAGGTGTCCTACGCGATCCATCCGGTCGCCGGACGGATGCCCGGACACATGAACGTGCTGCTGGCCGAGGCCAACGTGCCGTATCCGCAGCTCAGGGAGATGGACGAGATCAATCCAGAGTTCGCGCGCGCAGACGTCGCGCTCGTGATCGGCGCGAACGACGTCACTAATCCGGCGGCCCGCCGGCCCGGAACCGCGATTTCCGGAATGCCGATCCTCGATGTCGATCAGGCCAAGAGCATCATCGTCATCAAGCGGTCCATGGGTCACGGCTACGCGGGCATCGACAACGAGCTGTACGTGGATCCGAAAACGAACATGTACTTCGCTGATGCCAAGAAGGCGCTGACCGAGCTGACGGCCGCCATCAAGACGCTGGTGGGCTAGCCGGCGGCTGCTTCGGCGGCAATCGGCGCAGATCGTCGGTCGTGAGCTCGCCGGTGGAGATGAGCAGGGCCGCGAGTTCCTCGAGCGCTCGCGGGCCGCGAAGGCCGGGGACCCCAATCCGGACGTAGCGGTTGCGGATGTTCTCGCAGCGCTTGGACACGGTGTGCGGCTGCCAGCCGATGCGCTCGGCCGTCTCGCGTGCGCTGCGTGGTGCAGCCGGCCCCGAGTGCCTCCAGGTTAGGTACTCCTCAAACCGCGCCGCGAGCACGAGCCGGTCAGCGTCGTTGAGCGGAGCGCGCAGCTTGGTCGACGTGACGTGGCGTTCTGGAACGACCTCGGGCGCTGCGTCTGCAACTTCCGCATCGCTGTCAGCGGCGATGGCCTCGTCCTCCGCCTCATCCAGGTCGGGGAGGCGAATCCGCAGCGTGTAGCTGTCGAGCAGGCCGTCGAGGCGGACTTTGGCGTGCCACTGCTGGAGCGGCAGGGACATGCCTGGCGGGATATCGGCCCGGAAACCCAGGTCACCCGACAGGAACAGCATCGACGAGGCACTGCCGTTCGTGAGCCACCAGCAACCAGACCGCCAGTCGAAGCTCCCGGCATTGCGTGATACGCCCCGGTCCTCGTTTGGCAGCACGGCGTTGCATGTCTTCGCGCGGCCGAACGTGAAGCGCTCGGGCGGCCGTACGCGCCAGGTGTTCGCCTCGAACATCACGATCAGCAGCACGCGCAGACCCTGCCACGCGGCCGGGCGACCCGTCAAACCATTCGCTGGTCTCGGCGTCGTTCCGGTACTTGGCTCGCCAGGGTGGGGAGGGCTCCCCAGATGGGGATCCCTCCCCTTGTTGCGATGCGAGGTTCCCGGTCAGCATCTGTGCATGACCCCACACGCCAGCACGCAGAGTCGCGTTCGCGTCGGCGCAATTGTCGCCGTGGCGCTCGCGGCCGCCATCGCCAGTGTCGTCGCGCTGACAGGCGTCGCAAACGGCGCGGCCGCGCAGCGTCAGCAGGGCTTTGGATCTGCCGCCAGGGTCGCTGTCGGGCAGGCCGCCGCCAAGCTCGCGCACGGCATTGGCCGCACGGGCCCTGGTAGCTCGAGTCCAGGCAGCTCGAAATGACGTTGCGCCGGTAGGAAGGCCACCGGGCGGGCCGGATCGGGGGCTCGGCCTGCCCGGCTGCCGAGCCAGCCCCCGCGATGCTCAGGCCTTCCGCGCCGACGAATAGACCAGGCCGTACTCCTCGACGGCTCGGATGGCCCAGCCGGTCGCCGTCACGGTGTCTACCCGAACGGAGGCGGCCACGCTGCGGCTACCGACGAGCGCATCCTGGTCCTGCCACACAGTCTCGCTGATTGCGTGGCCAGTGGTCGGGTCCATCAGCAGCAGCGCACTGCAGAAGCCCGCTGTCTCGGCTAGCCACGGCACCGCCGTATCGCCGTAGCCCTCGACCGCGTCATCGATTTGCGGCGGCTCAACGTCCATCCGGGTGAGCCGCAAGCCAGCGCCGCGGCGTGCCGGGGTCTCCAGCTCGAAAACGGGGACCTCGAACCGCTCCACGGAGACCGTGCCGGCAGCCCGCTTGACCGCCTCCCGGCGGTTGGGCATGACCGCGTGCTCGCTCGCCGCCATGGCGTTGTCTGACGCCCAGAAGGACTCGAGTATCGCCAACCCAGGCTCAGGATCGGTGTACAAGGCCGTGCCTAGGCTCCCTGGCTGACTGTCGACCTGCGGCCGGACCTCGGACTCGATGAACTTGATCGAGTCGGCGAGCCGGGACGGATCGGCAGTGATGAAGTTAAACCGGACATGCAACATGAATGCCCCCCGCGCCCCTCGGCGACCTGACCGGCTATATCCACGGTGCCGAGACCGCCGCCACGGTGTCAACCGCACGATCAGGTAATTATCGCGGGCGGAGTCGACGATCATGCACCCAGGTAGCGGAGGACTGCGAGCACCCGGCGGTGGTCGGCGTCTGACGGCGGAAGGCCGAGCTTGCTGAAGATGTTCGCGATGTGCTTCTCGACGGCCCGCTCCGATACCACGAGAATCCCGGCGATTGCGCCGTTGGACCTCCCCTCGGCCATCAGAGCAAGCACATCCCGCTCTCTGGCTGTTAGGGAGTCGAGCGCGTCGGGACGGCGGCTGGCGCCCAGAAGCTGAGTGATGACCTCCGGATCCAGAGCGGTCCCGCCGGCCGCGACCCGGCTGAGCGCCTCGACGAACTCACTGACGTCTGCGACTCGATCCTTGAGCAGGTACCCGACGCCTGCCGCACCACCGCCAGACGCCCCGCCGAGCAGGTCGGCCGCGTAACGGGTCTCGATGTACTGGGAGAACACCAGCACCCCGGTCTTAGGGTGGTCCCGGCGGATCGCGATCGCAGCGCGCAGGCCCTCATCGGTGTAGCTCGGCGGCATCCGCACGTCGACCACGGCGACGTCGGGGTGGTGCTCGCTTACCGCGGCCCGCAGATCGTCGCCGTTTCCGACGGCAGCGACGACATTGTGACCGTGGTCCCAGAGGATCTCGGCCAGGCCCGCCCGTACCACAGCAGAGTCTTCGGCGATCACAATCCGCATCGGGACTCCGGTTCGGTCAGACATGGAACGGCAGCTCGACGTCAACGACCGTAGGCCCGCCCGACGGGCTGCTGATGTGCAGCTTTCCGTCGACAGTTCCGACCCGGTCGGCCAGCCCGGCTAGGCCGCCGCTGGACTCGACGTGGGCGCCGCCCACGCCATCGTCGGTGACCCGCACCCGCAGGAGCCCGGCCATGTTGACCGCCTCCAACGTGGCATGCCGAGCGCCGCTGTGCTTGGCGATGTTGGTGAGCAACTCGGCCGCGCAGAAATAGGCGATGGTCTCGATCGCGGCCGATGGGCGGTCTGGTACATCCACTACGAGTTCGACGGGCACGTCGCGGCCCGCGGCGAGGCTCCTGAGCGCGGTGCCAAGACCGTCGTCGAGCACCGGTGGATGTATCCCGCGGGCGAGGTCGCGCAGTTCGGTGATGGCCTCCTTGGCGCCAGAGTGCGCGGCGACGATGAGCTCCAGGACCCGCTCCAGGTCTGGCTGCTTAGTTCCGGCGACCGCGCTGCTGAGCCTCTCCCTGGCCAGCCCCAGCTTCATGGCAACCGCGACCATCTGCGCTTGCGCGCCGTCGTGTAGGTCCCGCTCGATCCGGCGCAGCCTGGCGGCCGAGTCGTCCACGACCCGGGCCCGTGACTGCTCCAGCTCACGCACCCGCTGCGGCAGCGGCGCTATCAGTAGCCGGTAGGCGATCCAAAGCTCCAACGCTGACACCGCTATGAGCGCAGCTCCCCACCAGAAGCCAAAAGAAATCAGGATGACGCCGAGGAAGAGAATCCAGGTACCCGCGGCGACGCAGGCGGCGCCCCAGGCCCTGGGGTGGCGATATGCGGAGGGCCTCACCAGAAGGTTGATGATCCAAGGTTGCGTGGGACGGGCGTCATTGGTCAGCGCGGGCATCAGGGCGCCTCCCGTGACCTGCGATGGCTTCGCCACTCTCAGCACCCACAGCTCGGTGATCGCGAAGGCTGCGAGGCCCGCGCAGAAGCGAGCGTGATGATGCCGCTCCGCACTGGCACTGGCACTGGCACTGCCGGACTGGACCGCTGCTCAATCGTCGCGGTGGTACTGCTCTTCATCGCGCTTCCTCGCCGTTAGCTCTGGACACTGGTCTGCAGGCGGTAGGCAGTCCAGAAGATCAGCGCTGCCCCGGCGAGCGGCACCAACCCCACCCAGTAGCCGTAAGAAAGCAGAACCACGCCGAGGAACACGTTCCAGACGCCACAGGCAAGACGAAATCCTGCCCAAGCGCGAGGGTGCCGGTATTCCCATGACCTAACCAGAAATCTCATCAGGACGGAACGCGGGGGATGGACACTGTCGATAGGTGCGCGCATCGGGACGCCTCCGTTAGGAGCGCGGGACCGGCCGCTCCGGTTCCGTGCATCTCAACGATCGCCGCGCGGAGCGATGAGAGCCATCGTGCGGACACCCGAACTTGAGGTACGGCTAGCACGGTGCTAGGGCATCGATGCACGCCGACCATTTTGCCGTACGGCCCGAGGCGGGCTCGGCCTGTCCGGCGCGGCCACTGGGCAGCTGCCACGGGCGCTGCCGGTTCCGCGCATCACGGTCGTACCGGGGAAGCTAAATCCGGGCGGCCCGGTTCACCACGGCCGAGCTCGGCACCGCGTGCCATCTCCTTGATTAACCGGCCGCTTGCTGCCGGGATGACTCAAGATGTCGAAAGATCGTAGCGTCAATGGCGTCGATCCGATGCAAGCCGGGCATGCCAGACGGGCCGAGGCTGTGCTCGGCCTGTCCGGCTCATGCGGGCTTGACTGGCTGGGATCAGTAGGGGTCACCGGTTGTTTCGTAGATCCGGCCGCTGGGTGTTCGCCAGGTCATTCGGCCGGGCTCGGGCTGCTCGAGGTGCCAGCCCGGTGCCTGCTTAGCTCTGTGGTGCCTCCTGCAAAGCGGCGCCAGGTTGCATTCGCAAGTGCGGCCGCCCTTGTCGTAGGGCACCGTATGGTCGACGTCGCAACGGGCCGCCGGGCGGCGGCAGCCCGGATAAGCGCATGTGCGCTGGCGGACCGCGATCAGGTGCCGCAGCGACGCCGGCGGCACGTAGCCGGGTGACTGGCGCGGATGACTGCAGCGGCTGTCGGTTTCCAGTAGCTGCAGCTTCGCCCGGAGTCCGGCCGCCCACCTGATGGCCGGCTCGCCAGCGGCCGGGCCGCGGCGGGCGCAGGCGTGCCCCGCGGCGCGGCCGTCCGGGCCAGTCGCCGTCACGCACCATCGCGTCGCCACACTGCTAGCGAGCATCGCGGCCAGGTCCCGGCTCGTGCTTGCGTCGACCGGGCCGTGGCCGGCCACCTCGCCCGGCTCGCCGCCGCCCAGCCACGCCGACAGCGGCATGGTCAGGTGGATCGTCCCGGACACTGCCGGCCACCCGCCGCCGCCGGCCTCGGCGTCCTCGCCGCGATGGTTCATATCGTCGTGCCCGGCACTATCACCGCCGGCCGTCTCGCCGCCGGACCGAGCGCCTGCGCTCGCGGCGTCCTGCGCAGCGGCGTTCTGCGCAGCGGCGTTCTGCGCAGCGGCGTCGTCGTCACCGGCCAGGCTGGCGAGCACTAATTCGAGAGACCGGCCGTTGAGCAGCGCGGTGTAGACGGCGGCGCGCAACTGGCTGAGGGTCCCGGCGGCGCCGCGGCGCTGCAGCCACCTGGCCAGCGCGGTCAGCCGGGCGTCGGCGGCCAGGACCTCGGCCGGCGGCAGCTCCCGCCCGGACAGGCCTGCGTTGCCCGACGCCTCGCCCCACGCCCGCACGCAAGCATCCGAGCTGGCCTCAGCCTTGCGGCGGTCCGCCGCGCTCGGGTCGGCCGCCAGCACCGCCCGGCGCAACGCTGCTCGCAGCTGCCCGGTCGTCCACCCGCCTGCGCCGGCCCGGCCCAAGAACCGGGCCGCGATGCCCTGCGCGAGCGCGTCATCGGCCAGCGCGGCCAGTTCGTCGACGAACACGCACGCCCTCGGCCAGTCAATCTCGCCCAGTTTCAGGGCAGTGAGGACCGCCGGCAGGCGGGTCAGCCCGGACGCGACCGACAGCAGCCGGTCCGCGGACCGGCCGGTGAGCGTCAGCGCCGCGGCGACCTCATCGCTGACGTGCTCCACCAGGCGCGAACTGCCCGGCGCGGCCGACTGGGCGGCCCGCCGTCTGGCGAGCGTCACCACGGCGGCGGCTTCGCTGGCGGCGGCCCACGACGCAATCCTCCTGCTGGCGCACAGCACCCCGATCAGCTCCGACTCTCCGAGCTGACTGTGTCCGCCGGCGGTCGCAGCGTCCAGCGCCCGCGCCAGCCACGGCCCCGGCTCCATCCCGTCCAGCACCCCGCCGGACGCGAACCCCACCCCGGTCGGGCCGCCCCGCTCGTGATGCAAGAACCCGGCCGGTATCGGCCCCTCATCCCCCGTGAACGGGCCCGCCAGCAAATCAGCCCGAACTTCCTCGGGCATGCCGGCTAAGAACACGTCAAAGTCATCGGGGTCGGTCTCCGGGTCGCCGTAATCACCGGGCTCCCAGCCCAGGTCGACCCACGTTTCCCACGAGGCCTCGCCCTCGGCCGGCGGTGGCGGCTCCGCATCCGGAGCCAGGCCCGGCATCACGACCGATCCCGGGGCCAGTCCCGGGCCGGGGGCCGGACGGCCCGGCCGCGCTCCCGCCCGCTCGTCGGCTGGCGCGGGCGCGGGGCCCAGGCCCAGGTCCAGCTCCCCCGCCGCGGTCACCCCGAACTCCTCCGCCACCGCGGGCTCCCCACCGCCTAAACACTTCTCTGGCTCCGGCATCTGGGTCACCGCCTCTGTGCTAACCGGCAAGCTCCGTGCTAACCGGCAAGCTCCGTGCTAACCGGCAAGCTCCCTGCTAACCGGCAAGCTTTCGCTCATAATATCGGCAGCCACTGACATTTTTCGGACCCGCATTCGCGCCCGAAGCATTGCGCCTCCTTCGGCCCATCGGGTTGAGTCAGGGAACTCGCCGCGCCGCTCATTCCAGCCGGGAACGGGGGTCGGCATACAGGTGGCCAGTCCCCCGACCCGACCGCTGGTATGTGCGCGGTAGTGCCCGCAGCGTTCATGCAGCGGATGATGCTCATCGCTGTTACCGATGGACAGCTGCTCGTGTCAAAATGGTCTACTCTTCGGCACCGCGCCGCCAGCATCTCCATCGTGCCCGCAAGCATCGTGACGGTCCGAGTCCGACGGAGACGGAACACGACCACCATCGTTATGGACGGGCACGGAACGGGGCCGATTCGGTTGCACGCCGTCAAAAGGCATCGGGCCGAGCTCGATCGGGTGCTTGCCGCGGCCTACGCGGCAGGCACTGTAGTCACTGAGGCCGCCACGGTCTGAACCGCAGATACCCGTAGACCTCAGAACGGTCCGCACGGGGATCTACCCCACTATGGGCTAGCGCCTCAACAGCAACCATGGCGGGCCTGGCAGAATCCGGAAACGAGGCTGAAGGGAGTACCCCATGAGCACAGTCGATGCCGACGTGGAGGTCCCCGACGTCCCCGTTCCAGCAAATAATGATCTTGAGCTGACCGAAGCCCGGGAAGGGCATGTCGGCACGATCACCGTCCGGCGGATGCTGCCGCTGCGGACGCGCCGCAGTGTCGGGGCATGGTGCTTTATCGATCACTACGGCCCGATGGACGTTGACGGCATGACCGGCATGAACGTGCCACCGCATCCGCATATCGGGCTCCAGACGGTGACCTGGCTCCTGGCCGGGAATGTGCTGCATCGCGACAGCCTAGGTTCGGAGCAGCTGATCCGGCCTGGTCAGCTGAACCTCATGACGTCGGGCCGCGGCATCGCGCACGCCGAGGAGTCGCCGGCCGAACATGACCGCGTCCTGCATGGCGTTCAGTTGTGGGTCGCGCTGCCGGACGCCAGCCGCAGCGCCGAGCCGGCGTTCGAGCATCACGCCGACTTGCCCACAGCAGGCTTGGGCGGCTTCGAGATCAGCGTCGTCATGGGGGAACTGGCGGGCGCTAATTCGCCCGCTACGGCGTTCTCGCCGATTGTCGGCGCCCAGCTGTCGGCTGGGACGCGAGCGGCGAGCGCCATGGTGCCGCTGCGGCCCGAATACGAGCATGTGATCTTCGTGGCGACCGGAGCGGCCGAGGTAGACGGCGTGCGACTGCATCCCGGCCAGCTGCTGTACCTGCCGACCGGGCGGCACGAGTCGGCCGTCGCCGCGCCCGCCGACAGCACGTTGCTGCTGCTTGGCGGCGTTCCGCTCGGCGAGAAGCTGCTCATGTGGTGGAACTTCGTCGCGCGCACGCCGGACGAGATCGCGGCCGCGACCGCGGCCTGGCGGGCGGGCGAGTTCGGGCCGGTGGGCGGGTACCGAGGTGACCCGCTACCCGCCCCGCCGCTCGACGCGGCCCGGCTCCGCATGCCGCGCTAACCGGGCAGTGACCGGACTGGGCTAGCTCACCCGCCAGAGGATGCCGGGGTCGCTGGCGACGCACGGCCCGATAACGAGCTGCGTCCCTGCGGTTGCGCTGTCGCCCGGATCGGACAAGCACAGCCCCGCAAGGGGGTTAAGAATCCGGATGCCGATCGGACCGCCGGTAACCTGCCAGATCTGCGACGGCGCCGTCGTACACGGACCAAGGCGGACACGCGTGCCCGGCGTTGTGGCTCCCGCCGTCAGTCCTAGGCACTGCGTGCCCAGTTGGAGCTGGCCGGTCGGCTGAACGCTCCAGGCCTGCGCGCTCGTGCCGTTGCAGCCGCGGAGCGTTACAGCCCCTATTTGCTGCCCAGCAGAGCGCACGTTGCTCGCGCAGTTGCCCGGAATCCCTGAGGCCAGCGGGCCAGCGGGCAACGTCCACTGCTGACTCGTACTCGGCGTGCTCGAGCTGCCAGTGTTGTTGAATGTGGCCTGGCAGACCGCCGCCACGGCGGCCGCGCCGTTGCTCGAGCCAGTGTCGGCCAGGCACCGGCCATTACTGGTGTTGGTGAGCACCGCCTTGGACCCAGCCTGCCAGCGTTGCGGGCTGGTGCATGACGTGAGGGTCAATCCCGCCGGCGCGGACGAGGTCACCGCCTTCGCGGCCAGGCACGAACCGTTCACGCGGAGTGAACCGTCGGCTGCGACGGTCCAGTGCTGGTTGGTTGCCGTGCCGCACGTCTCGATCGCGATGCTCGTGGTCGACAACCCCGCCAGGCACTTGCCGTTCGAGCGCAGCACGATGTGCCCGGCCGGGCCGGTCCCGGCCGCGCGCCCAATCGTCCAGGCGAACGAGCCGGTCGCCAGCGCGCCGCCCGAATTATCGGTCACCTGCACGTTGACGGTGTAGTGGCCGCCGGTTGCCGGCCACCCGGTGATCAGCCCGCAGCTGTTTATCCCGAGGCCCGGCGGCAGGCCCGTGGCGGAGAAGCGCAGCGTGCACCCGGACAGGCCGTCCGAGGCGGGCACCTGATACCGGACCGGGCTACCAACGGAGCCAGTCTGGCTGGCCAGGGTTCCGAATGACGGCTTCCCATGCGCGTTCCACGTGAACGACTGCGTTACGCTCGCGTCGCCGGTGGCTGATGCTGTCACCGAGACCTGGAACGGGGCCGCCGTCACCGGCAGTGTGCCCGTCAGCGCGCCGGTGCTCGCGTCGATCTGGACTCCTGTTGGAAGTCCGGTCGCGCTGAACGTGACGGCCCCGCCGCCGTCGAGCGCGGTGAGCTGGCGGCTGACAGTGGAGCTGACCTGGTCGCTCTGGCTGCCGGGCGCGGCCAGCTCGAGCGCGGTGCTGCTCAGCCAGCTCGCATCTGTCGTGCCTGATACTCCAGGTGGCGTGGCCTTGTTCGTGTACTGCCAGTACGTCCACGCGCTGGCCCAGGGCGCGGGTACGACCGGCGAGGTGGCGTAGCTGGCCACCCACAACGGGTCGGCGGCGAACGCCGCGCTGTCCCCAGTGCACGTGTGCCACCAGTCCGCGGTCGTGTAGATGACGGGTGGCTGACCGGTGCGCCGGCTGGTCTCATTGGCGAACGCCGTTATCCAGGCCACCAGCTGCGACGCCGTTAGGCCATAGCACGAGTTGGTGCCGTCGCCGCCCTGCGACACCGGCGCGGCGTAAGGGTCGTACTCGATATCCAGGATCAGCGGCAGCGTCCGCCCGTCCGCACCGTAGTTCGCGCGATCAAGGGCGTAGTCAGCCTGCAGCGCACCGCCTGAGTAGTTCGGGATGGCAAATGCGTACGGCGCGACCAGCAGCCCGGCGCTCTTGGCCCCGCTGGCGTCGCCGGCGTAATACGGGTTGGTGTAGTAGCTGCCTTCGGTTCCTTTGATGAACGCGAACTTGTACCCAGCCTGCGCCACCTGGCTCCAGTTGATGGCCGCTCCGTTCGGATGCTGGAACGACGCCACGTCGATGCCCTGGACCGTCGATGCCACCGAGGGCAGCCCGGCTGGGCGCATTTGCAGGGCTGCCTTCGGCGCGATGGCCTTCGGCGCCATCAGGCTCTCCAGCTTGGGCGAATGCGTCTTGCCGACGTTGAACCTGATGATGTGGCGGCCGTGGCTTGTGCTTGCCTGGCTACTGGCCGTGCCGGCACTGGCAGTTAGCGCGTCGGCGGTGGCGGATGCGCCTAGCAGAACGACTGTAATAGCGGCTGCGGTGGTGAACGCGCGGCGCATGAGCCTAGATCTCCCGTTCGTCTGATCCCTGACGAGCCCCAAGCGACAAAACCCGCATACTACCGTGATCGACGTGGCCGCCGTTGGGGTTTATCCGCGCGCCTAGACCGCTGTCGTCACCACCTGCGCACCGCGGCGTCCAACCCCCCAGATGGCCAGCGCAAGGATGCCAAGTACCGATCCGCTAACAAGAGGGCCGCTGCGCAGCAGAGCATCATCAGGGGGATCAGCCGGCGTCGGTCTAGTACGTCGCCGAGCGGCACGATGAGCACAATGCCGATCGCGTACCCGATCTGGCTCGCGGTGATGAGCCACCCTGCGCTTGTCGTGGACACATGCAGGTAACGCGCATGAACTCGAGCAGCGGCTGCGCCCAGGACAGGTTTCCGACGGCGGCGCCGCCGGCCACGGCGAACAGCACCGTCAGCCGCCGCGAGATGACCTCCGGCATCAGGGGCGGATCAGCACCTTCAGCGCCTCGCGGTTCGCCATCGCGCGGTACCCGGCTGGCACGTCCGCCAGGCCGATTGAATTGTCGAAGACCCGACCGGGCTGGATGGTCCCAGCGAGGATGTCGGGCATCAGTTCCTCCATGTAGGCACGGGCCGGTGCCGGTCCGCCGGTAAGCGTCACGTTGCCGTGGAACATGGCCTCGAACCCGATGGGTCCCTCCGTGTACTGAGGCACGCCCACCCGGCTGATCACGCCGCCAGCCCGGACCACGCCGAGCGCCGTCTCCAGCGCGGTCAGGGTGCCGACGCACTCGAGGACCGCATGGGTGCCGTAACCACCAGCCAGCTCGCGCGCCCGCTCGACGCCGTCCTCGCCGCGCTCGGTGATCACGTCCGTGGCGCCGAAGTCACGACCAAGGTCCGTGCGCTCTTTGTGGCTGCCCATCAGCAGAATGCGCTCGGCGCCGAGCCTCCGGGCAGCCAGCACCGCCGACAGCCCCACCGCACCGTCGCCGATGACCGTGACGGACGTGCGCGGCCCAACACCCGCCTTCACTGCGGCGTGGTGGCCCGTGCAGAACACGTCGGCCAGGGTCAGCAGTGAAGGCAGCAGCGAATCGTCTGGGGCGACAGGGAGCTTTACTAGCGTTCCGGGTGCCATGACCACCCGGACAGCCTCGGCCTGACCGCCGCCGATGCCGCCGACGGCCCAGAAGCCACCGTGCATGCAGGATGTCTGCAGCCCGTCGGCGCAGAATTCGCACGTGTTATCGCAGTAGGCGAACGGCGCGACCACCAGATCGCCGACCTTGAAGCCAGGTACCTCGGCGCCGATGTCCTCGATGGTGCCGAGGAACTCATGACCGATCGGGTCGCCTGTGTCGGTGGCCGGCCTGGACCGGTACGGCCACAGGTCGCTGCCGCAGATCGCCGCGCGCAGCACGCGCACGACCGCGTCGGTGGGCTCTTGGATGCGCGGATCGGGCACGTCCTCGACGCGCACGTCTTCAGCGCCGTAAATCAACGTTGCGCGCATGAGCGTCCTCCTGTCCTGTCGTGCTGCCCTAGCGGGTGGCTACCTGGCTCCGTACTCTGCATCGGTGACGTGCTCGCCCCAGTCCGCCTCGGGCTTCTCTGCGTCCCCGACGCCCTCCGTGATCGACAGGTGCGACATGAACCTGTCAGGTGTCGCGCCGTGCCAGTGCCATTCGTCGGCGGGCGCGTAGATGACATCGCCGGGCCTGATCTCGGTGACATGCCCGCCGCGCTCCTGTACTAGGCCGACGCCGTCGGTGACGTACAGGGTCTGGCCGACCGCGTGTGAGTGCCAGGCAGTCCGGGCGCCGGGGGTGAAGCGGACGGCGCTCACCCGCACGCGGGACGGCTCCTCGCCTCGGGCGACGGCGTCAATCCAGACATCTCCGGTGAACATCTCGGCCGGTCCCTTGGCGGACGGCCGCCTAGGCATGATCTCCATCAGACTTCGCCCTTCGTCGTGTGCTGTGTTGTCACGTGCCGGCGCGGACGCCCGCGGTGGCATAAGTCTCTGCGTCGGCCCGGCCGGGCCCGCCGACAGGGTCGCGATCGCGCGCGATCAGCACTGCCAGCGCGCCAGCTAGTGAGAAGGCGGCCGTGACTAGCGCAGCAACGTTCCAGCCGGACACCAGGCCCGCTGCGCCAGCGGCCGCGCCCCCACGCGCCAGTATGACGGCCACAACCGTGATGCCCAGAGCGGATCCCAGATAGCGGGCGGTGTTGTTGGCGCCGCTGCCCATGGCGGCGCGGTCGCTGGGCACACTCGCCACCGCCTGGGTGCCAAGGGCTGCATTCAGGATTCCGTTTCCAGCACCGGCCAGCAGCAGTCCAGGCAGCAGCCGCCAGACCGGGCTGGCCGACCCGAGCCCAGCGAGGGCGACCTGGCCAGCAGCGACACCGATCAGCCCGGCGACCAGCCGGACGCGAGGGGACGCCGACGCGGGAAGCCAGTGAGCCGCGATGGCGGTCAGCACGCTGAGCCCCGACCACGCCAGGAGCACGGCGCCGGCGACGAGCGCGCTGTCGCCCATCGCGCGTTCCAGGACCGTGGGCAGCAGCGACAGCAGCGACAAGACCCCGGCGCCGGACGCGAGCGCACCGATCGTCGCGCCGGTGAAGTCGGCACGACGGAAAAGGCCCAGATCGAGCATGGGGCTGGCGACGCGGCGTTCGACAAGAACAAAGCCCGCCACCAGCACAGCGCCGACCGCCAGCAAGACCAACACCGCTGGTCGGGCAAAGCCGGCCCGCCCCTCTATCAGCCCAGCAAGGAACGCGGTCACTCCCAGGCCCAGCAGCGCCGCGCCAGCTAGGTCGGCTCGGCGCGACCGCGCTGCCCTGGACTCGCTGAGCAGCAGCCGGCCAGCCACTGCGAGCACCGCAGCCGCCACCGCCGCCAGCAGGTACGGCAGCCGCCACCCCGCGATGGCCGCCAGGCCGACGGCCACGAGCGGCCCGGCGGCCACGCCAGCGCCCACCGAAGCGCCCCAGATGCCGGTCGCGCGGGACCGGGGCCGTCCAGCCGGGAACGCGTGCGCGATGAGGCCCAGGCTGCAAGCCAGCACTGCGGCCCCGCCGAGACCCGCCAGGATGCGGGCCGCGATGAGGGCGAGCGCGCTCGAGGCGAGCGCAGCGAGCAGCGAGCTAACAGCCAGCACCAGCGCCCCAGCCAGGAATGTCCGCCGCCGCCCGTAGTCGTCGCCAATCGCCCCGCTGGTCAGCAGGCCGGCGGCCGCACCCACGCTCATCGAGCTCAGTATCCAGGCCTGCTCGCCGGTCCCAGCCGCTAGGTCGGCGGCCGTGCTCGGCAGCGTCACCAGCGGAATCGTGAAGCAGACAAGGACGAGCGCCGTCCCGGTCGCGGCGACTGCGAGAGTGGCGGGCGCGCCGGCCTCCGCCGTCGTGACCTGGTTGCCCGGCGAGAAAACTTTGCGCATATGGCCATGGAACCCTGAGCTCGGACGCCGAGGGAGAGGCGGTTAACCCAGGTACCGGCAGTACCCCCAATAGCCTGGTGTGCGTGGACCGCAGGACCGAGATCCGCGAGTTCCTCGCGTCGCGGCGAGCCCGGATCACGCCGCAGCAGGCCGGCCTTATCGCGTACGGCCGGAACCGGCGCGTGCCGGGACTGCGCCGCGAGGAAGTCGCCCTGCTGGCTGGGGTCAGCATCGACTACTACACCCAGCTTGAGCGCGGCGACGCGCGCGGCGTTTCCGACGAGGTGCTCGAAGCGATCGCCCGTGCCCTGCAACTCGACGAAGCAGAGCGCGCCCACTTGTTCGACCTCGTACGTACCGCACACACGACCGGATCGGCGCCCTCCCGGGCTGCCCAGCCAGGCGTGCGTCCCAGCGTGCAGCAGATCCTCGATGCCATGACGGGAGCCGCAGCGTTCGTCCGTAACGGCCGGCTAGACGTCCTGTCGGCTAACCGGCTGGGCTACGCGCTGTACTCCGAGGTGGTCGGGTTTCCACCTCGGCCGGCCAATCTCGCCCGGTTCATCTTCCTAGACGGTCGCGAGTCCGGCTTCTACGCCGACCGGCAAGGGATCGAACACGCTGCTGTCGGCAGCCTGCGCGCCGAGGCTGGCCGCAACCCAGGGGACGCGGCCCTGGCGGACCTCATCGGGGAACTATCGGCTGGGAGCGACGAGTTCCGTGCGCTATGGGCGGCCCACAACGTCAGGTACTACCGCAGCGGCGTCCAGCCGTTCCGGCACGCTCTCGTCGGCGAGCTCGCCCTGAACTACAACGCGCTCGAGCTGCCGGCCGATCCCGGCCAGACCATGATCGTCTACTCGGCCGACGCCGGCTCTCCCGCGGAGCGCGCACTGACGCAGCTCGCCAGCTGGCCGCCGTCACTCGAATAAGTCCTTGCCAAGTTGCGGCCAAGATGCCCGTCCTCTGGGTCGCTGTCCGCCGACCGAGCCAGGCAGCAGGAACGGCCCAGGTCGCGTCCAGCAAGGTGTAACGGTCGTGGCCTTCGAGGGAGCGACACTGCACGTGTCCGTGACCAGGCCGCCCCTTACTGCGGCTCAAGCCAGCCATGTCGCCCTCGAGCACGTTCTGCCTGGCGATGAGAACCACGTGGGTGAGCTGCGCTTCGCCGACTATGCGAAGTCCCTCATCGGTGACCGGCACTGGCAGTCCTGGTGAGATTAGGACACTGGTAGCCCCGACCGGATTTGAACCGGCGCTACCGCCTTGAGAGGGCGGCGTCCTGGGCCGCTAGACGACGGGGCCAGGTACTTTCGCTGCTCCCACGCGGGACCGGGCGCACCCTGGCTACCGCACGGAAAACCGGCACTCGCGCGCTCCTCACCGGGACCGCGTGCCGGGCCATCAGGGTAGCGCACCGCGGCGGCGCCCGCCAAACCAGGCGACGCGCAACGGCACGGCCGAACTAGCGGCTCGGCATGATTCGCAATTTTCTTGGTACTTCCCTGCCATGTTCGAATTCATTGTTGTACTGATCATCGTCGGCCTGGTGGTCGGGCTAATCGCGCGCCTGCTCGTCCCCGGCCGGGACAACATCGGCCTGCTCGGCACCATCTTGCTCGGGATCGTCGGTTCGTTCGTTGGCGGATTCCTGTGGCAACTCGTCGAGTTCCACCAGATCGAGACCCACCATTTCCGCACCGTCGGCGTCATCGGCTCGATCATCGGAGCCGTCGTCCTCTTGCTCTTGCTGCGGCTCACGGGCCGAGAGCGGGGCCGGTCCCGCCGCAGGCTCTGACGCCCCGGCCGACTCGGCGGAAGCGAGAAAGCATGAAGCGCGGCTGCCAGACGGGCGGCCGCGCTCTTGCTTGCGCATAGTCGCTGGGGTACCAGGACTCGAACCTAGACTAACGGGGCCAGAACCCGTCGGGCTGCCAATTACCCCATACCCCATCAGAGTGCGCTGTCGGGTGGATCCCTAGGCGCCAGAGCAGTGTAGCCGAAGGCGTCCGCACGGGCCAAAGCATCTGGTCGGGGCGGCCCGCATGAGACGGGCTCGCCGGACTCCGTGCCGATCGTTAGCTCTCGTCGACGACGCGGTTGGTAAGGGCGCCGATGCCTTCGACGGTCACCGACACGCTGTCGCCAGCGACGACGGGACCAATGCCCTCGGGAGTGCCGGTCAGCAGCACGTCGCCGGGAAGCATCGTCATGACCGATGTGACATACGTGACGAGCCTCGTGACGTCATGGATCAGCAGCGAGGTGCGCGAGTCCTGCCTTACCTCGCCGTTCACGGTCGTGGTCAGCCGAACGTCGGCGGGGTCCAGAGCTGTCTCGATCCAGGGGCCGAGCGGGCAGAAGGTATCGAAGCCTTTAGCCCTCGTCCACTGCCCGTCCTTGGCCTGGAGATCACGGGCGGTCACGTCGTTCGCGCAGGTGTAACCGAAGATCACCTCGGGGACCCGGGCCGCCGGGACGTCGCGGCACAGCCTGCCGAAGACGATCGCGAGTTCGCCCTCGTAGTCGACTCGCTGTGACAGGCGCACCGGCCTGACGATTGCGTCGCCGGGGCCAACCACCGCGGTCGACGGCTTCAGGAAGATAAGCGGTTCGGCGGGTGGCTCGGAACCGGTCTCGCGTGCGTGCTCTAGGTAGTTGCGGCCGATGGCAACCACCTTCGTCGGCAAGACCGGGGCAAGCAGCCGGACATCCGCCAGCGGATACGCCACGCCGGTTAGCTTGGCCTCGCCTGAGCTTGGCCCGAACGGGTGGCCCGCGATTTCCACGACGCTCAGCTCGCCGTCCTCGCGGCTGAGCACTTGGCCGGTCCCGTTGCCGGCAGGCGCCGCGGTTTCGCCGCTGACCACGTCGCCGCGGGCCGACTCGCCATTGCCATTGCCGCCGTCGACGACCCCGTACTTGACGTCGTCGTTGACCGCGAACCTCGCGATGCGCATTTGCGCTCCCGACTCGTTCCGCGCCTATTGCATATAGCCCTCGACTTCGGGAATCGGCCTGGGCGCCGTGCCGCTGGGGTCCTCGCCGAACTCGCGGCGGGCCCGGCGCTGGCGCAGCAGATCCCAGTACTGGTCGAGCTCTGCCTCGATCGCGCGGAGTTGCTCCTGCTCCTGATCGGTCGTCAGCTCACCCGAAGCAAGCCGCGCGCGCAGGTCATGCTCGGTTTTAATGAGCTCATCGATGTGACCGAGGATGTCCTTGTCGTCCATGCGGTGATTCCTTCCCTCGCGGCTCCGCCTATCCTTCCATCCCAACCCCCGGGGGCCGCGGCGGCACCGCGCAGACGCTGTCGGACCTCCGATCTACGGTGACAGCGTGCAACTCACCCGCAGGAGGATCATCGACGCGGCGATCAGCATGATCGAGCGTGACGGCGTCGATGCCATCTCGATGGATCGGCTGGCGACCGAGCTGGGCTGCGGAATGGTGTCCCTGTACCACAACGTGCCGTCCAAATCCGCGCTGCTGGACAGCGTTGCCGACGCGGTGCTGTCCGACATCGAGATCCCGCTGGCCGGAGCGGCCGGCTGGCAAGAGCAGATCCGGGCCCAGGCGCGGGCCTTCCGTCGGGTCGCCAGGGCGCATCCGCGCTGCGCAATGGTCGTCGCGAGCAGGCCGGCGTCGTCGGCCGGCGTGATCCGGATCGTCGAGCAAGCCGTTGGCACGCTGTGCGACGCCGGCTTCGGCGGCCAGGATGCCGTGCGAATCGTGCGCGCGCTCGCAGCGTTGTCCATCGGCTTGATACTTGGCGAGTCCGGGATCGCGCCGGGCCTAGCCGACGCGGCCGATGCCGAACCGCGTCGGCTGCGTCTGCGGCCGAGCGAGTTCCCGCACCTGACGGCCCTGGCGGCAGAGGTCAGGGCCCACGATCCAGACGCGGACTTCGAATGCAGCCTCGACATGCTGGTACGCGGTATCGCGGCGACGCAGCCAGTGGCTGCGGCCCGCTAGCGCCGGACGCCCGGCTCAGCAGTCGCCATCCGGTCTCAGATAGGGCGCGGCCCCGGAATTGTCAGCACACCTTGTGCACCCAGCCGTACGGGTCGGGCAGCTGACCGAACTGAATCCCGAGCAGCTGTTCGCGCAGGTGCATAGTGACTGCTCCGGGCTTGCCGTCGCCGATTGCCCAGCCGCCGGCCGCGCCGCGGACCGCTCCGACCGGGGTGATGACCGCCGCGGTTCCGCACGCGAAGGACTCGGTGATGTCGCCCGACTCGCAGCCTGCGCGCCATTCCGCGACGGTGATAGCCGCCTCCTCCGCCGGTATGCCGAGATCGGGCGCCAGCGTCAGCAGCGAGTCCCTGGTGACGCCGGGGAGCAGCGTCCCCGTCAGGGGCGGTGTCATGATCCGGGCCTGCGAGCCCGAGCCGCGGACGAAAAACAGGTTCATCCCGCCCATCTCCTCGACCCACTGATGCTCGATCGCATCGAGCCAGACCACCTGCTGGCAGCCGTGCGCCACCGCCTCGAGCTGGCCAGCGAACGCCCCGGCGTAGTTGCCCCCGGTCTTGGCCGCGCCGGTGCCCCCCGGCGCTGCCCTGGTGTGGGTGTCGGCGAGCCAGACAGACACCGGATCCCCGCCGCGGGAGAAGTAGGTCCCGGCGGCCGAGGCGATCACGGCGAACGTGTAGGACGCTGACGGTCTGCTGATGCCAAGACCCACTTGGCTGGCAAACATGAACGGCCGCAGGTACAGGCTCTCCACGCCACCATGTGCGAAGGCGGCCGGCACCCAGTCCCGATCCTGGGTAACGAGCAGTTCGAGAGCGTGGATGAACGCGTCCTCGGGCAGCCCTGGCATGCTCATCCGGGCTGCCGACCGGTTGAATCGAGCGGCGTTCGCGCCCGGCCGGAACATCACTACTGCGCCGCTGACCTGACGGTAGGCCTTCAGGCCCTCGAAGATCTCCTGAGCGTAGTGCAGGACGGCGCTCGCCGGGTCCATGCTGAACGGGCCGTACGGCCGCAGCTGCGCGTCGTGCCAGCCGCGGCTCTCGTCCCAGTCGACGGTGATCATGTGGTCGGTGAAGATCCGGCCGAAGCCCGGATCCGCCAGGAGTTCAGCCCGCCGACCTGCTGGCACCGGGTCGGGCGAGGGACGAATCGCGAAGGTAATCCCGCCGCTGGTCCCTGCGCTCATCGCATCCTCCTGCTCCGGGCGGGGCGCCATTGCCTCCGCCCGCGGCTGCCACCTCTTGGCGCCAGGCTAGCCCGCCACGCGCTCCGCGATGTCGTCGCCGATCTCCGGCGTGGCGCGCGGCGACCACGCACCCTGACGCTCCAGCAGGTCGTCCGACACTGCCTGCTCGATCTTCGCTGCCTCGGCTGACAGGCCCAGGTGCTCGCACAGCATCGCAGCCGACAAGATGGCAGCCGTCGGGTCGGCCTTGAGCTTCCCGGCGATGTCAGGCGCACTCCCGTGCACAGGCTCGAACGTGCTGGGCGCAGTTCGCTCCGGATTGATGCTCGCGCTCGCCGCCAGCCCGATGCCGCCAGCGACTGCTGCACCGAGCGCCGTCAGGATGTCGCCGAACATGTTGTCGGTCAGGATCACGTCGAACCGCTCGGGCTGGTTCACGAAATAAACGGTGGCGGCGTCCATGTGGCAGTACTCGGTGCTGACCCCCGGGAAGTCTGCCGCGACCTCGCTGACTGTCCGGCGCCACAGATCGCCAGCGTAGGCAAGCACGTTCGTCTTGTGGACGAGGGTCAGCCGACGCCGGGGCCGCTCGGCGGCGCGCTGCAGCGCGTACCTCGCCACCCGGCCAACCCCGAAGGCGGTGTTGATGCTCTCCTGGGTCGCCACCTCAGCGGGCGTGCCCTTGCGCAGGAACCCGCCGGCTTCGGTGTACGGGCCCTCGGTGCCCTCCCTGACCACCAGCATGTTGACCCCTTCCGGCCGGACGCTGGCCAGCGGTGAGGCGACGCCCGGATACAACCGGACGGGGCGCAGGTTGACGTACTGATCGAATTCGAACCGCAGGCGCAGCACCAAGCCGCGCTCCAGCAGACCGCTGCGAACGCTGGGATCTCCGACGGCACCGAGCAGGATGGCGTCATGCGCGTGGAGCTCACCAAGCACCGAGCCTGGCAGCACCTCGCCGGTCCGGTGGAACCGCTGCGAACCCAGGTCGTAGCTGGTCGGCTCGATACCCACCGTGCCCAGGGCGCGCAGGACCTTGATGGCCTCGTCGACGACCGCGGGTCCGATCCCGTCGCCCCCGATAACCGCAAGCCGGATGCT
This sequence comes from Streptosporangiaceae bacterium, assembly GCA_035472835.1. Taxonomy (GTDB): domain Bacteria; phylum Actinomycetota; class Actinomycetes; order Streptosporangiales; family Streptosporangiaceae; genus JAJYUU01. Next base: position 58,575 of record DATIOU010000091.1, on the reverse strand, counting down.
TTGTGCTGTCACGGCAGTACCTTACTGGCCGGTCGCGGCCACGTGGCAAGGTGCGAATGACGGCCTCGCTGGTCAGACGCCATCCAGGTCGACCACCCTGGCGAGGCCGGCACCGATGGCCGCGGCAATCTCGGTCAGCAGGTCGGCGTGCACAGCCGAGTCGACAGTCAGCACCATCAGGGCGTCGCCACCCTGGGCGTGGCGGCAGACCTGCATGCCAGCGATGTTAATCTGCTGGCCGCCGAGCACCTGACCGACGGTTCCGACGACGCCGGGTCGGTCGGCGTAGCCGAGGAAGATCATGTGATCGGCCGGCGCCAGCTCGGCGTCGAAGCCGTTGACCTCGATGAGGTGCTCGGTCTGGCGGAGGCCTGACAGCGTGCCGCTGACCGAGATCAGCTGGCCGTCGGGCGCGGTCCCGCGCACGGACAGAAGGTTGCGCCAGTCATGGCTCACCTCGTCGGCCAGGAGACTTACCTCGACACCGCGTTCCTTGGCCACAAGCGGCGCGTTGACATAGGTGACTGGCTCCTCCGTGACGCCGCCGAATAGGCCCTTCAGCGCCGCTAGCTCCAGGACACTGACGTCCAGCGCCGCGATCTCGCCCTTCGCCTCCACGGCCACCGACGCCGTTGCGCCCCCAGCGAGCGCGCCGAAGATCCGGCCGAGCTTCTCGCCGAGCGGTAGCCACGGCCGCAGATCCTCGTGCACTATGCCGCCCTGCACGTTAACGGCGTCCGGCACGAATTCGCCTTCCAGCGCGAGCCGGACGGACCTGGCGACCTGCGTGCCCGCCTTCTCCTGGGCCTCGTGCGTGCTCGCTCCCAGATGCGGAGTCACGACCACGTTGTCGAAGGCGAACAGCGGGCTGTCGGTGCACGGTTCCTTGAGGTAGACGTCGATCCCGGCACCGGCAACCCGGCCCTCGCGCAGCGCATTCGCCAGCGCGGCCTCGTCCACGATGCCGCCGCGCGCCGCGTTGATTATCCTGACCTCGGGCTTGACCACGTGCAGCTCGCGGTCGCCGATGAGCCCGATCGTCTCAGCGTTCCTCGGCAGGTGCACGGTGATGAAATCGGCCTCGGCCAGCAGTTCATCCAGGCCGACCATCCGGACCCCAAGCTGGGTCGAGATCGTCGGCGGAGCGTAGGGGTCGTAGGCGATCACGGTCATGCCGAACGCAGCCAGTCGCTCGGCCACCAGCGCGCCGATCCGGCCGAGGCCGAGAATGCCGACGACCTTGTCCTGAAGCTCGACGCCGGTGTACGCAGAGCGCTTCCACAGGCCCTTCTTGAGCGACGCGTTGGCCTGCGGCACGTTACGGGCCACGGCAAGGAGCAACGCGACCGCGTGCTCGGCGGCGCTGACGATGTTCGACGCTGGAGCGTTGACCACCATCACGCCGGCCTTCGTGGCCGCGTCCACGTCGATGTTGTCGAGGCCGACGCCAGCTCGGGCGACAACGCGGAGCCGGCTGGCGGCCGCGATGGCATCGGCGTCGATCTGCGTGGCACTGCGGACTATCACGGCGTCAACGTCCGCGAGCGCTGGCAGCAGCTGGCTCCGGTCCGCCCCGTCGGCGTAACGAACCTCGAACGAGGCTTCCAGCAAGGCGATCCCCGCCCCGGACAGTTCCTCAGCGACCAGGACGACAGATGCGGGCACGAAAATCCTCCGGTTACGTAGGTTGGGGGTGCCTGTCGGCAGGCCGGCGAAACTCCGCCACGTCCATTGTGCCGGTGTCCAGCGGATGACCTGTCGCGCCTGCCGTCGCCTTTAGCCTAAGGCCGCGGTCTCCGGTGCGGTCGCGTCGCGCTGGTCATCCGGGGCTGCGGCGGCACTCGAGCCCGGGCCCATCGCCGGGGGCGGACCATTCCCCGGAGCGGAACCACCGGCCGGCACCGGACCCGCCACCAAGCCCGTGCCGGCAACCGCGAGGGACTCGATCCCGTTCGCGGTCATCGGCCTGGCGACCAGATATCCCTGGCCGAGTCCGCACCCCATGGCGCGGAGCAACTCGAGCTGCTCCGGTCGCTCGATCCCCTCGGCCACGATCTCGATGCCCAGGTCATGACCGACCTGCACGATGGTCCGCGTCAGCATGGCCAGCGTGCCATCGGTGCCAAGGCCTGCCACGAACGACGGGTCGATCTTGATGATGTCGACCGGGAGCTGACGCAGGTAGGCCAGGGAGGCGTAGCCGGTGCCGAAGTCGTCGATAGCCAGCCGGACGCCTAGTTGCCGCAGCCCGGCGAGCCCGTCCAGGATCGGCCTGCCAACCTCGATCAGCACTCGCTCAGTGACCTCGATGGTCAGCGCCGACCGCTGCAGGCCGCTCTCGTCGATCGCCGTCAGCACGGACTCGGCGAACCCTGCGGCACTGACCTGCCGAAGCGAGAAGTTCACCGACAGCCCGATCTGCCACCCCGACGCGCGCCACTCGGCAACCTGCCGGCAGGCCTGGTGGAGCACCCATGAGCCGAGCGGCACGATGAGCCCCGAATCTTCCGCGACGCCCAGGAACTCGGCTGGGGCGACAGCTTCGCCGTTGCGTGACCACCGGACGAGCGCTTCCACGCTGGCCACGCGCGACGTCGACAGCTCTACCACCGGCTGGTATTCGATGCCCAGGCTGGTGTCCTCGATCGCCGCGCGCAGATCGGTCGCGAGCTCCAGTCGCCTGATGACGTCCGCGTGCATATGCGCAGCGAAAACTTCCACGCGGCCGCCGCCTGCGTCCTTTGCCCGGGACATGGCGAGGTCCGCGTTGCGCAGCAAGTGGTCGGCGACCTCCGGATCGGCGAACGCGACCCCGACGCTGGCCGTGATCGAGACCTCCCGGCCGGCGACCTGGAAGGGCTTGGCGGCGATCGCACCGGCGAGCCGCTCGGCGACGTCGACGATCTCTTGCGGGCTGCTGGCGCTCTCGATGAGGACGGCGAACTCGTCGCCGCCCCAGCGAGCGACCGTATCGAGCGCGTGCACGAGACCGCGCAGCCTCCGGCCGGCTTGGGCGAGCACCAGGTCGCCCGCGCCATGGCCGACCGAGTCGTTGATGGCGGTGAAGCCGTCGAGGTCCACGAAGATGGCCCCGATCCGCCTGGCGGCGACACGCTCGGCCTCGGTCCCGTCGCGGTCGTCAGCGAGCAGGTCCTTAGCCCGTTCCTCCAGGTAGGACCGGTTCGGCAGGCCGGTAGTGCCGTCGTGAAAGGTCAGGTGCGTGACCTGACGCTTGAGCGCGACCTGATCGCTGATATCGCGGGCGGTGACCAGGAGGAGGTCTGGCCGCCCTGGTTCGGCGTACCGCGAGACCGTGGCCTCGACGTGCCGCCACGTGCCGTCAGACGACCGAACCCGGCAGGCGACGTGACCGGTCGCGTGCACGGCGCCGGCTCGGACGGCAGTCACGGTCGCGACCACGTTCGCTAGATCGTCTGGATGCACGAGATCGGGCAGTCGCGTGCCCGCCACCTGCTCAGGCGTGTAGCCGTAGTGCGCCACGCCCATGCTCGCGTAGCTGATCAAGCCGGTGCGGTCGCACAGCAGTACGGCGTCGCTCGTGCGGTCGGCCAGTTGGTGGAACTGGCTGTCGGCCTCCTCGGCCAGCGCGGACATCGCCGCCGCCTGGCGGACCAGGCCGGCGATCCGGGCCAGCAGCGCGAGCGCCAGCAAGGCCCCGATCAGGAGCGGAACCGGGCCGCTGCGCCCCCACGTCACAATTGCAAAGATGAAGGTAACGAGGCTGGCGACGGTGGCCGCGCCCAGCGCGATGAGGGTGCTCGCAGGCGGGTCAGCGGCCACAGGTGCTGTCTCAGCCTGCTGCCCGCGCGACCCCGCGTTCTGCCTCAGGGCGCCTGCGCCGAGCAGGCAGAACGCCACGAGCCAGGCTAGTTGCGGCCATGAGCCCGGGTGCAGGCCGCTTGCCCGCGCCTCGACCGCGAGAAAGTCGCCGATGGTCGCCGCGACAAGGGCGAGGAAGGGCGTCAGTGCCCGGCGTCCAGCCCGTACTGCCAGCGCGAGCGTGCCCGCCAAGACGAGCACGTCGGCGACGGGATGGATGAGATCGACCGTAAACAAGCCGGGCCCGACGCCAGTAGCCCGGTACGCAAACCGGAGCACGGCGATCCAGCCGAGGGTGAACGCGGCCAGTATCAAGAGGCCGACGTCCGTCAGCAGGGCCGGGTCGGACACCCGCCGGATGCGCGACTGGCGGCTTTGCGCGGCCGACGGGGCGAGCCGCAGGAGCCCCATGACGAACGGCGGCAGGCCAAGCAGGGCCAGCAGATCGGTCAGCGTTAGCTGGATGACGGCGGGGGTGACTTCGCCAGCGCTGGCGCCCTGGGCGGCGAACGCGGCTCCCCAGGCCACGGTGGCGATGGCGAGCCACCTGCTCGCGGCGTCGCCCTGCCGGGCGCGGCGAGCCAGGAGCGCTGCAGCCGCGGCGGCCAGCAGCACTCCCAGCACCGTCCAGACCGGGTTGGAAGGGTTCATAGCGGCCAGGCGGATGCGTGCGCCTGCACCGGGCATGCGTGCACCTGACCTCCTGTCGGCTATGTCCCGAACGTGCGAAACCGAACTCTGCCGAGCGAGCCCGAAGACGCCGAAGGCCGTATGCCGTGCGGGGAGGTCATGCCTGCGGCTCATCTTTGAGCGATGGCAGCACACGACGCGCAAACGGTGCCGACAGTTCCGGCGGCGCCCAGACTCAGGCTGGCCGGAAACCTCGTGGTCTCGCAATAAGTTAAGCGACAGCACTCTAGGCCGCTGAGGTCACGCTTCGATTGAGGAAGGGCCTAGACACGGCGACAACTTCCTGAGGACCACCACAGTGGCCATGACCTGCGGGTTTAGTAGTCCCCCGTGATCACGTTCGCGAGCGGCTGGCCCGCTAGGTAGCGCTCTGCCTGCTCTCGGACGAAGCGCACAGCCATCAGGCCTGAATAGGGGGTCGATGCGCCCACGTGGGGTGTGATCAGCACATTTGGCGAGAACCAGAGCGGATGGCCAGACGGCAGCGGCTCGGGATCGGTCACATCCATCGCCGCGAACAGGCGGCCGGAGCTGACCTCCGCCACCAGATCTTCGGTAACGACAAGAACGCCGCGCGCCGCATTGATCAGCAGCGCGCCGTCCTTCATCGCGCCTAGGAACGACGCGTCGACTATCCCAACTGTGGCCGGCGTCACGGGCATCAGCAAAATCACGACGTCCGCCCCGGGGAGGAGGGACGGCAGGTCCGACGCCGGGCTGACGCCGTCGCGAGCCGACCGTGCGACGCGCAGGACTCGGACGTCGAAACCGGCGAGCCTGCGCTCCACCGCTCGGCCGATCGAGCCGTACCCGGCAATGAGCACGGTCTTGCCAGCCAGGCAGTCGGTGAACCGGTAGCTCCACCGGCCGGCCGCCTGCTCGACGGCGAAATACGGGAACTGCCGGAGGGCGGCGATGGCGGCGCCGACCACCCACTCCGCGGTGCTGGCGTCGTGGACGCCGCGCGCGTTGCACAGCACGGCGCCGGCGGGGACGAGCGGCCGGACCCGGTCGAAGCCGGCTGTCAGCGTCTGGACCACCCTGAGCCTGGGCATGTGCGCCATCGCCGCGACGGCTTCCGGATCCGGAAAGAACGGCGGGACGTAGAACTCCACCTCAGTCGCGGACGACGGTAGCGGACGGCCGTCTGGAGTGATCACCTCGACTCGCGCGCCGTCCAGATCGGCAAGCGCGTCGGCCACCGGATTCATCGGCACCCAGATCAGCACGCTGCGTCCGCGGGCCGAGCCGGCGTGTGCTGGCTGACCCTCAGCTGACCGATCACGGCCCGGGCGAATGTGCACTAGGCGACCTCACTTACGGTCGACTGGTCCGCGGCCGGACCGTCGTTCGTAGCGACGGCAGCATACTGCCGGCGGCGTCTGCCGGCACGTGGCTCTGCGACCTCGATGCGCGGGAAGACTGGCTGCGGCTTCGGCAGCGGCCCGCCAAGGTCGTCGCAAGCCGCGGCCACCCGGGCGGCCAGATCGGGCAGGAACGGCCAGAGTTCGGATGCCAGCACCTGGCACGTGACCACGAGGGCGCCTAGCACCTGATCGAGTCGCGCGCTCGCTGCCTCGTCACCAGCCCGCTCGGCCTTCGCCAGGTGCCACGGGGCGGCGGCCTCGATGTAGCGATTCGCGTGCTCGACGATCGCGAAAACGGCCGCCGCTGCCGCCCGCAAGTCGAAGCTCGCCAGCGCGGCGCGAACAGCCTGGGGCGTCGCCGCGAGCGTCGCACGCACCGCGGCCGCGTCGGCGGGCCAGTCCGAGGCGCCGCTACGGTCGGCGCTTGCCGCAGCCGCCAGCCAGCGGCTTGTGCCCGGTGGCAGGGCGCACGGCCGGACGACCCCGTTCCGGTATGAATGGACGACGCTCACCACGCGGTTGACGAGGTTGCCGACGCCGTTGGCCAGGTCCTCGTTCGTTCTGGCAATCAGCTTGTCGATGGTGAAGTCGGTATCGCCGATCCGAGGCACCTCGCGGATCAGCCACCAGCGCAGCGCGTCAACGCCATATGCGCGCGCGAGCGCGACAGGGTCGTTCGCGTCGGTCTGATGGCCGCCGAGTCCGGCGGCCGACTTGCTGATCTTGCGGCCGCCGACTGTGAGGTAGTCGTGCACGAAGATCTCGGTCGGGAGGGGCTCCCCGGCCGACAGCAGAATCGCCGGCCAGTAGACCGCGTGGAAGCGGAGCACGCCCTTCCCCACGAGGTGCGTCCGGCGATCCGCGCCGACCCACCAGCGCTGGTAGTCGCTGCCCCGCTCGTCCCCGGTCGCGGGGTCCGGCGCACCGTAGTTCAGGGACGTGATGTAGTTGCCAAGCGCGTCCCACCAGACGTAGATCACCTGGCTCGGATCGTCAGGTACCTCGATACCCCAGCCGCGGGCGCGAGCCACCGAGCGGGACGCGCTGAAGTCTTCCAGGCCGCCGGCGATGAAGCCGAGCACCTCGTTGCGCCGGCTGGCCGGCTCGATCCGGAGCCGGCCCGAGCTGATCTCTGCGTTCAGCCGGTCGGCGTACTTCGAGAGCCGGAAGAACCAGTTCTCCTCGGCTACTAGCTGCGGCGGTGTGCCGTGGTCCGGGCAGTTCCCGTCGTCAAGCTCAGCCTCGGTATAGAACTGCTCGCAGCCAACGCAGTACAGACCCTCGTAGGCCTTGCGATACAGATCGCCGCGTTCGGCGCAGGCGCGCCATAGCCGCTCGACGCCGGGCCGATGCCGCGGGTCGCTGCTGGTCCGGATGAAGTCGTCGAAGCTCAGCGACAAGTGCTCGCGGAGCCCGGCGAACTCGCTCGCGTTGCGATTCACCAGCTCGCGGGTGGTGATCCCGGCCGCTTCGGCGGCGAGCACGTTCTTGAGCGAGTTGTCGTCGGTGCCGCTCTGCAGCCTGACTTCATCGCCGATGCGGCGATGGTGGCGGGCGAGCACGTCGGCCTGGACAAGCTCGAGCGCGAATCCGACGTGTGCGCGCGAATTCACGTACGGAATCGTGGTGCTGAGATACACGCGGTGGGCGGTCATCGGAACCTCCTGGGTTTACAACCTCAGGGGCACCGACCCCGGACATGAATCGAGGCCCCTGAAGGGCCTCGTGCGGACGTCGTCCTCGCAGCGTGAAATGGCCCCGGCTAGCGGGGCATCATCTCCTGATGCGCGAAGGACTGCATGCGCCGAGTGTATCCGATCATCTTGTGGTTAAGGCCGGGGACGGAGGCAGCGACTATGTCCCATTCGCGGCAAAGGTGCCTCGGCCACCAAGATCGCTGCCCAACGGATGCGTGGAACTCCAGAGTCTCTGGAGTTTCCACGCATCCGTTGGCGGCGGGCCAACCTGCTGGTTTAGGTCAGGCGTTCCAGGATCAGTTCGCGGACGCGCGCGGCATCGGCGCGACCCTTCGTTGCCTTCATGACGGCGCCGACGACGGCGTCCGCGGCTGCAGTCTTGCCGGCGCGGATCTTCGCGGCGACGTCCGGCTTCGCGGCGATCGCGGCATCGACGGCCGCAAGCAGCGAGGCGTCATCGCTCACTACGGCTAGGCCGCGCGCTTCGATGACCTTGTCGGGGTCGCCTTCGCCGGCCAGCACGGCGTCGAGGACCTGGCGGGCCAGCTTGTCGTTGAGCGACCCGCTGGCAACTAGCTCACTGACCCTCGCGACCTGCGCGGGCGTGATCGACAGCGTCGATAGATCAACGCCCAACTCGTTGGCGTGGCGGGCGAGCTCGCCCAGCCACCATTTGCGCGCGTCGGCGGGCGAAGCGCCAGCCGCGACGGTATCCGCGACCAGGTCGAGTGCGCCCGCGTTGGCGAGCGCGGTCATGTCGAGCTTGGTGAGGCCCCACTCGCCCTGCAGGCGCAGCCGCCGCGCGGCGGGTAGCTCCGGCAGGCTGGCCCGGATCTCGTCGACCCACTCCGGCGGCGGCGCAACTGGCACCAGGTCCGGCTCGGGGAAGTACCGGTAGTCCTGAGCCTCTTCCTTACTGCGGCCGGCCGTAGTGGCGCCCGTGTCCTCGTGGAAATGGCGAGTCTCCTGCACAACGCGCTGGCCCGCGTCCAGCAGAGCGGCCTGACGTTCGATCTCGAACCTGACCGCCCGCTCCACCGACCGGAGCGAGTTCACGTTCTTGGTCTCCGTGCGCGTGCCCCACTCGGTTGCGCCATAAGGCGCCAGCGATGTGTTGACGTCGCACCGAAGGGAGCCCTCTTCCATCCGGACGTCGGAGACGTCCAGTGCACGCAGCAGATCCCGCAGGTCCGTAACGTAGGCGCGAGCCACGACCGGTGCCAGAGCCCCGGTGGCAGCTACCGGCTTGGTCACGACCTCGACCAGCGGTATGCCGGCCCGGTTGTAGTCGACCAGCGAGTAGTCGGCGCCGTGGATCCGTCCCGTCGCGCCGCCCACGTGAAGCGACTTGCCGGTGTCCTCCTCGAGGTGCACGCGCTCGATACCCACGCGGAAGGTCTGGCCCTCGACGGTTACGTCGATCCAGCCGTCGGTGCACAGCGGCTCGTCGTACTGCGAGATCTGGAAGTTCTTCGGCATGTCCGGGTAGAAGTAGTTCTTCCGCGCGAACCGGCACCACGACGCGATCGAGCAGTTCAGCGCCAGCCCGATCCGGATCGTGTACTCAATCGCAGCTCGGTTCGCCACCGGCAGCGAGCCGGGCAGGCCAAGGCAGACCGGGCACACCGCGGAGTTCGGCGGCAGGCCGAACCTGGTCGGGCAGCCGCAGAACATCTTGGTCGCCGTGCCGAGCTCGACGTGTGTCTCCAGGCCGATCACGGGCTCGTACCTGGCAATCGCCTCGTCGTAGGCGACGAGCGCAGCCACTTGCGTCATCGCGACCCTCCATCCGGATTCGGTGCCGCCAGGCCATTCGCCTGTGCCAGCAGCGGGCCACCCCACCGCTGTTCGAAGGCGGCCTCGACGGCTGCGGCGACCCGGTACGTGCGATCGTCCGCCAGCACCGGCGCCATGATCTGCAGCCCCACTGGCAGCCCATCCTCCGGCGCGAGCCCGCAGGGCACGGAGATGGCGGCGTTCCCGGCGAGATTGGAGGGGATCGTGCACAAGTCAGCCAGGTACATCGCCATCGGGTTGTCGGCGCGCTCCCCGATGGGAAACGCGGTGGTCGGGGTGGTCGGTGACACAAGGACGTCGACCTGCTCGAACGCGGCGTCGAAGTCCCGGCTGATCAGCGTTCGCACCTGCTGCGCCTTGCCGTAATAGGCGTCGTAGTAGCCACTGGACAGGGCGTAGGTGCCGAGCATGATCCTGCGCTTGACCTCTGGACCGAAGCCCTCCGCCCGGGTCAGCGACATCACCTCGTCGGCGCTGCGGCTGCCGTCATCGCCGACCCGCAGCCCGTAGCGCATACCGTCGAATCGGGCCAGGTTCGAGGAGCACTCGCTTGGCGCGATCAAGTAGTAGGCCGGCAGCGCGTACGTGAAATGCGGACACGACACCTCGGCGACCTTGGCGCCGAGCGACTCCAGCAGCTCGACTGCCTCGGTAAACCTGGCCTGGACGCCGCTCTGGTAGCCATCGCCGCTGAACTCGGTCACGACACCGATGTGCAGGCCGGACACGTCGGCCTGGCGAGCCGCGGCGACGACTGATGGCACTGGCGCGTCGACCGAGGTCGAGTCGTGCGGGTCATGTCCGGAGATCGCCTCGTGCAACAGGGCGGCGTCGAGCACCGTCCGGGCTAGCGGGCCTGGCGTATCGAGCGACGAGGCGAACGCGACCAGGCCGTACCGGGACGAGCCGCCATACGTCGGCTTCATGCCGACGATGCCGCAGACCGCCGCCGGCTGGCGGATCGAGCCGCCGGTGTCGGTGCCAATACCAAGCGGCGCCTCATAGGCAGCGACGGCCGCAGACGAGCCCCCGGACGACCCGCCGGGCACGAGGCTCAGGTTCCAGGGGTTACGGCTCGGCCCGTACGCGGAGTTCTCCGTGGATGAGCCCATGGCGAACTCGTCCATGTTCGTCTTGCCGAGAATCACCACGCCGGCGTCGCGCAGCCGCCTCGTGACCGTGGCGTCGTAAGGCGGCCGCCAGCCTGCCAGGATCTTCGATCCGCAGGTAGTCGGCATGTCCTCGGTCGTCATGACGTCCTTGAGCGCAAGGGGCACGCCGGCCAGGGGTCCAAGTGGCTCCCCGGCCGCGCGCTTGCGGTCGACGTCTTCGGCGGCGGCCAGCGCGCCCAGGCCGGCCACGTGCAGGAAGGCGTGAACGTCCGGATCAACGCTCGCGATCCGATCCAGGTGCGCCTGCGTGACCTCGACGGCCGAGACATCCCCAGCCGCAACGGCCGCCGCGATCTGCGCGGCCGTCATACGAGTGAGCGGCGACGGCTCCACGGCAGCCATATCACTCCTCCGTCAGGATGCGCGGCACCCGGAACCGGCTCTGCTCGGTCGCTGGCGCGCCAGACAGCGCCTGCTCAGGTGTCAGGCAGGGCTCTTCGGCGTCGTCACGGAAGACATTGACGACCGGAACGGCGTGCGTCATCGGCGGGATCCCCTCGGCCGCGACCTCCTGGACCCGCGCCACCGCGCCAATGATCTGGTCGAGCTGGCCTGCGAAGTGGTCAAGTTCGGCGTCGGTCAGGGCCAGCCTGGACAGCCTGGCCAGGTGCGCAACCTCGTTCCTGGTTATGGACATGCAGGCCATCTTATTGGGCCCCGTCCGCCGGGGCCGAAGGCATTATGCCGGGCTGGCTAGTGACGCCAGCCGGACGGCGGGATGACGACCGAGTCAAGGCCGGCTCGCTCAAGATCGGTCGGGCCCATGACGCCCGACCCGATGATGCCCGACCCGATGACGCCTGACCCCAGGGCCGCCGAGCCCAATGCAGCTGACCTGCGCGCGGCCGCTCTCAAGCCAGCCGACTCCGGCTCCAGCTCCATGCTGCCGTCGCCGGACGCCCTTCCCTCGTGGTCGGTCAGCCATGCGGTGGCCGACGCCGCGTTCATCGGCCGAGCGAAGTACCAGCCCTGCGCGGCCACGCAGCCCATGGCGAGCAGGGCGTTGGCGACCTCGGCGGACTCAACGCCTTCGGCGACCGAGCGGATCCCGAGCGCGGCAGCCAGGTCGAGGATCGATTTCACCACTACCTCGTCATCCGGTGACTCCAGCAGCCGGCCGATGAACGAGGCGTCGACCTTGACCTCACTGAACGGAAGCCGCTTCAGCCGGAGCAGCGAGGAGTAGCCAGTGCCGAAGTCATCCAGGCTCAGGCCGATGCCGATGTCGGCCAGGGCTTCGGCTGTCGCCACCGCGTGCGCCGGCTCGCTTGTCAGCATGCGCTCGTCGATCTCCAGGACCAGCGCGTCGGGCGGCACACTATGGCGGTTCAGGCACTGCTCGATGAAGTCGCCCAGGCCGGTGTCCAGCAGGTCCCGGCCGGAGACGTTGATCGACACCGGCAGGTCGAGGCCGGCTTGCCGCCACAGCGCAGCCTGAGCGACAGCGGTCTCGATGACGAAGGCGGTCACCTCGCGCATGAGGTACGACTGCTGCACCACGGGCAGGAAGTCGGCCGGGGTCAGCATGCCGCGCACCGGATGACGCCAGCGCACGAGCGCCTCCACACCGGCGGCGCGCCGATCGCCCAGGTAGACCTTCGGCTGGTAGTGCAGCTCGAGCTCGCCCCGGTCCAGCCCCCGGCGCATCTCGCCAAAGAGAGCGAGCCGGGCGGGCGAGTTGCGGTCCAGGTCAGGCTCGTATCGCTCGACCCCGCTGCGCCGCTGCTTGGCGGCGTACATGGCGACGTCGGCGTGCTGCATCAGCACCTCATCGGCCGAGGCGTCGTCGGGGAACATGGCGATGCCGATGCTCACCTCGATCACGAACGACATGCCTTCCAGCCGGATCGGCTCGGCTACCGCCGCCCGCAGCCGCGCCGCGACCTCGCGTGCAGCCGACGCCTCCTTCACTGACGGCAGCAGCACAGCGAACTCGTCGCCGCCAAGGCGCGCAACCAGGTCGCCGGGCCGGATGCTGTGGGTCAGCCGGTGCGCGACGAGCCGGAGCAGCCGGTCACCGACAGCGTGTCCGAGGGTGTCATTGACTTCCTTCAGGCCGCGGTCCAGGTCCAGGAGCAGGTAACCGAGTTTCGTGCCTGAACTGGCCGCCTGCGCCAGCATGCTCTGGAGCCTGAGTAGCAGGAACTTTCGGTTGGCCAGCCCCGTCAGCTCGTCGTGGTGAGCCTGATGCTCGCGCTGCACGGAGATCGCGGCGTTGACGTAGATGGCGGCGAGCGGGAACGCGAACAGCATCACCAGCAACGCCGAGCCATGGCCGATGACGACGGCCACCAGGGGTGCCGTTGCTAGGAGCACAGCGCTGACAAGCGCCTGGTACGGCAGCGTCTTGATCATGGTCTTGCCGATTGGTTCCCGTGCGTGCAGCGCGACGGCGACCGTGTCCAGCACGAAGCTCATCACGAAGCAGGCTGCAGCCGCGAGCAAGATCTTCCAGACATCGACGCCCTGGGGAACCGATATCAGCCCTTTAATTGCGCCGCGGAAGGCGTAGAGCACCCCGCCACCAGCGGCAAGGCTCAGGGTGGCGACGGAAGCGTTAAATGCGGCCCGGTGCAGCGCCTTGCCCCTGCAGAGGAAGACCAGCATCGTCGCCGTGGCCCGCATGAGTATGGCAATCGGCACTCCCCAGGCGATCAGCGCGGCGAAGCTGAATGTGACCGACGCCACGGGTGCCTCGAGGGTAGACCGGCCAGGCGTTACGATCGGCCAGATCTCGCCGAGCACGACCATGCCAGCTAGCACCCAGAACAACGGGTGCCCGATGAGCTTGGGCACCCGCATCGCCATAGCTACGCAGAGCGCGAATACCGCGGTGCCAACGACGGTCACTGACACCATGTGGATCCACAGCGGCGAACCAACGCGCGGGCCGATGTCCCGGGTATCGGTGGGGTCCTTCATGGCTCCTCGTCGGCCAGCCGTCGCATAGTGTGCAGCGCTCGGCGCTATCCGTGAATCCTACGGCAAAAAACATACTTCCCGAAGCCAATTGCATACTATCTGTAACAACTCGCGAGCGCGGACGACCGAAGCCGCCAAGGTCAGCCGACTCCCGTTGTCCGCGCAGCATCGGCTCCCTCTGACAGCAGCACAGTAAGCCCGGCCTCGTCCAGCACCGGCACGCCGAGAGCTTCAGCCTTGTCGAGTTTTGACCCGGCGTTCTGGCCGGCCACGACGAAGCTCGTCTTCTTCGAGACCGAGCCCGCCACCTTGCCGCCCCGTTCCTCGATCGCCTCGGCGGCTTCGTCCCTGGTGTAGCCCTCCAGGGTCCCGGTGAGGACGATCGTGAGCCCGGCGAGCGGCGCGCCCGCGGCCATCCCGGCGAGGCCGCCGTCCTGATCACGGGCGGGCGCGACGAAGCCGGGGGTGGCCAGGTCGACCCCAGCCGCGCGCCACTTGGCCACGATGGCCGCGTGCCAGTCGACCTCGAACCACTCACGCAGCGACCTGGCGATGGTCGGTCCCACGTCATCGACCGTGACTAGCTCGGCCTCAGGCGCCGCCGCGATCACGTCCACCGAACCGAACGCGGCCCCCAGTGCGCGCGCGGCCGTCGGGCCGATGTGCCTGATCGACAGCGCCACCAGGATTCGCCAGAGCGGCCGGTGCCTGGCATCTTCCAGGTTGGCGAGCAACCTGGTCGCGTTCGCGGTCAGCGCGCCGCTCTTGGTCACGAAGAAGGGGACCGTGGCCAGCGCCTCCGTGGTCAGCCCGAACAGGTCGCCCTCGTCGGTCACCAGCCCGGAGTCGAGCAGCGCGACCGCGGCCTCATACCCCAGCACCTCGATGTCCAGGGCGCCGCGGCCGGCCAGATGGAACAGCCGCTCCCGCAGTTGCGCCGGACACGACCTGGCGTTGGGGCAGCGCCAGTCGACGCCGCCGTCCTCCCGGGCGAGCCCCGTACCGCAGGCCGGGCAGTGTGCGGGGAACTCGAACGCGCGCTCGGCCCCGGTGCGCAAGTCCGCCACCGGCCCGACCACCTCGGGAATCACGTCCCCGGCCTTGCGCAGCACGACCATGTCGCCGATGAGCACGCCCTTACGCGCGATCTCGTCCGCGTTATGCAGGGTGGCGTTCTCGACCGTGGAGCCGCTCACCTTCACCGGCTCCATCACGGCGAACGGAGTCACTCGCCCGGTGCGGCCTACATTCACCCGAATGTCGAGCAGCCGGGTGTTGACTTCCTCCGGCGGATACTTGTACGCGATGGCCCAGCGCGGCGCGCGGCTAGTCGTCCCGAGGCGCCGCTGCACCTCGAGGGTGTCGGTCTTCACGACGACTCCGTCGATCTCGTACGGCGGGTCGTGCCGGTGCTCGGCGTAGTGGGCGATGTACTTCCTGACGCCGTCGATGTCGGGCACTACCTCGTACAAGCCGCTCACCGGCAGCCCCCACTGGGCCAGGCGCTCGTACCACCCTGACTGCGTCTGCGGCGGATCGGCGAGGCCCTCAACCCGGCCGACCCCGTGCAAGATCATGTCGAGCACCCGCGATGCCGTGATCCTTGGGTCCTTCTGCCGCAACGACCCGGCAGCCGAGTTGCGCGGGTTCGCGAACGGCGGCTTGCCGGCCTCGGTCAGCCGGAGGTTCAGTTCCTCGAAGGCCGTCACCGGCAAGAACACCTCGCCCCGGACCTCCAGCACGTCCGGCCACCCGGTGCCGGACAATCGGTTTGGCACGGCCGCGATCGTCTTGATGTTGGGCGTCACGTCCTCACCGGTGACGCCGTCGCCCCTCGTCGCCGCTCGCTGCAGCCTGCCCTTGCGGTACACGAGCGCGACCGCGAGACCGTCGATCTTCAGCTCGCACAGGTACGGCCCACCGCCGCCGAGCCGCTCGCCCCTGGCTACCCACGCATCGAGGTCCTCAGCGGTGAATACGTTGTCCAGGCTCATCAGCCGCTCGAGGTGCTGGACCGGCGTGAACTCCGTCGAGAACATGCCGCCAACCCGCTGGCTGGGCGAGTCGGGCGTCCGCAGCTCGGGGATCTGCTGCTCGATGCTCTGCAGCTCGCGCATCGTCGTGTCGTATTCGATGTCGGAGATCAGCGGCGAGTCGAGGACATGGTAGCGGTACTGGTGTTCAAGCAGCTCGGCAGCCAGCTCCGCATGCCGCTGCCGTGGATCTTGCTGCGTCATCGCTCGATTTCCTCCGTCAGTACCCGGTCAGCTCGGCTCGATCATCTCGGGCGTGATTCGCGCCGCCTCACGGCAATGCCGCAGCGCCGCGCGAGCGGCCGCGGGTGAGACCCCGGCGAGGCCGCACGCCGGCGTGATGACAACCTGTTCCGTTAGCCGGCCGGGCGCTAGACCTGTGCGCCGCCAGAGGGTCACCACCTGCTCGGCAGTCTGCCGGGGCGACAGCTGCGGACCGGTCAGCAGCCGCTTTGCGCTCTCGGCCGCCAGGGCGCCCGCGAAGATACCGAGCCCGTCCTCCGCTGCCTCGGCGACCCGATCGATTTCGCGGTCTGGCAACCGGGCGAGATCGAAACTGACCGCCGCAGCGCCGGCCGCTTTTATTTCAGGGAACGGGGTCGCTCCGGCGCAGCAGTGCACGACCGTATATGCCGCGGGCGCCGACAGAACTGACCGCAGCCGCTGGCTCGCCACCGCGGCGTCGATCGCGGGAACCACGCCTAGGCCACTGGCCGTTGGCACGCGGCCGGCCAGCGCGAGCGGCAGGGATGGCTCGTCGACCTGAACGATGAGGCTCGCGCCTGGCACTCGCTTGCGGACGTCCGCTGCATGCGCGGCCAAGCCCTCGGCCAGCGATTCGACTAGGTCGGCGACCGCGCCGGGATCGGAGAGGGCCGGATTGGCCGAGTGAGTCAGCTCAAGCGCCGCCGCCAGCGTCCAAGGTCCGCAAATCTGGATCTTGAGCGGTCCGGCGTAGCCGTCGGCCACTTCCTCTAGGACGTCCAGGTCCTGCGATAGATAGCTGGCGGCTCTGATCATGTCGCGACCGGGGCGGTCGGCTAGCTGCCAGCCGCGCGACGTCGTCTGCACCGGCATGTCGACCAGCAGCGAAGCGGTCCGCCCGATGATGTCGGCGCCTGGTCCGCGGTTCGGCAGCTCCGGGACGTGCGGCAGCTCCGGCAGCTCGTCGAACACCATGCGGCATGCGGCCAGCGGATCCGTACCGGGCACAGATCCGATCCCGGTCGCAGTCGCGCCCGGCCAGGGGAACTGAAGCTCCTCGCTCACGAATCTGAGCCTAGTGGCGCCCACTGACGGCTCGGGCGAGGCGCGAAACCTGCCCGGCATGCCACTGCCGTACCGCGCCCCCGTCGCGGTACGGCAGCGGCGGTCTTGCGCGGCCGCCTGGCTAGCCTCTGATGGTCATGCCGCTGTGCTCGAGTGTCTCGGCTCGATCATCGTGGTATCCCGGGTCCGGGGGGTCGCGGTAATCCTTGCGGACATTCCATCCGAGCACGGTCCGGGCCAGCCGGGCCATGACTCCAGGCGGCGTCCTTCTCGTCAGCGTCAGACGGCGTTCTTCCTGGTGGACTCCGATGATCACCACGACGGTGATCAGGACCGCGAACGCGAATCCTGCTGCGACGGCGAAGACGATCGCGTCGATGGCTGCCATTGCGCATCCCCCTTTCAACTCGGTTGGCGGCTCGGCAACTCTCCTTTCGGAACTGCTCTGCTATTCGGGCTGGGACTGCTAGGATCAGCCCTACTGTCGGAGCGATCCCAACCTTTGGTATCTTCATCGTGACAGGCCGGAAGATCGACAGCAAGAGTTAATTACCAACAATCTGAACCGCTGGTATGGTTCCGATCAATCCATCTGCTTGAACTGTTGGGCTTGTTGGTATGTTCGATTCTTGAGCTACTTAGCGAGGAGGCGGGGGCTGGATGGCTGATCCGATGTGGAAGCAGATCGCCGAGGACCTGCGCCAGAAGATCGAGGGCGGCGAGATCGGCCGCAACGGCCAGCCGCTACCCACCGAGCTGGATCTCCAGGCTGAGTACAGCGCGTCTCGCAACACGGTTCGCGACGCCATCAAGTGGCTCGTGACTCGTGGCCTCGTCTATACCCGGTCTGGCCAGGGCACCTTCGTGACCCAGAAGATCGATCCGTTCGTGACCAGGCTGTCCTCCGACCGCACGCCCTTTGTCGGCGACGACACGACGGCCGCGTACGCCTCGGAAGTGGAGAGCCGCCTCCGCCGGCCCGATGTATCGGTGCCGCGCATCGAGATACAGCGGGCGGCGGGCCTGCCTGCCGCCGAGCTGCGGCTGCCACCGGACGCCAGCGTGGTGAGCAGGCATCAGCAGCGATTCATCGACGGCCTGCCGTACTCGCTGCAGACCACGTATTACCCGATGCGCCTCGTCGAACGGGGTGCCATCCGGCTCATCCAGGCCGAAGACATCGCGGAAGGCGCAGTCGGATACATCAAGGACTCGATCGGTATCGAGCAAGTCGGCTGGCGCGAGCGAATCATCGTTCGAGTGCCGGATGCTCCCGAGACTGCCTTCTTCAACCTTCCGGACGACGGGCGTATCGCGGTCCTCGAATTCACCAGGACTGGCTACGACAAGACCGGGCAGGCGATTCGGGTCACAGTCACGACCTATCCGGCGGATCGCAACGAGTTCGTCATGACGTCCGGCAAGGTCCCCGCCGAGACACCGGGATCAGCTCGGTGACAACGACACATGCAGCAAGGGAGGTGTTATGGCAAAGCGTTACGGTCGGCCGTCGCTGCAGTATCGCTACGAGCACTACGACCCATGCTGATGGGCAGCCGCGGGCTGCGTTCCCGGTAGGTCCGTCGCGGCGGAACGCCGATTTACATATATATGCCGCCGGCGCTGGTTCAGGATAGGACCAGGGCGCAGCGCCGGCCGGCGACTGAACCGTACACGGGCGCGCTGATGCGCAAGAGACTGCATGCGGTAACTGATGCGCGTCTGCAACACGACCGGTCGTGACACAGCGTTCGTGACACAGCGTTCGTGACACAGAGTTGTCGTGCTTCAGTTTCCTGGCCGCGGCGGATGGAAACACCAGTGCTGCAACGGGCCCCGTTCCGGGTCCGAGGCGTGGCATTGGAGGTGGCATGGTCAAAAGACACGGGCGACCGTCCGCCCAATACCGGTATGAGCACTACGACCCGTGCAGGAGTTCGACCGCGCGGTAATATATAGGCCTATGCCCGATTGGCCGTTAGTGGTGCGGCGCGCAGCGCCGGCCCACATGGATGCGATCATCGGCCTTATTGACGAAGCCGCCGTCTGGCTTCGGGCCAAGGACACCGACCAGTGGGCCCAGCCATGGCCAAGTCGCGCCGATCGCGATGGCCGGGTAATGCTCTCATTACGTCAGGGCAAGACCTGGATCTGCTGGGACCACGACGTACCAGCCGCGACCGTGACAGCCGACTTTGACGACGATCCCTACTGGGCGTCTGAGCACGCTCGGCCGTCGCGGCGTGCCATCTATGTCCATCGTCTGATAGTCGCGCGCCGCTACGCCGGCATGCACCTCGGCAGCTCGCTACTGAACTGGGTCGGCCGCACCGGGTGGCTCGCACATGGCGTGCGTTGCATGCGGGTCAGCGCCTGGACGACTAATCAGGCCCTGCACAGCTATTACGAGCGGCAGGGGTTCGCGTCCCGCGGCTACCACGCAGATGACGGCTATCCCTCCGCGGCTCGCTACGAGAAGCTGACAAGCGTGATCCCGTTCACCTGGCCGCCCTTGTTCAGCGCGCCGAGCCTGCTCATGCCGCCGAAGCGCTGATCGTCGCGCTGCCGAGCACCGCATCGCCGTCGTAGAACACCGCCGCCTGGCCGGGGGCGACGCCGCGGGCGGGCTGCCGCAGCCTAATCCGGACGACGTCGCCATCCGGCTCGCAGTCGGCCGGGTGCACCTCACCGTGGGCACGCAACTGGACGAGGCACTCGACCGGGCCCGCCGGGGGAAGGCAGCCGGACCATACTGGCCTCGTCGCCTCGATCTCCAGCACGCCGAGGGCGTCTGCGGGACCAACAGTCACAGTCCGTGACACCGGCTCGATGGACAGCACGAACCTGGGTCTGCCGTCGGCAGCCGGGCGGTCGAGGCCGAGGCCCTTGCGCTGCCCGATAGTGAAGCCGAAGGCCCCGTCGTGCTCCCCCAGCACGGTGCCGTCGGTTGCCACGATCGGGCCGGGTGCGCTGCCTAGCCTGCGTTCCAGGAATCCCCGCGTGTCGCCGTCGGGTATGAAGCACACATCGTGGCTATCGGGCTTCTCGGCGACGCCGAGGCCACGGTCGGCGGCTTCCTTGCGCACCTGCTCCTTTGTCGTGTCCCCGAGCGGGAACATAGCCCGGCTGAGCTGGTCGCTCCGCAGCACCGCGAGCACGTATGACTGATCCTTGGCCGCGTCGACGCTGCGCACCAGCCTGGTCAGGCCCGGGGCGGCGGGCACCGGCTCGAGCCGGGCGTGATGTCCGGTGCAGACGGCATCGAAGCCGAGCGCTACCGCCCGGTCGAGCACGGCGGCAAACTTGATCTTCTCATTGCACCGCAAACAGGGATTCGGGGTGCGCCCCTGGGCGTATTCGCTGACGAAGTCCTCGACGACGTCGGCGTGGAACCGCTCGGCCATGTCCCACACGTAGAACGGAATGCCGATGACGTCGGCGGCCCGCCGTGCATCCCGCGCGTCCTCGAGCGTGCAGCAGCCGCGCGCGCCGGTCCGGTACGAGCTCGGGTTCCTGGACAGGGCGAGATGCACGCCGGTCACGTCGTGCCCGGCGGCCGCCGCCCTGGCGGCGGCCACGGCCGAGTCGACGCCGCCCGACATGGCGGCAAGCACGCGCAGAGTAGTCATCCCGCTCCAGAATACGGTCAGCCGCCGTGGTTGCCGCCCAGCCGGACCGCCCGGGGCTCAGGTCGAACGTCATCGGTGGAACCCTGCTGACGCTGTTTGAGCAGTAGACGGGCAGACATGACGTTGCGGATCGGCTACCGGGCCGCTCGCCGTGCGCGCTCAACGACCTCGCCGATCACGGCGCCGAGCGCGTCCACGTCGGCCTGCTCGGATGAGTGCCCGAGCGAGAATCGCAACGAGCCGCGAGCCCTCGAATCGTCGGCCCCCATGGCCAGCAGGACATGGCTCGGCTGAGCCACGCCAGCCGTGCACGCTGAGCCGGTCGAGCACGCGATGCCGCGCGCGTCTAGCAGCATCAGCAGCGCATCGCCCTCGCAGCCGGGGAACGAGAAGTGGGCGTTACCAGGCAGCCGCCCGGGGCCGGGCGGCGCGCCGTTGAGCACCGCGTCCGGGACGGCCGCTTGCACCTGGGCGATGAGGTCGTCGCGCAGCGCGGACACCCGCTTGGTCTCCAGCTCGCGGTGCTCGGTAGCGACCTGCACCGCCACCGCGAATGCGCGGATAGCCGGAACGTCAAGCGTGCCGGACCTGACGTCGCGCTCCTGGCCGCCACCGTGCAGGACCGGAACCGGCTGGGCACCCTTGGCCAGCAGCAGAGCGCCAACGCCGACCGGACCGCCGATCTTGTGCGCCGTGATGGTCAGAGCCGTAGCGCCGGTCTCAGCGAGGCTCACCGGGAGCTGGCCCGCGGCCTGGACGGCATCGCTGTGGAACGGGATGTGATGCTCGGCGGCCAGCGCGGCGAGCTCGGCGATCGGCTGGACGGAGCCCACCTCGTTGTTCGCCCACATGATGCTGATCAGCGCGACGCTCGCCGGGTCCGCCTCGATCGCGTCCGCCACCGTCGCCGCACTGACCACGCCCGACGGCTGTACCGCCACCCAATCCGCCTCGGCGTCCTCGTGCTCGGCCAGCCACCGGACGCTGTCCAGGACGGCGTGGTGCTCGGTGGCGCTGGCCAGCACCCGCCGCCGGCCCAGGTCGCCCGCGCGCCGCGCCCAGTACAGGCCTTTGACCGCGAGGTTGTCGGCCTCGGTTCCGCCGCTGGTGAAAACGACCTCGCTCGGCCGGGCGCCGTAAGCCTCCGCGATGAGCTCCCGGGACTCTTCGACCACCCGACGGGCCCGCCGGCCAGCGTTATGCAGCGACGACGGATTGCCGAGCTGGGCGAGCTCCTCCGTCATCGCCGCCAGGGCAGCCGGGAGCATCGGAGTCGTCGCTGCGTGGTCGAGGTACACCGGCGAAGCCGGTGCCACCCTGGCTTCCGGCCCCTTGATCCGGTCGTGACCGGCAGCTTCACTGACGTTTGACATGATGCGTCCAGCCTAACGGCGATCCGGGCCTGATGGCTGATCGCGGCTTGCCAACAGCGGGCTCCAGCAAAGAGGCGCGGGGACCGCCCCGGCAGCCTGCTGGCTGGCGTCAGCCTGCGGACCGCTTGCCGATCTCCTCCACGAGCTGCG
The DNA here is from genome assembly GCA_035472835.1 of Streptosporangiaceae bacterium. Classification (GTDB taxonomy): domain Bacteria; phylum Actinomycetota; class Actinomycetes; order Streptosporangiales; family Streptosporangiaceae; genus JAJYUU01. The sequence goes on along the minus strand of DATIOU010000091.1, from coordinate 36,636 downwards.
GGACGACCTTGAACAAATCGCCCACAACGCCGAAGTCGGCCAGCTCGAAGATGGGCGCCTCGGGATCCTTGTTGACGACCATGATCGTCTTAGACGTCTGCATGCCTGCTCGGTGCTGGATCGCACCGGAGATGCCAATCGCGACGTAGAGCTGCGGCGACACTGTCTTGCCGGTCTGACCGACCTGGAACTGGTGCGGGTACCAGCCGGCGTCCGTCGCCGCGCGCGACGCGCCCACGGCAGCGCCGAGCGAGTCGGCGAGCTGCTCGATCAGCGCGAAGTGCTCGCCCGAGCCGAGGCCGCGGCCACCCGAAACCACGATCGAGGCCTCGGTCAGCTCCGGCCGCTCGCCGCGCTCGGCGACGACCTTCCCGGTCACGCGGGCTGTTTTGGCCGCGTCGCTGACGGTGAAGCTGACGGGGTCGATCTCGGCCGCACCTGGGGCTGGCTCGGGCGTGATCGCGTTCGGCCGGACCGCGATGATCGGGGTGCCAGTCCGCACCCTCGACTGGACCGTGATCGCGCCGCCGAAGATCGACTGCTCGCCGACCATGCCGCCAGCATCGCCAGCAGCCGTGACACTGGTGACGTCAGTTAGCACGCCCGAACCGGTCTTGACGGCCAGCCGGCCAGCGACCTCGCGGCCTTCGGAAGTGGCAGCCACCAGCACCGCCGCGGGGGCCTTCGCGGCGACCAGCTGGGCGAGCAGCTCGGCCTTGGGCGCCGCCACGTAATCGGCGTAGTCGGCGCTGTCGGCGACGTAGACCTTGGCCGCGCCGAACTCGGCGAGCCGCGCGCGGGCGCCCTCGGCGCCGTGGCCCGTCCACACGACAGCGGGCTCGCCGTGTGCACGCGCGAGCGTCAGCAGCTCGGTGGTGACCTTCTTGACGGTCTCGCCGTCGTGCTCGGCAAGGACCAGGATCTCAGCCATTCGGGACAGCCTTCCGCATCAGCCGGTGGGTGCTCAGATGAACTTGCGGGTCGCGAGGAACTCGGCGGCCTTAACCCCGCCGTCGCCTTCGTCGGTCACGATCGTGCCGGCCGCCCGCGGCGGCCGGTTGGCGAAGCCGACCACCTCGGTGGCGCTGCCGCTCAGACCCGCCTCGCTGGCGGCCAGGCCGAGATCAGCCAGGCTCAGCGTCTCGACCGGCTTCTTCTTGGCCGCCATGATGCCCTTGAACGACGGGTAACGCGGCTCGTTGATCTTCTCGACAACGCTCACCACCGCCGGCAGCGTGGCTTCGACCGTGTCGTAGCCATAGTCGGCCTGCCGGTGAATGCTGATCTTCGAGCCGTCGGTCTCCACTTTGCTCGCGAACGACATCTGCGGTACACCCAGCCGCTCCGCCAGCATCGCCGCGAGCGTGCCCATGCGCGCGTCGGTCGACTCCGAACCGAGGATGACCAGGTCGAAGCCGGTGCGACCGAGCACCTTAGCGAGGACGGCCGACGTCACCAGGCCGTCCGAGCCGCGGAGCGCGTCATCGGTCACGTGCACAGCCTTGTCCGCACCCATCGACAGCGCCTTCCGGATCGCGTCCGTCGCCTTCTCCGGGCCCATCGAGACGATCGTGACCTCGCCGCCGCGCGCCTCTGCAAGTCGCAGGCCTTCTTCGATCGCGTACTCGTCGAGCTCGTTGATCACGGCATCGGCGGCGTCCCGATCCAGAGTGCTATCTGCGTCCCGGAGCTTGCGCTCCGACCAGGTATCGGGTACCTGCTTGACCAAGACCACGATGTTCATGACCGGCTGCCGACCTTCCGTTGACGTACCTCAGCGAGCTTATGTTACTGGCTAGTAGGGGTGCTAACCGGGCCCCGGGCCTGACGCCTGCCGCTCCGCGGCCTCCACCACGTTGCCGAGCAGCATGGCCCTGGTCATCGGCCCGACCCCGCCCGGCATCGGCGCCAGGAAACCGGCCGCCTCCGCCACCTCGGCGGCCACGTCCCCGACCAGGCCGGCGTCTGTCCTGGTGATGCCCACATCCAGCACGGTAGCGCCCGGTTTGACCATATCGGCCGTGAGCAGGCCAGGGCTGCCAGCGGCAACGACGACTATGTCGGCATTCCTGGTATGCGCGGCTAGGTCCCTGGTGCCGGTGTGGCAATGCGTCACGGTGGCATTCTCGCTGCGCCGGGTGAGCAGCAGGCCGAGCGCGCGGCCCACGGTGATCCCTCGGCCGATGATCGTGACGTCGGCGCCGCCGATCGGCACGTCGTACCGGCGCAGCAGCTCCACGATTCCCTTGGGCGTGCACGGCAGCGGCCCAGGCTCACCGAGCACCAGCTTGCCGAGGTTGGCCGGCTGGAGACCGTCGGCGTCTTTATCCGGATCGATAAGGCCGAGGACGCGCTGCGCGTCGAGGCCCGCTGGCAGCGGCAGCTGCACTATGTAACCGGTGCAGGCCGGGTCGGCGTTGAGCTGGGCGACCACGTCCTCAACTTGCTGCTGCGAGGCCGTGGCGGGCAGGTCGCAGCGAATGCTCACGATGCCGACCTGCGCACAGTCGCGGTGCTTGCCGGCCACGTAGGACTGACTGCCGGGATCGTCACCGACGAGCACAGTGCCAAGGCCGGGCGTGATGCCAGCCTCGGCGAGCTTGGCCACTCGCGAGGCGAGTTCTGTGCGGATGGTCGCGGCTGTGGCCTTGCCGTCGAGAATTGTCGCACTCATCGAGCGCTCATTCTGCCCGATGCCTGCCGTTACCTGCCAGCCGAGGGCCGCCTAGTGATAGAAGTGCCGGACGCCGGTGAAGTAGAGCGCCACGCCCGCCCCCTCCGCCGCCGCGATGACCTCGTCGTCGCGTATCGAGCCGCCGGGTTCGGCGATCGCTCGCACGCCCGCCTTAGTGAGGATCTCCAAGCCGTCGGCGAACGGGAAGTAGGCGTCGCTCGCAGCGGCCGAGCCCACTGCCCGGTCCCCCGCCCTGGTCACCGCCAGGCGGCACGAGTCGACGCGATTGACCTGCCCCATGCCGATGCCGACGCTCGCCTGTCCGGCCGCGAGCAGAATCGCATTGGACTTCACAGCGCGGCACGCGCGCCAGGCGAACTGAAGGTCCGCCAGCAGACCCGAATCTGCCGCGGCACCGGCCACTAGGCGCCAGTTCGCGGCGCGGTCGCCGGGCTCGGTCCCCGCATCCGGGGTCTGCATGAGCAAACCGCCGCTGACTTGGCGCCATTCGACGCCGTCCGGCTCCGACGATGGCGGCGCGCACTGGAGCAGCCGCTGATTCTTCTTGGCCATCAGGATCTCGAGCGCCCCGGGTTCGAAGTCGGGAGCGATGACCACTTCGGTGAAGACGTCGGCGACCTGAGCCGCCATCTCCTTCGTCACGGTGCCGTTCGCGGCGATGACGCCGCCAAACGCTGACACCGGGTCGCACGCGTGTGCCTTTCGATGCGCCTCCGCAACGTCGGCGCCCACGGCGATGCCGCAGGGATTGGCGTGCTTCATGATCGCCACGCACGGCTCGCTGAAGCCAAACGCCGCTCGCCGCGCGGCGTCGGCGTCCACGTAGTTGTTGTAGGACATCGGCTTGCCGTGCAGTACCTGCGCCTCGGCGATCCCGCCGCCGGCCTCGCCGGTACGCAGGTACAGCGCGGCCCGCTGGTGCGGGTTCTCGCCGTAGCGCAACACCTCCCGGCGCTTCCACACCGCCGCCGTGACGTCCGGCCAGCCGGTCTCGGTGCCGACCGCGTCCGGGGCGTAGGCCGAGGCGAACCACGTCGACACGGCCGCGTCGTACGCAGCCGTGTGCGCGTACGCCCGCGCCGCCAGCCGCTGCCGCTGCTCGAGGGTGAACCCGCCGTCGTCCAGCGCGGTGAGCACCTCCGGATAGCTCGCCGGGCTCGTGACCACCGCCACTGTCGCGTGATTCTTTGCCGCAGCCCGGACCATGGCGGGGCCGCCGATGTCGATCTGCTCGACGGCCTCGGCTGGGCTGGCGCCGCCGGCGACCGTCTGCTCGAACGGATACAAGTTCGATACGACCAGCTCAAACGGCTCGATGCCGAGACGGTCGAGCTGCTCCCGGTGACTGGCAGAGGTCATGTCAGCCAGCAGGCCGGCGTGCACGGCTGGATGCAGCGTCTTGACGCGGCCGCCCAGGCACTCGGGAAAGCCGGTGATCTCCTCGACCTGGGTGACCGGCAAGCCCGCAGCCGCGATCGTGGCGGCGGTGCTGCCCGTGGACACCATCTGGACCCCGGCGGCGTGCAGGGCAGTCGCCAGCTCTGCCAGTCCGCTCTTGTCGTAGACGCTGATCAGCGCCCGCCGGATCGCCACTTTGCTCACGTTGTCACCTGCCACCCGTCACGTTGGTTAGCGGCCGATCCGGACGGTCCGGCCGTGCACGGACCAGCCGTCGCGCACCATCCGGCCGACGGTCTCGACAACAAGCGTCCGCTCGGCGACCTTGATCCGCTCGTGCAGCGACGCCTCGTCGTCGTGGTCGAATACCGGCACAACGGCCTGCGCCAGGATCGGCCCGCTGTCGACCCCGGCGTCGACCAGGATCACGCTGCAGCCTGTCACCTTGACGCCGTGCGCGAGCGCATCCCGGACGCTGTGCATGCCGGGGAAGGACGGCAGGAGCGCGGGATGCGTGTTGATCATCCGCCCGCCGAATTCCGCTAGGAACTCGGCTCCGACCAGCTTAAGGAACCCGCCCGCGACAATAAGGTCAGGCTCGAACGCGGCGCAATCTTGCGTGAGCGCCTTGTCCCAGGCGGCGCGGTCGGGCGAATCTGCGAGCCGGCGAACGAACGTGGGCACGCCAGCCGCGCTGGCCCGGTCGAGGCCTCCAGTCCCTTCCCGGTCCGCGCCCACGGCCACGATCCGCGCCCCGAACGCGGGATCCGCGCACGCATCGAGAAGCGCCTGGAGAATGCTGCCGGTGCCGGATACCAGCACAAGCAATCGCGACAGGCTGACGGAAAGCTCCTCGGGTACATCGACAAAGGTCGCCGGGGCAGGACCGCCCCGTTGTCTCAGCGTACAAGCCGACGCCGGGCCGCCCTCTCGCGCACCGAAGCGGCGCGGCATGATGACGGTCGTGCCCCAGACTCCTGCGCCGCCCGCGGCCGCGCTACTCACCAGCCTCGGCAGCCGGACGGCCGCCATGGTCGATCAGCTGGCCGCGCTCGTCCGGGCTGAGACATCGTCTGGCGACCTCGCCGCCTGCGCTGCCGGGATCGAGGTCGTCCGGCAGGTGGCCGCGGCCGTCATCGGCGACCCCGGCGAGATCGTCATCGCTGACGGCCGGACGCACGCGCGGTGGCGCTGGGCCGGGCCGCCCGGCCGACGGCCGATCGCCCTGATCGGCCACGCCGACACCGTGTGGCCGCTGGGCACGCTGGCACGCTGGCCATTCGATGTCGACCACGCGGCCGGCACGGCGACCGGGCCTGGCTGCTTCGACATGAAAGCCGGGATCGTGCAGCTCCTGCACGCGGTCAGCGTGCTGCCAGACCCGGCCGGCCTGGAAATCATCATCACCTCGGACGAGGAAGTCGGCTCGCCCACCAGCCGCCCGCTGATCGAGGAGATCGGGCGGGTGGCCGCCGCCGCCTTGATCCTCGAGCCGTCGCGTGGCGGTGCACTGAAAACCGGCCGAAAGGGAACGGGCTTGTATCGCCTTGATGTCGTCGGCCGGGCCGCGCACGCAGGCCTGGAACCGGAGAAGGGCGCAAATGCGCTAGTCGCGCTCGCCGACGTCATCGGGCGTGTCGCCGCGCTAGCCCGGCCGGCCGCGGGAACGACCGTGACGCCGACCGTGGCCGCAGCCGGAACCGCCGTCAACGTGGTTCCAGCCACGGCTCACGTCGACCTGGATGTCCGGGTGGCCGAGCCGCTGGAGGCCGATCGCGTTGACCGCGAGCTGCGGGCACTCACCACTGCGTTGCCCGGCACTACGCTGACCGTCAGCGGGCGGCCGAACCGGCCGCCGATGCCGCTCACCGCGAGTGCCGCGCTGTTCGAGGTCGCGAAAGACGCAGCGGCCTGCCTTGGCCTGCCCGCGCTCGACGGCGTCTTCGTTGGCGGCGGCTCGGACGGGAATTTCACTGCCGCTGTCGGCTGTCCAACGCTCGACGGCCTCGGTGCCGTCGGGGCCGGCGCGCATGCCGAAGGCGAGCACGTTCGCATCGGCGCGATGCCGGAGCGAGCTGCGCTGCTCGCCGCGATCATCGGGCGGCTCCGTTCCGGGCCTTACGGCAGTGACGACGGGCCGCGGTGAGCGGGGCGCGTGCCCCGGCCGGGATCACCGGCCCAAGGATCGAGGTAGATGACGTGTCCGTCCTGCCGCGCCTCGACGACGGCCGGCGTCGGCCGCGCACGGACCGAGGGCACCGGGCCCGGCCCGATGCCGGCCGATCGCGGGCCGGCTCGACGCAGCGCTAGGTAGTTCGCAAGGCCGGCGGTGACAGCGGCCGCCACCCCGATCTCCAAGGCCGAGACGCCGCCGATCTGCAACGGTGACGGCCCGACAGCCGACAGCCTGCCGTCGCCGAGCGGGCCACCCGACGCTGCGGCCAGCAGCGCGAGCACGCAGCCGGAAGCCGCGCCGCACGCCAGACCCCAGAGGGGCGCCGCGTCTAGCGTCAGCACGGGCGCAGCCCGCACAAGCAGCAAGCCGCCGAAAGCTCCGGCCAGGTAGGGCAGAGCCAGCACCGTCGGCTCTAGCCAGCCCGGCAAGGCCGAGTGCGTTCCGGGCGGTAGCGCCGCGAGAATCGGGAGCGCAGGCAGCTGAGCCAGCGTCGACCCGGTCGGCGCGACGAGCGTCGCTCCGCCGAACGCGAAGCCGGGTCCGATCGCGAACGCGACGCCCCAGACGACCGCGTTCGGCAGGTAGCCGAGCTGAAGTAGTAGTAGCAGCACAAGTCCGACGGCATCGGGTCCGAGCGCGCGCTGCAGCGTCGCCGCCTCGTGCAGGTGCATGGCCAGGGAAGCCGCGCCGAGCACCGCACCGGCCGTGACGAGCACGGCGAGCACCCCGGTCACCGCGACCACGACCGATCGCGGCCGCGGCGCCAGCAGGCGGATGAGCCGCGTCCATGGCGCTAGCGCCCTGGCACCACCAAGTCCACCCGCGATGAGTGCAAGCAGCAGCCCGCAGGCGAACGCCTGTGGCACGGACGAGGACTCGGTCGACGACCTGCTGACGACTGCGAGCCCGGCGGTCAGCACCGCGTACGGCACCGCCAGCGCCACGGCGGCATAGCCAACGTGCCGCAGGCGCGCGACACCGCCTGCTCGAACTACCCATCGGCCAGCCCGCCAGAGCAGAGCTCCCGGAATCAGGACCAGACCGAGGGGGATCAGGCCGATGCGTCCGGCGCCGCGGAAGGTGAAACCGACGTGGTGACCGACCAGCCAGATCGCAGCCGATGTGCGCAGGACTGCCCGTAGGCCGGCGCCCGCGTGCGGTGCCGCGATCCAGCCTGCCACTACGGGCAGCGTCACCACGGCCAACCCGCCCGCCGTCACTACGCAGGCGGCGATGAGGCCGGCGACAACCAACGGCCGCCGTGCGCCAGCGGAGTCGCCAGCCGCGTCGCCAGCCGGGCCTCGTTGACCGTCGCCAGCGGCGGGCCGCCGGGACCCAACGCCAGAAGCAGTCACAAGACTCAAGCCTGGCAATGCTGGACGCGAACGCCGTGGAGGCGCGCCGGTTACCGGCTAGCCGACCCGGCATCCTCTCAATGCCGTCGTCGCGAGGCGGCGCCGGTAGCTCGCTCGATGTCAGTTGCCTTGCATGACCTCGCGGACAAGACGCGCGGTGCCGCTGGGAGTGCGGCCTACGCGCACGCCGACCTTTTCCAGCGCTTCCTTCTTCGCTTGCGCGGTGCCCGCAGAGCCGGAGATGATCGCGCCCGCGTGCCCCATGGTCTTGCCTTCCGGGGCGGTGAAGCCTGCGACGTACGCCACGACCGGCTTCGTCACGTTCTTCTCGATGAACGCGGCGGCCCGCTCTTCGGCGTCGCCGCCGATCTCACCGATCATCACGATCGCGTCGGTCTCCGGATCTTCCTGGAAGGCCTGCAGGCAGTCGATGTGCGTCGTGCCGATGATCGGGTCGCCGCCAATGCCGACGGCGGTCGAGAACCCGATGTCGCGCAGCTCGTACATCATCTGATAGGTCAGCGTGCCGGACTTGGAGACCAGGCCGATTCGTCCTTCCGACGTGATGTCGGCTGGGATGATGCCGGCGTTTGACTTGCCCGGCGACGCCACCCCGGGGCAGTTCGGTCCCACGATCCTTGTCCGGTTGCCGGTCGCTGTCGCGTGCGCCCAGATGTTCGCGGTGTCGTGCACCGGCACGCCCTCGGTAATGACGATGACGAGTGCGATCTGCGCGTCAATCGCCTCGGTGACTGCATCCTTGGTACCCGCGGGCGGGACAAAGACGACCGATACGTCGGCGCCGGTCGCCGCCATGGCTGCACCGACCGATGCGAAGACCGGCACGTCCTGTCCGGACAGCTCGACGGTCTGCCCTGCCTTACGCGGGTTGGTGCCGCCGACCACATTGGTCCCGGCCGCGATCATCCTCGCGCCGTGCTTGCGACCCTCTGAGCCGGTGATGCCTTGGACGATGATCCGGCTTCGCGCGTCCAGGAAGATCGCCATGTCATGCTCCGTTCGAGGCCACAGCGGCCAGCTCGGCGGCGCGGCGGGCCGCATCGTCCATGGTCGCCACCTGCTCGACCTGCGGCAGGCCGGCGTCTTGGAGGATGCGACGGCCTTCGGCCGCCTTGTTTCCGTCGAGCCGCACAACGATCGGGTGCCGCACGGCCTCGCCGCGCTCGGCCAGCAGCGCCATCGCGGACACGATGCCGTTGGCGACGGCGTCACAGGAGGTTATGCCGCCGAAAACGTTCACCAGAACGCTGCGCACGTCGGGATCGGACAGCACGATGTCTAGCCCGTTGGCCATCACCTCGGCCGACGCGCCGCCGCCGATGTCGAGGAAGTTGGCCGGCTTGACACCACCGAATTCTTCACCGGCGTACGCGACCACGTCGAGCGTCGACATCACCAATCCGGCCCCGTTCCCGATAATGCCGACGGAGCCGTCCAGCTTCACGTAGTTCAAGTGCTTGGCTTTTGCCCGCGCCTCGATGGGATCGACGGCGGTCGGGTCGGCAAACCTCGCCCAGTCCTGGCGGAACGCTGCGTTGTCGTCCAGCGTGACCTTCGCGTCCAGCGCGACCACCCGGCCATCGCCGGTATAGACGAGCGGGTTCACCTCGACGAGAGTGGCGTCCTCGTCGGTGAACACCGTCCACAGGCGCTCGGCGAGCTCGGCCGCCCCTGCCTGCGCCTCGGGCGGCAGACCGCCGGCCTGAACGATCTCAAGCGCCTTCACGGCGTCGACGCCGGTTAGGGGGCTGACCGGTATCTTCGCCAGCGCCTGCGGCTTAGTCCGCGCCACTTCCTCGATCTCCACGCCGCCCTCGACTGAGCACATCGACAGGAATGTGCGCTCGGCGCGGTCTAGCAGGAAGGAGAGGTAGTACTCGTGCGCGATGTCGGTGTCCTCGGCGACCAGCACCGTGTGGACGGTGTGGCCCTTGATGTCCATGCCGAGGATCTTGGCGGCCTTCTCCTCGGTCTCAGCCGCCGTGTCCGCAAGCTTGACACCTCCGGCCTTGCCGCGGCCGCCGGTCTTGACCTGGGCCTTGATGACCACCAGCGGTTTGGCGTCGCCCTTGACCGCCGCCAATTCTTCGGCGATCTGCCTGGCCTCGTCCGCTGTGCTGGCCACCTTGCCCTGCGGAATCGGGACGCCGTACTCGGCGAAAAGCTCCTTCGCCTGGTACTCGAACAGGTCCACTCGGGTTCGTCCTTCGTGCTCGGGGACTCGTCGCGGCGCGCGCCCCGGGCTAGCTCGCCGTGTTTAGGTCGACAGACCCGCGGCTGGAAGCCTAGTGCGAGTCAGGCCGGCGTCCACGACCGGGTCGCGGTCGCCACGCCGTCGGTTATGTGCCGTGCTGCCCGACTGGCTGCTCGCTGCCGAGCGCCGACCGGACCCAGTCGACAATCTCGGTCGTGGTCGCGCCGGGCGTGAAGATCTTCGCCACGCCCATCTGCTCGAGCTCGGCGATGTCCGCGTCCGGAATGATCCCGCCGCCGAACACCGTGATGTCCGCGGCGTCGCGCTCGCGCAGCAGGTCAAGGACGCGCTTGAACTGAGTCATGTGCGCACCGGACAGGATCGACAGCCCGATGGCGTCGGCGTCTTCCTGCAGCGCAGCCGAGACGATCTGCTCGGGTGTCTGGTGCAGGCCGGTGTAGATGACCTCGACGCCAGCGTCGCGTAGCGCCCGGGCCACTACCTTCGCGCCTCGATCGTGGCCATCCAGGCCCGGTTTTGCGATGACCACGCGGATGCTGCTCATGGACCCTCCGACCTGGTGACGCGTGCTGCCGACATACCGGGCAGACGCCATCAGCGTAGTCCGGGTTGCGACACCTGGGGGCGTCCCCGTGGGCAATATCACGGCGGCACCGACCACACGCGGAGCAGGTCAGGCCGGTATCGGCGCGCCAGAGATCGCCGCGGTGAGGGCCGACAGGTACCTGTCGAGCTGGCTGCCGTCGGCGTCGTAGCTGGGATTGATCTCGGTGAGGACCAGCGCGTCGCACGACGGGTCGGCGACGAGCACACGCAGGGCCTCCGCCGCGTGCTCGAGCCGGACGCCGGAGCCGTAGTGCGGGTAGTTGCCGAGTGGCAGATCGCCCGAGTCGATGACGTCCACATCGAAATGGACGACGACGGGACCGCCATGCCCGAGCGCCGCCAGCGCGCGCCGCGCCGTGCCTGCCGGATCGGCGGCGAGGTCCGGACCCTCGCTGGCGCTGACTCCTCGCCTGGCGAGGAACGCGCGGCCTGCGTCGGTCTGCTCGCGCGGATCGCAGCCCAGCATGGCCAGGCGCGTGCCGTCGAGCATCGGCGTGGCGCCGTCTAGGCCGGCGAGCTCGGGCGCACCGTCCCCAAGCAGGTGCCAGATCCCGGTCGAGTCGAGGATTCCGGACCCGTCCGTGGCCAGACCGCCGAGATCGGCGTCGCCGTCGAGGTACGCGAGGCCAACGCCAGGGTTGACGCGCCGGAGGCCGGCGACGACGCCGATCGTGATCGTGCAGTCGCCGCCTACCACCAGCGGCCGGCGACCGGCGGCGACTTCCCTCGCAACCGCGTCGGCGACCGCGCGCGCGACGGCCACGACGGCGGCGAGATTGCGTGCGCCGGGGTGGCCGTGATCCACGGCGAAGACGGAACCCGCCACATCGCCGGCGTCGGTGATCGAGACCCCGGCGGCCTGCAGCCGATCGATGATGCCGGCTGTCCGCAGGGCCGCAGGTGCCTTGTCCTGCCCCGCGTGGTGCGCGCCAGCGCTCGTCGGCACGCCGATCATTACCCAGTCGCTGCTGTGCGTCGCGTCCATGCCGCGCCTCCCAACTTGCCGGATCGTTACCACCATCTAGCTATTGCTAGTAACGACGTTACGCTGGCAGCTGGCCGTTCGCAACCAGCAAAGCTACAATGATGGTGACGAGCGAAAGGGTGACGAGCGACGGAACCCGTGGGAGCGGACATGTCAGCTAGCGGTGGCCGGGCCGTGGGCCGCGAGCCAGACATCGGAGTGGCGCCCGGCGATCTCAGGACGCTCCAGGCGTTCGTGAACACGCTGGACATCGAGCAGGGGACAGATGCGCTGGCGTCGCCTGCGGACCTCGACGGCTGGCTGCGCGACGCGGGCGTCGCCGGTGATCCAGGCGAGCTGGCGGGACCGCGGGAGCTGGCTCAGGCCATCGAACTGCGGGAGGCGCTCCGCGACGTCTTGCGGTCACACGTCACGCGCGGCCTCGCGCTCGGTGGCCGCGGCCAGGCCGCCGGCACCCGGCCGGCCGGCCGGGATGCCGCCGTTGCCAGCATCGCCGCGGCGCGGATGGCCCGCGCAGCCGGGGCGATGCGGGCCGAGATCGACGTCGACCCCGACGGCCGCGTTGTCGTGGTCCCTGTCGGTGCTGGCACGAGGGCAGCGCTGACCCGACTGCTGCTGATCGCCGCCGACGCGGCAACGGGAGGCACGTGGACACGCCTGAAGGTCTGCAGCGCAGACGACTGCCAGTGGGCCTTCTACGACCGGTCACCGACGCACAGCGGCTGCTGGTGCAGCATGCAGATCTGCGGGTCGCGGGCCAAGTCGCGCGCCTACCGCAGCCGGACGGCCCGAACCGGCTGAGCCGGCCGGGTGGCCTGGACCAGATGCGGAGGCTAGGGGCTAGAGCTTCTCAATCGGCGCGTACCGCAACACCAGGTGCTTGGTCCCGTAGTCGCCGCCGAAGTCGATCTTCGCCTCTGGATCGTCGCCGCGGCCTTCGACCGACAGCACCGTGCCAAGGCCGTACGAGTCGTGATTGACCCGATCGCCGGGCTGAAGCGAAGGAACGGGCCGGTTCCCGACGGCGCGCACCCCGGGCCGCCGGGCGAGGCGCTCGGAGGCCGGCTGCGTCGTTGCTGACTCCTCCCGCCGCCACTCGATAAGCTCGGCTGGGATCTCGGACAAGAACCTTGACTGCTTGTGATATCCCGGCCGCCCGAACCAGGTCCGGGTCGCCGCCCTGGTCACGTACAGCCGCTCCATGGCCCTGGTAATGCCGACGTAGGCCAGCCTCCGTTCCTCGGCCAGTTCTTGCTCGTCCCCCATGGACCGCTCGTGCGGGAACACGTTCTCCTCGAGGCCAGTCAGGAACACCACTGGGAACTCCAGGCCCTTGGCCGTATGCAGCGTCATCAGCGTGACCATGCCGCCGTGGTCCGCGCCCTCCGGGATCTCGTCGGCGTCGGCGACGAGGGAGACCTGCTCGAGGAACTCAGCCAGGGTGCCGCCCGGATTGCGGGCGTCAAACTCCCTGGCGACAGACACAAGCTCGGTGAGGTTCTCGATCCGGCTGGCGTCCTGCAGATCAGAGGAGGCCTGCAGCTCGGCTACGTAACTGGTGCGATCCAGCACGGCCTCGGCTAGATCGCCCACCGGCCTGCGGCCTTCGGACATCGCGCGCAGGCCCGTGATCAGGTCATTGAAGCCCTCGATCGCGCGAGCCGACCGGGCCGGCAAGCCAGGCACATCATCAGGCCTGGCCAGCGCAGCCGCGAAGCTGATCTTGTCGCGGCTCGCCAGCGCGGCGACGTACTCTTCGGCCCGATCGCCGATACCGCGCCGCGGCGTGTTGAGCACGCGCCGCAGGGAGACCTCGTCGCCCGGATTCGCCACCAGCCGGAGGTAGGCCAGTAGATCGCGGACCTCACGCCGTTCGTAAAATCGCACCCCGCCGACCACCTTGTACGGCAGACCGGAGCGGATGAAGACCTCCTCGAAGACACGGGACTGCGCGTTGGTGCGGTAGAACACCGCCACCTGGCCCGGTACCGCCTCGCCCGCGTCTGTCAGCTTGTCGACTTCCTCCGCGACGAACGCAGCCTCGTCGTGCTCGCTGTCGGCGACGTAACCAGTGATCGGCGGCCCCGCACCAGCGTCGGACCAGAGGTTCTTGGGAATCCGCCCTGGGTTGCGGGAGACCACGGCGTTGGCCGCGGCGAGGATGTTCTGGGTCGACCGGTAGTTCTGCTCGAGCAAGATCACCCTGGCACCGGCGAAGTCGCGCTCGAACTCTTCGATATTCCTGATCGTGGCGCCGCGGAACGCGTAGATGGACTGGTCCGCGTCGCCGACGACGACGAGCTCGGCGGGTGACTCTCCGCCAGCGCCGGCTAGCTCTCGGACCAGCGTGTACTGCGCGTGGTTGGTGTCCTGATACTCATCGACGAGCACGTGGCGGAACCGCCGGTGATACTCGGCCGCCAGATCCGGGAACGCCTGGAGCAGGTTGACGGTGACCATGATCAGGTCATCGAAGTCCATGGCGCCGGCTGCGACGAGCCTGCGCTGGTACTCGGCATAGGCCTCGCCGAGCGCCTTCTCCCGGTAACCGCTGGCTCTGGCCAGCACGGTTTCGTAGTCGATCAGCTCGTTCTTGAGGTTCGAGACCTGATTGGCCAGGCCCTTCGGCGGAAAGAACTTGACGTCGAGCTCGAGCTCGCGGCAGACCATGGCCATGAGCCGCTGCGAGTCGGCCTGGTCGTAGATCGAGAAGCTAGATGGATAGCCAAATCTCTTGGCTTCGCGGCGCAGGATGCGGACGCAGGCTGAGTGAAAGGTCATCACCCACATGGACCGCGCGCGGGCTCCAGTCAGCGAGGCGGCCCTCGCCGCCATCTCCCCGGCCGCCTTATTGGTGAACGTGATCGCGAGGATCTGGCTCGGATCCACGTCCCGCTCGGCTAGCAAGTAGGCGATGCGGTGGGTCAGGACCCGCGTCTTGCCCGAGCCGGCGCCCGCCACGATGAGCAACGGGCTGCCTTGGTGCAGCACAGCGGCACGCTGCTGCGGATTCAGCCCGTCCAGGAGGGAGTCGACAACCAACGCGGTCACGTGCCAAGCCTAGGCGGTGTTGCCGACAGCCGTCCGCCGCGACGCGGGCCGCGCCCCGCTCCCGCGACTAGGGCCGAAGAACCAGGGTTCTTCGGCCCTAACACAACGGCTCGACGGTTGTCCGGCCCGGTTACTCGTCCGGGGCGAGCGTGGGCGTCGACCGGGTCAGCGTCTCCTTCTTGAAGAAGGCTGGACTCCTGACCCGGTTGTAGATGAAGAAGAGTACACCGACAAGCGCGGCGCCGGCCGCAATAACGAACGCGCCGCCGATCTGCCAGTGCAGCCCTGGGACAGTCCAGAACGTGAAGTCATTCGCGGTATTCACGTCGTAGTTCAGCCAGATCGCCCACCCGCCCAGGAACCACAGAATCAGCGCGCCAAAGAGCGGCAGGATGCCCTGCAAGAACAGGTTCCGCACACTCGAGGTCAGGTTCTTGCGGTAGTACCAGACGCAGGCGAACCCGGTCAGGCCGTAGTAGAAGGCGATGAACATGCCGATCGCGGTGACCGCGTCACCGATCAGGCCGATCGGGTTCTTGGCGTTGTTCACGATCGCGTAGAAGACGATCGAGACGGCGCCCATCGTCAGCGTCGACACGGTCGGCGTCAGGAAGCGCGGGTGAATCTTCGCGAAGGACTTGGGGAGCGCCCGGTACACGGCCATCGACAGCGTTGTCCGCGCCGTCGGCAGAATCGTGGTCTGGGTCGAGGCGGCGGCTGAGGACAGCACCATGATCAGCAGCAGTCTAAAGAAGATGTTGCCAACGGTCCCGCTGCCGAATACGGCGTGGCCCTGGACGGATAGCACGTCTCCGGTGTTATTTGGGTTGCCGAGACCGCCGCCCTTCGTGCCGACGCCAGCGAACGACTGCATCGAGAAGATCACCAGCGCGTACGTGACGAGCAGGATCATGGTGGAGAGAATGCCCGCGATCCCTGGCGTCCGGTTGCGATCCTTGGTCTCCTCGTTGACCGAGAGCGCCGTGTCCCAGCCCCAGTAGATGAAGACCATCAGGATGATGCCGCTGACGAACGCGCTGAAGGTGCCGATGTGGAACGGGTTCAGCCAGGAGACGCTCGGCGTCAGGTGCCCGGCCGGTGCGCTGCCATTGCCGACCTTGACGAGGGCTGTGATGGACAGCACAAAGAGCATGACGAGCTCGATGGTCAGCAGCACCTTCTGGAAGTTCGCCGACACCTCGATTCCGATGTAGCAGATCGCGGTCATCAGGACGATCCAGATGATGCCGCCCAGCAGAACCCAGTTGCTCGACGGGTTAGTACCGATTCCGTTGGCGTTGAACAGCAGGAAGGCGTACTGGCTGGCGACCTGCGCCAGGCTGGCCATGACCAGGATGTCAGCCGCCACGATCGCCCAGCCGCCGAACCAGCCCGTCTTCGGGCCGAAGGCCCTTGTCGCCCACGTGAACGTGGTGCCGCAATCCGGATCGGCCTTGTTCATCTCCGCGTAGCCGATCGATGTCAGCAGCATCGGCACGAACGCCAGGATGGCGATAATAGGTGACCGGAGCCCGACGGCGGCGACGACGAATCCCAGCGTCGCGGCGATGCTGTATGCGGGTGCGACCGAAGCAGTCGCGATAACTGTGCTGGATAGCAGCCCGAGTGCGCCTGACTTCAGCCCCTTATCCGTGGGCTGTTCTGTTGGCGCTAGGGCCTCCCCGGCTGTTGCCATGCTGACTCCCCTCCGACGCCCGGTTCGCAGCGGAACCGGAATGCCCGCCTATCGCGACGGTACATCGCTAGTTGGACTTGAGATCAGGTGGACCCAGGCAGACGTCAAGCGTGGTCCAAGACCCAACGGGTCTAGCACGCATTGCTACGGTACGCAACGAATTCAGTCGCATCGTATACAAACAGCAACTAGTCCCGTTGCAGGGACCAGCACAGGCAATGGCTAGGATCGCAGCCATGCGCATACTTCTCGTTGGCGCTGGCGGCGTTGGCACGGCCATCGCCAAGATCACCGCCCGGCGCCCGTTCGCCGAGTTGATCGTCGCCGACTACGACCTCGCTAAAGCGCAAGCCGCAGCCGCCGCGAAAGACTCATACACCGCCATTCAGCTCGATGCCAGAGACGAAGCGAAGACCGCTGCCCTGCTGGCCGAGCACCGCTGCGACGCACTCATGAACGCCACGGATCCCCGATTCGTCATGCCACTGTTCCGCGCGTCGCTGGCGGCCGGGGTCACCTACCTGGACATGGCCATGTCGCTGTCGCGGCCGCATCCCGCCGAGCCGTACGCAAAGACGGGGGTGATGCTCGGCGACGAGCAGTTTGCCATGGCCGACCAGTGGCAGCAGGCAGGCAAGCTGGCGCTCGTCGGCATCGGGGTTGAGCCGGGCCTATCCGACGTTTTCGCCCGGCACGCCGCGGACGAGCTATTCAGCGAGATCGATGAAATCGGCATCCGCGACGGCGCCAACCTGACGGTAGCCGGGTATGAGTTCGCACCCACGTTCTCGATCTGGACCACGATCGAAGAGTGCCTCAACCCACCGGTGGTCTGGGAAGCAGACCGCGGCTGGTTCACGACGCCACCATTCAGCGAGCCGGAGACCTTTACGTTCCCGGCCGGCATCGGCCCGGTCGAGTGCGTGAACGTCGAGCACGAAGAGGTCCTGCTGATCCCGCGCTGGGTTACGGCGAAGCGGGTCACGTTCAAGTACGGCCTTGGCGAGGAGTTCATCGACGTACTCGAGACCTTGCACAAGCTCGGCCTCGACCGCACGGCTCCGGTCAGCGTCGACAGCGTCAGCGTTTCGCCGCGAGATGTGGTCGCAGCGTGCTTGCCTGACCCGGCGACGCTCGGCGCCAAGATGAGCGGCCTGACCTGCGCGGGCACGTGGGTCACTGGAACCGGCAAAGACGGCCGGCCGCGGGAGGTGTATCTCTATCACGTGGTCGACAACGCATCGACGATGGCCGAGTACGGCTCGCAAGCGGTCGTGTGGCAGACGGCGGTCAACCCGG
Organism: Streptosporangiaceae bacterium; assembly: GCA_035472835.1. Lineage (GTDB taxonomy): Bacteria > Actinomycetota > Actinomycetes > Streptosporangiales > Streptosporangiaceae > JAJYUU01. Next base: position 19,139 of record DATIOU010000091.1, on the reverse strand, counting down.
TGGTCGCGCTCGAACTGCTCGACAGCGGCGCGTGGTCGGGCACCGGCGTGCTCGGCCCCGAGGCGCTGCCGCCGAAGCCGTTCCTTGACCTGCTCACGGAGTACGGCTCACCGTGGGGATGCGACGAGCGGACACCCCAAACCCATTCATGAACCGGAACGGAGCTACCAGTGGCTAATGATCTTCAAAACTTTATCGGCGGCCAGTGGACCGACCTGTCCTATGACCAGCGAGCCGACCTGATCGATCCCAGCACGGGCGAGGTCTTCGCCACGGCCCCGATCTCTGGCCAAGCCGAGGTCGAGGCCGCGTTCGCCTCGGCGGCCGACGCCTTTCCGGGCTGGCGCGACGCGACGCCGTCGGAGCGCAGCCTGGCGCTGCTGAAGATAGCGGACGCCATCGAGGCCCGCGCCGATCAGTTCGTCAAGGCCGAGTCGCAGAACACGGGCAAACCGCTCGCGCTAACGGCGTCCGAGGAAATTCCGCCGATGGTGGACCAGATCCGGTTCTTCGCCGGCGCGGCGCGGATGCTCGAAGGGCGGTCCGCCGGGGAGTACATGTCGGGATTCACGTCGTTCGTCCGCCGCGAGCCGATCGGCGTCTGCGCCGCCGTGACGCCGTGGAACTACCCGATGATGATGGCGGTCTGGAAGTGGGCGCCGGCGCTGGCAGCCGGGAACACCATGGTGCTCAAGCCGTCCGACACGACTCCGTACTCGACGCTGCTGATGGCGGAGCTGATCAGCGAGTTCGTGCCGCCGGGCGTGTTCAACGTCGTCTGCGGCGACCGCGACACCGGCCGCATGCTGGTCACACACAAGAGGCCGCAGATGGTATCCATCACCGGGTCGGTGCGCGCCGGCATGGAGGTGGCACAGGCGGCGGCTGCCGACCTCAAGCGAGTACACCTCGAGCTCGGCGGCAAGGCGCCCGTGATCGTCTTCGACGACGCCGACCCCGCTAAGGCCGCTGAGGCTATCGCCATCGCCGGCTACTTCAACGCCGGGCAGGACTGCACGGCGGCGACCCGAGTGCTCGTCGGCCAGCGCGTCCACGACGAGTTCGCCGAGGCACTGACCGAGCAGGCCAAGGAGCAGATTACGGCTGGTCCCGACAATGAGGAGGCCACCTACGGCCCGCTCAACAATGTCAACCAGCTGGACCGTGTGTCCGGCTTCATCTCGCGGTTGCCCGACCACGCCCGGATCCTGACCGGTGGCCACCGCGTTGGCGAGCGCGGCTACTTCTTCGAGGCCAGCGTCATCGACGGGCTGGACCAGAACGACGAGATCATCCAGAATGAGGTCTTCGGTCCCGTCATCACCATGCAGAAGTTCACCGACGAGGACGAGGCGCTGCGCTGGGCTAACGGCACCCAGTACGGCCTGGCGTCGTCGGTCTGGACGACCGACCACGGCCGAGCGATGCGCATGGCGCGCGGCCTGGACTTCGGCTGCGTGTGGATCAACACCCACATCCCGCTCGTCGCCGAGATGCCGCACGGCGGCTTCAAGCACTCCGGCTACGGCAAGGACCTGTCGATGTACGGGTTCGACGACTACACGCGGGTCAAGCACGTGATGTCGGCACTCGACTGATGCGCGGTAGGGCGGCGGCGCCGTCGCTGTCGTGACCGCAGACGCAGTTGCGGACGCCGCCACCGCCCGGCTCTTCGCCGCGACCGCGGCGGCTACGCCCGGTGCCGTGCGCGACGGCGGCGGATGCCGAGCAGCACGAACAGGATCGCGATGAGCGCGGCGGCCGCGGGTACCGCGCGCTTGAGGACCGGCAAGCCCGCCACGCCGAGCAAGTCGATAGCCTCGTTGTCCGGCGGCTGCCAGGTGCTTGGCTCGTGCCGTGCCGGCGCGTCGACCGACTCGTGCCTAGCCGGGCGCAGCGGGGTGACTTGTGCGAGTTCTTCGCCCGCGTCGGTCTCGCTGGGTCCGGCATGCCGGCCCATGGCTGGGCGGCTGCCGTTGACGTCAGCGGGCACCGCAGGTGCTGGCGTAACCGGCCTATCAGCCGATTCGGCGAGCGCCAGGCCGCGGTCGGCGAGCTTGCTCTTGATGTCGGCCAGCGAGGCCGGGCCGATGTTCTCGATAGCGCGTAGCTGCTGCTCGGTCCGCCTGGTGAGATCGCCCAGCGTCTGGATGCCGTCCTGACGCAGGCTGCTCCACGCCCGGCTGCTCAGGTTGAGTACGTCGATCGGCAGCGCTTCGTCCGGCGTGGAATCCGCGGGCGCAGCGGCGACCGCCGTCGTCTCGGCGGCAGTATCGACGGCAGGTTCGGGCCTAGCCGGCGCTTGCGGGGCAGGCGATTGCTCGGCGGCCAGCATCGCGGCGAGGTTGTCGGCGAAGATACCGATCAGCCTGCCGCCGACTTCGACTAGCACGCCGCGGCCGAACTGCGCGGGCTTGCCGGTCACATTGAGCGATGTGTTCACGATGACGTGTGTCTGATCGCCGGCGCTCTCGAGCTTCGACCTGACAGTCGCCGAGGCTGTGCCTGCGCCGCGGGTTTCCTTGCCGGCTGCCTCGAGGGTGATGACGTGCGCGGCCGGATCGCGCTCGGTGAATTTAGCCGTTCCGGCGTAGGTCATCTGGATCGGTCCGACCTTGACCTTGATCCTGCCCTTAATCTCGTCACCGTCGACCGAGTCGATGGTGGCACCCGGCATGCATGGTGCCACCCGCTCAACATCCAGGAGCACCTCCCACGCCCGTTCCTCTGGAACCGGGACTGAGAATGAGTGCTCGAGCTCCATTTGTCAGACTCCTGCCGCTGCCTCCAGAGCGCGCCCGGTCAGCACCCGCGCGAGGTGACGCCGGTAGTCGGGCGCCCCGTGCAGGTCCGCAGGCGGCTGCGTTCCATCGGCCGCGCTGGCGGCTGCTGCCCGCAGCGCCTCCGGGCTGGCCTGCGCTCCCGCCGCGGCCGCCTCCACCGAGGCCGCCCTGATCGGAACGCTGCCCATGTTGGTCAGTCCGACTCTGGCCTCGGCCACCTGGCCGTTGGAGCGCCGTACCAGCGCCGCGACGCCGACGATTGCCCACGCCTGCGCGGTCCGGTGGAACTTCTCATAACGATATCCCCAGCCCGGCCCGAGCTTGGGCACCCGGATGCCGGTGAGGATCTCGCCAGGCCCGAGCGCAGTCGTCAAGTAATCGAGGAAGAAATGGCGCGCAGCGATCTCGCGTCCGCCGCCCGGACCACGAGCGAGCATCGTTGCGTCGAGCGCAACGATCACGGCTGGCAGGTCGCCGGCCGGGTCAGCGTGCGCGACCGAGCCGCCCAGCGTGCCGCGGTGGCGGACCGCCGGGTCGGCCACAGTGCCGGCCGCCTGTGCGAGTAGGCCGCAGTGCTGCATGATCAGCGGGTCGTGCACGACCTGGTAGTGGGTCGTCCTGGCGCCGATTAGCAGGTGGTCGCCTTCGTCGGCCACGCCGATCAGCTCGTCAATCCCCCCGAGATCGACCAGCAGCTCCGGATAGGCCAACCGCAGCCGCAGCAGCGGCAGCAGGCTCTGCCCGCCGGCGATCACCTTGGCGTCCTCGCCGCGCTCCGCCAGCGCGCTGACCGCGTCCTCGACCGTGGCCGGGCGAACGTAGTCGAACTTGGCCGGGATCATGCAGTACCTCCGCTCTGCGAAACCTCGCCGTTAGCGCCGTGCGCCGACTGGATCGCGCGCCATACCCGCTCCGGCGTGCACGGCATCGTGACGTCACGAACGCCGAGCGGACGCAGCGCGTCGACAATCGAGTTGACGACGGCTGGCGTCGACGCGATGGTGCCGGCTTCGCCGACGCCCTTCACGCCCAGCCGGTTGCTAGCCGGCGTCGTGGTCCGCTCGGTCAGCAAGGAAGGCAGGTCTGGCGCGGCCGGAACCAGGTAGTCGGCGAGCGTGGTGGTGACGAGGTTGCCGTCGTCGTCGTACACGCCCTCCTCATAGAGCGCCTGCGCGATTCCCTGGGCCACCCCGCCATGTACCTGGCCTTCTACAATCATTGGGTTGACCACTACGCCCACGTCGTCGACCGCGACATAGGTGCGGATCTTCACGAACCCCGTTTCGGTGTCCACCTCGGTTGCGCACAGGTGGGTGCCGTGCGGGAAGGAGAAGTTGTCCGGGTCGTACGTCGCGTCGGAGTCCAGCGAAGGCTCGACGCCGTCTGGCAAGGCGTGCGCCGCGAACGTGGCAAGCGCGATTTCCTGAATCGACCTGGCCGCTTCCGGGTCGCCCCGGACCGAGAACCGGCCCGCCGAGAACTCCAGGTCGTCTGCCGACGCCTCGAGCATTGCGGCGGCGATCACCTTCGCTTTCACGATGACCTTGTCGCAGGCCTGGACCAGCGCTAGCCCGCCGACGGCGAGCGAGCGAGAACCGTAGGTGTCCATGCCCTTCGGCGAGACCTGGGTGTCGCCGTGCAGGACCCTGATGTCCTCGAATGGGACGCCGAGCTGATCGGCCACGATCTGGCTCCACGCGGTCTCGTGTCCCTGGCCGTGTGCGCTGGAGCCGGTCACGACCTCGACCTTGCCGGTGGGCAGCATCCGGATGGACGCGTGCTCCCAGCCCCCGGCACCGTAGGACAGCGAGCCGAGGACCCTGGACGGGGCCAGGCCGCACATCTCCGTGAAGGTGGAAATGCCGATGCCGAGCCGCACCGTGTCGCCCCGGGCGTTGCGCTCGGCCTGCTCTCGCCTCAGGCCGTCATAGTCGAACAGCTCTTTCGCCTTGGCGGTGGCTGCCTCGTAGTTACCCGAGTCGTACGTCAGGCCGCAGATGGTCGTGTACGGGAACTCCTCGTGCTTGATCCAGTTCCGTTCCCGCAGCTCCATCGGCTCCATACCGAGCTCGGTCGCGAGCTCATCCATGATCCGCTCGATCGCGAACGTAGCCTCCGGGCGTCCGGCGCCACGGTAAGCGTCCGTCGGCATCTTGGTCGTGAAGACGCCGGTGCACTTGAAGGAGTACGCGTCCATCTTGTAGATCGCCGGGAACATGAAGGCGCCGAGCAGCGGTACGCCGGGCGTGACCAGCATCAGGTATGCACCCATGTCTGCCAGCAGGTCAACCGATAGTCCGCGGATCCGGCCATCGCGATCCGCAGCGATCTTGATCTGCTGCCACTGGTCGCGGCCGTGATGCACGGTGAGGTTGCCCTCGGTTCTCGATTCGGTCCACTTCACCGGCTTGCCGACCTTGCGGCTGGCCAGCACCGCGAGTACCTCCTCGGCGGTGACCTGAAGCTTCGAGCCGAAGCCGCCGCCGACGTCCGGTGCGATGACGCGCACGTTCTGCTCGGGGATGCCGAAGAACGCCGACAGCGCGAACCGCAAGACGTGCGGGATCTGCGTGGCCGACCAAACCGTGACTTCGTCGCTTATCCACTGCGCGACGACCGACCGCGGTTCCATCGCGCACGGGATCAGACGCTGCTGGCGGTAGTTGCGCTCGAGCACCACCGGAGCGTCCCGAAACGCCGCGTCTACATCACCGTTGGCAAAGACCCATTCGTAGCTCTTGTTGCCGGCGTCGTGGACCTTAGGCGAGTCCGCCGCGAGCGCGGCGCGCATGTCAAGCACAGGCGGGAGCGGCTCGTAGTCCACGTCGATCGACGCAATCGCGTCTGCGGCCGCGTACCGGTCCCGGGCGATGACGACCGCGACCGCCTGACCCACGTAACGGACCTCGTCGACGGCCATCGGCGGGTGCGGCGGGATGATGATGTCCGGCGTCACCGGCCACGCGCACGGCAGGCTGCCTTGCTCGGCGGCGAAGTCGGCACCGCAGTAAGCGGCGATCACGCCGGGCTGATCGAGCGCGCCGCTGACGTCAACCCTGCTGATCTTGGCGTGCGCGTACGGGCTGCGCAGGAACGCCATCTGCAGCATGCCGTTCAGCTTGATGTTGTCGGTCCAGTTGGTCTGGCCGGTGACGAGCTTGGCGTCTTCCTTGCGCAGCCTGGCCTGGCCAATCTCGGGGGACGGCGCTTCCGCGGTCGCGGTCATGGGGCGACTCCTGCTTGGGCGGCGCGCCTGACCGCGCGGACTATGTTCTCGTAGCCGGTACAGCGGCAGAGATTGCCTTCCAGCCCGTCCCGGATCTCCTCATCCGTCGGGTGAGGGTTGTCACGGAGCAAATCAGTGGCTGCCATGATCATGCCGGGCGTGCAGTAACCACACTGCAGCGCGTGCTCTTCATGGAAGGCACGCTGCACCGGATGCAGCTCGCCGTTGGCCAGGCCTTCAATGGTCGTCACGTCGCACCCGTCGGCCTGCACCGCCAGAACCGAGCAGCTTTTGACCGAGACGCCGTCCATGAGCACGGTGCATGCACCGCAGTTTGAAGTGTCGCAGCCGACTGGAGTGCCGGTCTTCCCCAAGACTTCCCTGAGGTAGTGAACGAGCAGCAGGCGGGGTTCGACTTCGTCGGCGTACTTGACGCCGTCGACCGTAACCTTGATTTGCGTCATGCGCTGACACCTCCGGAGACATGGCAGATGTGCCTGAGGCAAACCTAGGCTGCTCGTCCCCGCCGCACCAGTCCCTCGCGTCGCAATTAGGCGGTGCCGTACGCCTAGCTGGTCTGCAAGACCTGGAACGTCTCCGCGAGCCTGCCGTCGGGCAGACCCCCTTGCGCCGCCGCTCTGCTCAGCCAGCCGCGGAGGAATCCTTCGAGCCCGTCAGGATCACTGATCTGGCTGACATGGCACCGAAGCGCGGCGACCTTCCGATGGAATGTGTCGGTGATGTCAATATATGTCGTCGGAGCCGGGCTGCCGGAGATCCAGACCTCACGGACGGTCCACGGCTCGAGCTCCTCCTCAGCCAGCAGTTCCGGAAAGGCGAAGGGGTTCCGCGAGTCCGGATACACAGCGTCCAGCGCCGCTGAGCCGGCCGCTCGGTGGTCGGGATGGCTCGCGCCCATCCGCAGGTAATTGCGCTCCGGCGACTGGCAGACAACCCGATCGGGCCTCAGCAACCTGATGACGCGGGCGAGGTCGCGGCGCAGCGCGATCGACGGCTCGATGCGGCCGTCGGGATATCCAAGGAAGTGCAGTTCATGCACGCCTACCTGCTTGGCGGCCGCGGTCTGCTCAGCCTGCCTGATCGCCGCCATCTCAGTCCGTGGTACAGACCGGTCGCTACCACCTGCCTCGCCGTTTGTGACCATGCAGTAGCTGACGTCCAGGCCGGCATCCGTCCATTGGGCGATGGTGCCTGCGGCCCCGAAGTCAACATCGTCCGGGTGGGCAACGATCACCAAGACGCGAGCAACCCGATCTTCATGAGCCATACGCCGATCCTACGGTGACTCTCGGCACGCCGGCCGGTGGCAGTCACCCGGCAGGCCGGCTGATGGCCCCTGCCAGATGTAGTCCCGGCGCGGCTGCGAGCCGAGTGTTACCTGAGGCTCAGCCGGGTACCGCGTCCCGTCAGAGCTACTCAGTTAGGGTGGACCCGTGACGACTTTCTCCGCAGATCCGTCATATGCGCAGGCTCTGGACAGCGCCGATCAGCTCGCATCGTTCCGCGACCGGTTCGTTCGGCAGGATCGTGACCTCATCTACCTGGACGGCAACTCACTGGGGCCGCTCCCGGTGCGTACGCAGGCACGGATCGCGGAAGTCGTCGACCAGGACTGGGGTGTCGGCCTGGTCAGGTCCTGGGAGAAGTGGATCAGGTTGCCGCGCGAGGCGGGCGAGATGATCGCCGAGCACCTCATCGGCGCTGCCAGCGGACAGGTCCTCGTCTGCGATTCAGTCACGGTCAACCTGTACAAGCTTGCCGGCGCCGTGCTGGACGCCAGGCCCGGTCGCGACGTCATCATCACCGACGACGACAACTTTCCCACCGACCGCTATGTGCTCGAGGGCATCGCCGCCCAGCGCGGATACGAGCTCCGCCAGATCCACACCGACCCAGATGACGGCGTGAGCGAGCGCGCGCTCACCGACGCGCTCGATGCGCGCGCCGCGCTTGTTAGCCTGTCGCACGTCGCGTACCGCAGCGGCGCGCTGGCCGACATGAGCACCCTGACTGCACGCGTGCATGAATCAGGCGCGCTGGCGCTCTGGGACTTGTCCCACTCGGTCGGCGCCGTCCCGGTCGAACTCGATGCTGCGGGCGCCGACCTGGCTGTCGGCTGCACGTATAAGTACATGAGCGCCGGACCCGGCGCCCCTGGCTTTGTCTACGTGCGCGAATCCCTTCAGCCGCAGCTCCGCCAGCCCATCTGGGGCTGGTTTGGCCAGCGCGAGCAGTTCGAGATGGGTCCGCGCTACGACCCCGCGCCAGGCATCGACGCGTACCAGACCGGGACGCCGAACATCATCGGCGCCGTCGCCGTCGAGGAAGGCGCCCGCCTGCTCGGAGAGGCGGGCATGCCGGCCATCCGGGCTAAGAGCATCGAGCTCACGACCTACCTGATCGCGCTCGCCGACGAATGGCTTGTCCCGCTAGGCTTCGCGCTGGCCTCGCCGCGCGAAGCGGCGCGGCGCGGCGGTCATGTCACCCTCCGGCACGACGACGCCTGGCAGATCAGCCAGGCCCTGATCCGCGACGGTGTGGTCGGTGACTACCGGACACCGGACAGGCTCCGACTCGGCCCCGTTCCCATCTATACGAGCTTCACCGAGGTCTGGACGGCGCTCGATCGGCTGCGGGACATCGCCGCCGCCAAGTCCTACACAGACATCCCGCTGGAGCAGACGAGGGTGACCTAACCCAGCCCGGTACAGCCGGGGCCAATTGACAGTGATGCGCCCGGAAATCTATCGTCCTCAAGTGCCGCCTTACGGACGAATTAACAGCGATTACGGCAAGCGACTGAGGTCGCCGGCGGCCGACGGGCCCATTTACATGCTGAACCTGACGAGGTTTCGGGCCGAGGCGCTGTATGCCCGCGCTGGTGGTGCGGAATTCAGCAGCCACGATTCCGCCGTGCGCTACGCACCGCTCGGCGTCCTGGCGTCGATCGGCGCGAAGCTGTGCTTCGTGGCCGATGTCGTCGCCAGTCCCGGCAACTGGCACCGCGTCGCTGTCGTCGCGTACCCGAGTAGGCGCGCGTTCGTCGCGATGGCGACGCGCCACGACTTCATCCAGTGGCATCACAGCATGTCGGCGGGGGTCGAAGAAGCGGAGGTGATGGGCATGCTCCCGACCGGCGGGCTGCCGGCCCCGTCCACGAGCTGGATCTTGATGGAAGCGTGGAGCGGACGGGAGCCAGCGCGGGTCGCAGGCGGCCCTGTCTGCGAGTTCGCCGTCGAAGGCACGCTGGTCGGAGACGGCCGGCCGCGGAGCGGTGTCCGCTACACGGCCATCGAACCCGGCACGCCGCTGCCACTTGGGCCGACTCCCCCTGGGTACGACGCGCTGTTGCTCGAGCCGACCGTCGAGCGATGGCAGTGACCGCTGGCCCCGGGGCCGAGATCACCAGCGTCGACTTCCACTTTGACATCATGTGCCCGTGGGCCTATCAGGCCTCGTTGTGGATCCGCGATGTGCGCGATCAGCTCGGCCTGGCTGTCGGCTGGCGATTCTTCAGCCTTGAGGAGATCAACCGGACCGAGGGCAAGAAGCACCCATGGGAGCGCGAGTGGTCCTACGGCTGGTCGATGATGCGGGTCGGGGCCTTGCTGCGCAGGCTGGACCCAGAACTGCTCGACCGCTGGTATTTCGCAGCCGGCACGGCGTTGCACGTCGAGGGCCGCAAACCGCACCGGCGGGAGGTGGCCGCTGAACTCCTCGCCCAGCTCGATCTCGATCCGGGCCTCGTGGACGCGGCGATCGACGACGCCACGACAGGCGACGAGGTCCGGGCCGACCATGACCGCGCGACGAGCGTGGGCGCCTGGGGGGTGCCTACGCTGGTGTTCGACGGCGATCGCGCGCTGTTCGGCCCAGTGATCATCGAGCCGCCAGCCGGCCCGGGAGCCGTCCGGCTCTGGCGGCTGATGACGAGCTGGCTCGACTTCCCGAACCTGTATGAAGTGCAGCGGCCGAAGCGTCCAGCGGACCTGCACGCGATCGCCAAGACGTTCGGTCCGTATCTCGAGGCCAGGGACTGGATCACCATTCAGAAGGAGACGCCGTGACCGAGCTCGTGAGGACGCGGGACGCGCTAGCGCAGTGCTACGACGCGATCGAGACCCTCTGCGCGCGCATGAACGGCGAGCAGTGGCAGGTCCAGTCGCTCTGCCCGGACTGGCGGGCTCGTGATGTCGTCATTCATCTCGGCATGATGGAGCGCGTCATGAGCGGATGGCTGCCTGGCAGCGTCGAGGAGCTTCCGCCGTTCAGCCGCGTCGAGCCCTACAAGGAGCAGGTGTCCACGCTCAACGACGCTTCGTTCGCTAAGCGGATCAGCGAGATATTCGCCGACCGCCGCGCCGATATCGCGGGCCTCCGCGATTTTGATCTGAGCGTGCCGTGCTGGACTCCGGTTGGCCCGAAGACTTACGGCCGGTTCCTCGAGATACGCGTCTTCGACTTCTGGGTGCACGAGCGTGACATGACGACACCGCTCGGCTGGCCGACTGACGACACGGACCCGCGCGCCGAGATCGCCCTCGCCGAGGTGGAAGGCTCGCTCGGCTACATCGTGGGCAAGAAGATCGGCCTGCCCGACGGCGCTAGCATCGTCTTCCGCCTCACCGGCCCGATCAAGCGCGACCTGTCCGTGGTAGTCGACGGCCGCGCCAGACAGGTCGATCACATCGACAACCCCGATGTCACCATCACCACCGACACGCTGACGTTCATCCAACTCGCCTGCGGAAGGATTGACCCGCAGACTCAGATCGACACCGGCAAGGTCACCTGGACCGGGAACGACGATTTCGGTGACCGCGCGGCCAGAAATCTCCGCTTCACGATGTGACATTGCAGAGGCGTGCCGCCCCCCGCCATCCACTGCGACCTCGACCACACCGAACCAGCCCGAACCGGGCCGAATGATCTGGCCGCTGCCCAGCGGCCGCGGTGACGAAGCAATCGGCGATCCCGCTGACTCGGTTCAGCTGCCTCATCGAACCTTGGTGAACCGGCACAGTTGGCGGGTAACCGGCGCGCGAGAGGGACCAGCCGTCTGCCGCCCGCCTGATATCGTCCGAAGTGGTGCTGTGCCTTATGCAGCGGCCAGCCAGATAGAAGGCGTTATGAGTGACACGGAGGCTTACCTGCGTGCGGAGAACGCCGAGCTTCGTCGTCTGCTAAGAAAGCACGAGTGGGCTGGTCTCACCCCCTTCAATTCGACGGGGTGCTGTCCGGAGTGCTCAGGCGCGGCTCCTCCGCGCGGCCGTGGACACCGGCCCGGATGCGCGATCGCCGCCTTGCTGACAAGGCATGTCACCACGTAAGCCGGCAGTAGCGGATCAGCCTGTCCCGACGGCGCTGTGATACGCCGGGTCATGTACCCAGGCAAGATCAAGCCGGGCAGCCAGTGCACCGCGAGCACACCGGCCAGGCTCGGCCCGCCCGAGTCGTTGCGGTAACTCGCCGGGAGCCATGAGCCTGACGGCACATAAGGTGCAAGCCTGGATTCGCCCCTGAGACAGACCCGGCACCTGGTCAGAGTGCCGCGAGCGTCACTCCCACTCGATAGTGCCCGGGGGTTTGCTGGTGATATCGAGCACGACCCGATTGACCTCAGGCACCTCGTTCGTGATCCGCGTTGAGATCCGGGCGAGCACGGTATCCGGCAGGCGCGCCCAGTCGGCAGTCATCGCGTCCTCGCTGGTGACGGGACGCAGGACGATCGGGTAACCGTAGCTGCGCCCGTCGCCTTGCACGCCGACCGACCTGACGTCGGCGAGCAGCACGACCGGGCACTGCCAGCTCTGCCGGTTGAGGCCGGCGGCGGACAATTCTGCCCGCACGATCGCGTCGGCCGCGGACACGATCCGCAGTCGCTCCGCCGTGACCTCGCCGACGATCCGGATCGCGAGCCCTGGCCCCGGGAACGGCTGCCGCCAGACGATCTCAGCTGGCAGGCCGAGCTCGGTACCGACCTGGCGTACCTCGTCCTTGAACAGGTCGCGCAGCGGCTCGACAAGCTCGAACTTCAGGTCGTCGGGCAGGCCGCCGACATTGTGGTGCGACTTGATGTTGGCCGTGCCGGTCCCGCCGCCCGACTCCACCACGTCCGGATAGAGCGTGCCCTGGACGAGGAACGTGGCCGCCTCGTTCTCCCCGGCTATCTCGCGCGCAGCTTCCTCGAACGCGCGGATGAACTCGCGGCCGATGATCTTGCGCTTTTCCTCGGGGTCGCTGACGCCGGTCAGCGCGCCGACGAAAACGTCGGCGGCGTCGACCACCTTGAGCGCCACGCCGGTCGCGGCCACGAAGTCCTTCTCGACCTGCCCGGCCTCCCCGCCCCGCAGCAGGCCGTGGTCGACGAAGACGCACGTCAGCCGGTCGCCGATGGCGCGCTGGACCAGCGCCGCGGCAACGGCCGAGTCCACGCCGCCCGAGAGGCCGCAGATTGCCCGGCCGGAGCCCACCTGCGCGGCGATCCGCTCCGTCTGCTCCTCGATGACGCCGCGCATGGTCCATGTAGGCTCGCAGCCCGCGGCAGCCAGGAAGGCACGCAGCATGGCCATGCCGTGCTCGGTGTGCAGCACCTCAGGGTGGAACTGCATGCCATAAAGCTGGCGCTCGGGCGCCTCGGCCGCCGCCACCGGCGTCCCCGCCGTCGTAGCCGTGATCGCGAAGCCCGGCGGCGCCGCCGCACACGAGTCCCCGTGCGACATCCAGACCCGCTGCTCGGGCGGCAGGCCAGCCAGGAGCACGCCGCCGGCCGCGGAGGTACGCAGCGCAGTCGCCCCGTACTCGCCCGTTCCCGAATTGAGGACCTGGCCGCCGAGATCGCGGACCATGAGCTGAAAGCCGTAGCAGATGCCCAGGATGGGAACGCCCGCCGTGAGCAGGCCCGCCGGGGCAGGCGGAGCGCCGGGCGCGTACACCGACGACGGGCCGCCGGACAAGATGACGGCGGATGGGTTCTTGGCCAGCATGTCCTCCACCGGCATCGTGCTGGGCACGACCTGGGAATACACGTGGCAATCGCGCACCCGCCTGGCGATCAGCTGGGCATACTGGGCGCCGAAATCGACCACCAGGACCGGGCGGGACTCGAGGTCCGGGCTGCCGTGATCGCCGTCCGCCATGGCGTCGATTCTAGTGGCCGACGGCCGGCTACCCCGCTGACGTCGTCTCGTCCGGTTCGTCCTCGGCAGCGGGCGCCGCCGGACTGACCAGCACGCGGGCGATACGGCGGCCGTCCAGCTGGGTGACCGTCAGCCGGCGCCCGTCGACCTCGGCTGACTCGCCGCTGTCGGGCAGATGACCGAGCGCCGCGAGCAGGTAGCCGGCCACGGTCTCGTATGGCCCCTCGGGCAGTTCCAGCCCGGTCTGCTCGGCGAACTCGTCGAGGTTCAGCAGACCGTCAACCTCAAGCTCGCCGCCGTGCAGCTGGCGCGGATGGCTGATTTCCTCGTCGTACTCGTCCTGGATGTCGCCGATCAGCTCCTCGACGAGATCCTCGAGCGTGACGATGCCCGCGGTGCCGCCGTATTCGTCGACCACGATGGCCAGGTGCGCCCGGTCCTTACGCATCTCCGACAGCGCCGACAGGACCATCTTGCTGATCGGCAGGAACTTGACCGGCCTGCACACCTCACCGACCTTGCGCGAGTCGGAATCGGGCCGTCGGTCCAGCAGGTCTCTCGAGTGCACGAAGCCGATGACGTCGTCGTACGACTCCTGGTACACGGGGAAGCGCGAGTACCTGGCATGCTCGGCCACGGCTGTCGCCTCGGCGAGCGGCATCGAGGCCGGCAAGAACTCAACCTCGGTTCGCGGCACGAGCACCTCACGGACCTGGCGCTTGCCGGCATCAAAGACCTCGCCGACGATGTGCCGCTCGTCTGGGCTCAGCGCCTGATGTCCCGCTACCAGGTCGCGGAGCTCCTCGTCAGTCATGACGCCGCGGGCCTGCGCCGGGTCGCCGCCGAGCAGCTGGACGACCAGGTTCGTGCACTTCGACAGCAGCCAGACCACCGGCCGCGCGATCATGGCAAGGCGGTCCACCACCGGGCCCGCGACTAGTGAAACGCGCTCCGCGCGCTGCAGGGCCAGCCGCTTGGGTGCGAGCTCGCCGAAGACGAGCGTGAAAAACGAGATGATCAGGGTCACCGCGATCAGCGATACGGGAACCGCGACATCGTGCGGCATGACCTTCCTGAGCTCGTTCCCCAGCCGGTCCGACAGCAGTGCCGCGCCGAACGCACCAGACAGCAGCGTGGCCACCGTCACGCCGATCTGGACTGATGACAGGAACCTGTTGGGATCTTGGGCCAGACGCGCGGCTCGCTCGCCCCGCTTGCCGTGCCTGGCCAGCGACCGGACCTGACCCTCGCGCAGCGAGACGAGCGCCATCTCGGCGGCCGCGAAGAACCCGCCGATCAATATCACGGCAAGGACGAGGAGAATATCCCAGCCGACGCCATTCACGTCCGGATCCCCGACCCTCGTCAGTTCGGCTTGCGGTGACGCGCTGCCGTCACGCGTCCCGGGCAGCAGCCGGAACTCGGCCGCGCGGTAGTTTGCAACAGTCTAAGCAGTCTCCCCGCTGAACCAAGCCGTACTCGCCCAGCCTCTCCGGGCGGCGCGCACTGCAGGTCACCTTGTGGCGCCGCTTTTTCACCTATGGCAGTATCGCGATGTTTGACCGAATGAGTGGTTCCCGGAAGGACAGGTGGCCCGTGGCGGGTGTACACGACGATGCCGTCGCTATCGCGACTGAGCTGACGAGACTTCGCCGGGCGATTCACGCCGAGCCGGAAATCGGCCTGGACCTGCCCCGCACTCAGCGCAAGGTGCTGGACTCTCTGGACGGCCTTCCGCTGGAAATCAGGCTGGGCGAGAGCCTGAGCTCCGTCACGGCTGTGCTGCGCGGCGCACGGCCTGGCAACACCGTTCTCCTCCGCGCCGATATGGACGCGCTGCCGGTCACCGAGCGGACTGGCCTGCCTTATGCCTCCCTGATCGACGGAGCGATGCACGCCTGCGGGCACGACCTGCACACCGCCATGCTGGCGGGCGCGGCCAGGCTCCTCTCGGCGAGGCAGCATGAGCTGGCCGGGAATGTAGTTTTCATGTTCCAGCCCGGTGAAGAAGGCCCGGGCGGCGCGCGCGTCATGGTCGAGGAAGGCGTGCTGGATGCCGCGGGCGAGCCGCCGGTGGCGGCGTACGCGCTGCACGTGGTGTCGGGCCTGCTGCCGTTTGGCCTGCTGGCCAGCCGGGCCGACACGTTGATGGCGGCCGCTGACACCCTGCATGTCACCGTGCACGGACGTGGCGGCCATGGATCGCAGCCACAGAACGCGGCCGACCCGATACCGGTCGCGTGCGAGATCGTGCTGGCACTGCAGACGATGGTGACGCGACGGTTCGACGTGTTCGACCCGGTTGTTGTGACGGTCGGCACCTTCCACGCGGGCACCGTCGACAACGTGATACCGGACGATGCTCAGTTCGTCGCGACAGTAAGGTCCTTCTCGCCGGGAGCCCGCGCGGCCGTGCAGGCTGCCGCGCCGCGCATAGCCACCGACATCGCGACGGCGCACGGCCTCAGCGCGACCGCCGACTTCCGCGATGGGTATCCGGTGACCGTGAACGACGGCGCCGAGCTGACGTTCGCCGTGCAGACGGTCGCTGACGTGCTCGGCGACGGCCGCTACATCACCGCGCCGAACCCGCTGACGGGATCTGAAGACTTCTCCTATGTTCTTGAGCACGTGCCGGGAGCGTTCCTGATGCTCGGCGCGTGCGCGCCCGACACCGACCCGTTCACGGCGCCGTTCAACCACTCCGCGGAGGCCTGCTTCGACGACGCGGTGCTCCCGGACGGCACCGCCTTGTATGCGGAGCTCGCGCTGCGTCGCCTCGCCAGTGGCTAACCTCCGCCGCGCGTGAAGCCCTCGGTGGCAGCCGCAGGACGTTGCACAGTTTTAGGCGATCTTGAGTCCTAGTTTGCCTGGGTTTGCGGTCGACGAAACTGTGCAGTCTGGCCACGGACAACCTCGACTACAGGGTCGCGACGTCGGCTTGCTTGGCGCGCACCGCTGCGGCTGCCTCGTGCAGGGCGGCGCGCTCGGAGTCGGTGAGGTCGCGCTCCACGACGCGACGGACGCCGACGGAGCCTAGCTCGGCCTCAACGCCGAGGTAGACACCCGAGATCCCGTACTGGCCGTCGACCCAGGCGCAGACCGGCAGCACCGCACCAGAGTCCTCGGCGACCGCGCGAGCCATCCTGGCCGCGGCCGCGGAGGGAGCGTAGTAAGCCGAGCCGGTCTTGAGGAGGGCCACGATCTCGGCGCCGCCGTTGCGCGTGCGCTCGACGAGCAGGTCGATGTCTGCGGCGGGCAGGAGATCGGCCAGCGGCTTGCCATCGACGAGGCACGCCGACGGGACCGGGACCATGGTGTCGCCGTGGGAGCCGAGCGTCAGGGTGCGGACGGACCCGACCGGGAGGCCGAGGCGCTCGGCCACGAAGTAGCTGAACCGAGCAGTGTCGAGCATGCCAGCCTGGCCCATCACGCGGTGGGCCGGGAAGCCCGAGACCTTTGCCGCCAGGGCCGTCATTTCGTCGAGCGGGTTCGAGACGACGATCAGGACCGCATCGGGGGCGTGCTTGACGACCTGCTCGGTGACGCTGCGGACGATCTTGGCGTTGACGCCGATCAGGTCCATCCGGCTCATGCCAGGCTTGCGGGGCAGGCCTGCCGTGATGATCACGATGTCCGAGCCGCCGATGGCCTCGTAGCCTTCGCCCGCCGGCCCGGTGGTCTGGCCGGTGACCTTGGTCTCGAAGCCCTCGACCGGTCGCGACTGGTTCATGTCCAGAGCCAGGCCCTCTGGCTTGCCCTCGACGATGTCGGTGAGCACGACCTCATCGAAGATGTCGAACTCAGCCAGCCGCTGCGCCGTCGTCGAGCCGTAGAACCCGGCGCCGACTACCGTTACCTTCCCTCTGCGGGCCATCTCTCGTTGATCTCCTTCGACAGCTGCAATGCCCAGACGTTGCCTAGCAATGCTGACGCTAGATCAGGACCCGGTCATGGCCGCGCGCAGGTTCTCATCGAGCGCTGCCAGGAACTCCTCGGTGGTCAGGTACGGCGTCTCCGGGCCGACCAGGAGCGCCAGGTCCTTCGTCATCTTGCCGCTCTCGACGGTCTCTACGCAGACCCGCTCCAGCGTTTCGGCGAACTTGGTGACCTCGGGCGTTCCGTCCAGCTTGCCGCGGTGCGCCAGGCCGCGCGTCCACGCGAAGATCGAGGCGATGGGGTTCGTGGAGGTGGGCTTGCCCTGCTGGTGCTGCCGGTAGTGCCGAGTCACGGTGCCGTGCGCGGCCTCGGCCTCGACGGTCTTGCCATCTGGAGTCATCAGGACGCTGGTCATCAGGCCGAGCGAGCCGAAGCCCTGGGCGATAATGTCGGACTCGACGTCGCCGTCATAGTTCTTGCAGGCCCAGACGATGCCGCCGTCGCCCTTGATCACCTGCGCGACCATGTCATCGATCAGCCGGTGCTCATAGGTGATGCCGGCCACCTCGAACTCGGCCTTGAACTCGGTCTCGAAGACCTCGGCGAAAATGTCCTTGAAGCGGCCGTCGTAGGCCTTGAGGATCGTGTTCTTCGTCGACAGGTACAGCGGGAAGCCCCGGTCGAGCGCAAACCGCATCGTCGCGCGGGCGAAGTCGCGGATCGAATCGTCGAAGTTGTACATGCCCATCGCGACGCCGGGGCCGGCGAACTTGGCGACCTCGAAGTCCATGGGCTGCGCGCCCCCCCCGTCCGGCACGAACGTGATGCGCACCGATCCGGGGCCCGGCACCACGAAGTCCGTGGCGCGGTACTGGTCGCCGTGCGCATGCCGGCCGATCACGATCGGGTGCGTCCAACCAGGCACGAAGCGGGGGATGCTCGAGACCACGATCGGCTCGCGGAAGACCACGCCGCCCAGGATGTTCCGGATGGTGCCGTTCGGCGATCGCCACATCTTCTTGAGCCCGAACTCGGCGACGCGGTCCTCGTCAGGCGTGATGGTGGCGCACTTGACACCGACGCCGTTCCGTTTGATCGCGTTGGCCGCGTCGACCGTCACCTGGTCATCTGTCGCATCGCGGTTCTGGATGGACAGGTCGTAGTACTCGAGATCGATATCCAGATAAGGCAAGATCAGCTGGTCCTTAATGAACTGCCAGATGATGCGCGTCATCTCGTCGCCGTCGAGCTCAACGACGGGGTTGACCACCTTTACCTTCGCCATTCTGCAGCGTTCCCTCCATCGCGCTGGCGCCGTTGCCACGGCGATACCTGACCAGCCGGCCACGCGCCCGGCTGCGTCCTCAAAACCTTGATCCGGGCAGCGCCGCTCATCACCGCGGGACCACAACGATCAGGCCTGCGACCAGCAGGCCGACGCCGAGCACGCCGAGTATCCCGACGTCCACAGCACGTCGTCGTGACCCGAGCATCCCGGCCTTACCTTCTGGCAGTACTAGCCTGGCTAGCGATCCCGCTAGCAGCGCGCCAGCTATTACCAACGTACCGCCCCGGACGGCCTGCCCACCGCCACGCGCGATGGCCAATCCGGCCACGATCCCGGCCATGACGAGCCCGTACGGAAGCTGCCTGAGCAGCCGCGGCCCGCGGCGCTGGCCGTCGCGACTACCGACGTCCGGCCGCGTCCTGGCCTCACGTGCTAGTCCCTTCGCGGAATGCTTCACCGGGCATCGAGCGGCACCCAGCTGAGGCCGCGATCCCCGATGTACTCGCTATCCGGCCTGATCAGCCGGTTGTCGGCGTGCTGCTCGATCACGTGGGCGGTCCATCCGGCCATCCGGCTCGCCGAGAAGACAGGCGTAAACAGGTCTGTCGGGATGCCGAGGTAGTGGTAGACGGTGGCGGCGAAGAAGTCGACATTCGGGTACAGGCCTTTCTCGTCCAGGACGACTTCTTCCATACGCCGCGACATCCGGTAATACGTGTCGTCCCCGTGGGCGTCCGCTAGCTCGCCCGACATGCGGCGCAGATGCGTCGCTCGCGGGTCCTCGGTCTTATAGACGCGGTGCC